>LFFH01000013.1 GCA_001510455.1 Actinobacteria bacterium casp-actino8
GATCAGTGCGGCGGCGAGAGCCGGACCGAAGACACGCGAACCCGTCATTACGGCAGTGTTGAGGCTCATGGCATTGCTGATGTCGGCCGACGGGACGAGTTCGGCAACCAACCCTCGGCGGGCCGGATTGTCGAGCGCGCCGGCCACACCGAGAACGAACGACAGGACGTAAATCGCTCCGACGTTCACGGCACCGGCGAAATCCAGGACGGCCAGGACGAGGGCCTGGGCCGTCAGCGCGCCCTGCGTGACGAGGCACATCGTTCGCTTGTCCCGTCGGTCGGCCAGGGCCCCCGCCCAGGCACCGAGAAACAACATCGGCAGGAACTGGAGAGCGACGGCCACTCCGAGACTCGTGGCCTGCCCGGTCAGTCGATACACGAGGATCGACATCGCTGTCGACTGCAGCCAGGTCCCGACGTTCGAGACCATCAGTCCCCCGAAGAAGAGGCGAGCGTTGCGGGTCCGCAGAGAGCGGAACGTTCCGGCCGAGGCGAACATCGCGAATTCAGTCGTCGAGTTTGAGGGCCGAGATGAAGACGTCACCCGGAACTTCGACGCGCCCGATGGCCTTCATCTTCTTCTTTCCCTCTTTTTGCTTCTCGAGCAGTTTGCGCTTACGGGTGATGTCACCTCCGTAGCACTTCGCGAGGACGTCCTTTCGCTTGGCTTTCACCGTCTCACGCGCGATGACCTTGCCACCGATCGCTGCCTGGATCGGAACGTCGAACATCTGGCGCGGAATGAGCTCCCGCAACTTCTCGCACATACGACGCCCGTAATCGAAGGCCTTGTCGCGATGGACGATGGTCGAGAAGGCGTCGGCCGCCAATCCGTTGAGCAGAAGGTCGACCTTCACGAGATGACTCGGTTGATAGCCCTCGAGTTCGTAGTCGAGGCTGGCGTACCCTTGGGTTCGACTCTTCATCTGGTCGAAGAAATCGACCACGACTTCGGCCAGGGGAATCCTGTAGTGCAGTTCGACTCTCTCGGGCGACAAGTACTCGAGTTTCGACATGTCACCCCGTCGTGACTGACACAGCTCCATCAGAGTGCCCGTGTAGTCCTTCGGAGTGATGATGCTCACGCGGAAGTAAGGCTCCTCGATGAAGTCGATGCTCTGAGCCGGCGGCAGATCGGCCGGATTGTCGACGATCACGATCTCGCCGTTGGTCTTGGTCACTCGATACTCGACACTCGGAGCCGTTGCGATGAGCGACAGTCCGAATTCACGCTCGAGACGTTCTTTGACGATCTCCATGTGCAACAGGCCGAGAAATCCGCAACGGAACCCGAAACCGAGCGCACCCGACGTCTCCGGCTCGTACGTGATCGACGCGTCGTTCAACTTCAACTTCTGCAGACTCTCCCGAAGGTTCTCGAAGTCGTCACCGTCGATCGGATAGAGCCCACAGAAAACCATGGGCTTCGGATCGCGATAGCCGGGCAAGGGCTGTTCGGCCGACCGTGAGGCCATGGTGACCGTTTCACCCGAACGCGCTTCGGCGACGTCCTTGATGCCGGCGATCAGATAACCCACCTCACCCGGACCGAGCTCAGCGACCGGAGTGGTGACCGGACGACGGACCCCGATCTCGATGGCCTCGTGTTGAGCCTTGGCTTGCATGAACGAGAGTCGCGAACCACTCGTCATCCGACCGTTCATCACTCGGATCGACGACACCACACCTCGATACTGGTCGTACTGGCTGTCGAAGATGAGGGCCTGAAGTGGCGCATCGGCATCGCCCACCGGAGGCGGGATCCGATCGCACACTGCGTCGAGCAACGAATCGACACCGACGCCGGTCTTGGCCGAGATGCGCAGGATCTCGTCGGCCGGAATCCCGAGCACTGTCTCGATCTCCATGGCGTAGCGATCGGGGTCGGCCGCCGGGAGATCGATCTTGTTGAGCGCAGCCACGATCTCGAGATCGTTCTCGAGGGCGAGGTAACAGTTGGCCAAAGTCTGAGCTTCGATGCCCTGGGCGGCATCGACCACCAACACCACTCCCTCGCACGCAGCGAGGGACCGACTCACCTCGTAGCCGAAGTCGACGTGACCTGGGGTGTCGATCAGGTGAAGCGTGTGACCCTTCCACTCGACTCGCACGTTCTGCGCCTTGATCGTGATCCCCCGCTCACGCTCGAGGTCCATGGAGTCGAGATACTGCTCACGCATCTCCCGCTTGTCGACGGCCCCCGTGATCTCGAGGATTCGGTCGGAAAGCGTCGACTTCCCGTGGTCAATGTGGGCGATGATCGAGAAGTTGCGGATTCGGGAGAGGTCCATGGGGAGTGGCGGGCTTCGTCCGACGACGCCCTCGCTGAGCCTATCTCCCGGCCCTGACCTGGGACGTTGTATCACCCGCCCCGCCCGGACGGGCCTCGACCCCAGTTGGGGTCGTGCACAGGCGCTGATACCCTTCACCAGCCGTTATCGACGCAACGAGGTTCACGTGGCCAACATCAAGAGTCAGAAGAAGCGCAATCGCACCAACGCCAAGGCGGCCGAGCGAAACAAGGCTGTCAAGAGTGAGTTGAAGACGCGCGTCAAGACGGCTCGGGCCAGCGTCGGTTCCCCCGAGAACGCCGAAGACGTGCGTCTCGCCGTCAAGCGCATCGACATGGCCGCATCCAAGGGCATTCTGCACAAGAACACCGCGGCCCGCCGTAAGAGCCGCTTGATGAAGAAGATCAACGCCGCCGGCTGACCGCTGGGGCCAAGCGCGACAGTCGCGCGATCAACACATCCATTACCACGTCCTCGTCGAGACCCGTTCCTCCGCGGAGATCCGAGTCGGCTGACGACAAGAGTTCGAACGCTCGTCGCACCCCGTCATGTCCGATCGAACGGTACGTGTTGAACGCTTTCTGAGCCGGGTACCCCTTCACGCCGACCGCCGCTTCGATCGATTCCTTGGTCGAGAGATCCTCACCGTCGAGTCGGGCCAATCGACCGTAGTGATTGTGCAGCTGAGCGAGAATCTGCAGCGGATGTCGCTCCCCAGCCTTCATCATCCGACGGGCGGCCCGCAGAGCCTCGGTCGCCCGCCCTCCGTCGATCGCGTCGGTCAGATCCCACGGGAGAACGTCGCCACGCTCACCGAGATACGGCTGGAGCATGTCGCCCGACACTCGCTTCGATCCGTAGGCAGACTTCAGGGTTCGTACGAGTCCGTCCAGGCGGGACACATCCTCGCCGAGCCACTCGATGAGCATCGCCTGGGCCGCCGGCTCGATGTCGAGTTCGCGCGCCCTGATCTGCTCGCTCCACCACTCGCGTCGATCGGCGGCCCGCGTGGGCGGCGACGGGTCGATCACTCGACCACTCACCTTGGTGACGGCCTTCTTCAGTGCATCGGAGACGCGACCCGAACCCCACACGATCACGAGATCGGTGAAGTCGGGCGGATCGGCGAGGTAATCGACGAGGACGGCGACGTCATCGGCCGACAGAGCACCTCCTCGATCGATCACCACGACTCGCCGATCGGTGAAGAACGGCGGGGTGCTCGCCGCTTCGGTCGCGCCCGCCATCACGAAATCTCCCGAGAATTCCTCGAGGACGAGAGAGCGGTCCTCGCTGCCCACGAGTTCGCGCACGATCTCGGCGACCTTGTCGGCCACCAGCACGTCGTCAGAGCCGTGAACGAGGTGAACGCTCATACGCAGAGGTTGCCACACCGGTGACTCGAACGCTGTTTCGCCGACGCCCGACGACCATCAACCCGAGGGGAACGAGCACCGCGATGACTCCATCTATCCAGGAAGGTACGTCGAGCCGCGCACCGATCCGCGCGACCACATCGACCCAACGAACGGCCGAGACGATCGGCGCCATGACGACCGACGCCAAGGAATCGGGAAGGAACGACGAGAGCAGTGTCATAGGGAGGCCGATCAACATGGCGAGACCAGCCACCGGTCCGGCCAGGACGTTGCACGGCACCGACCATGCACTCGGCCACCCGAACACCAGAACCGACACGGGAAGCACGCCCAACTGGGCACCGATCGTCGGCGACACCACGGCGGCCAGTCGCCCTGATCGAAGACTCGTCGCCACGTGGGGCGCGATCACCGCGAGACCCACACAGCCGCCGATCGACAACCACCACCCGACGTTCCAGACGAGAAAAGGGTCGATGATCGCACCCAGCACGACGGCGAGACAGAGTACGTCGAGCCCTCGTCGACGCCATTCGAGGACCGACCCGATCGTCGCGGCCCCCGCCATGAACACGGCGCGAACGACCGAGGGTTCGGCTCGGGTCAGAACGGCGAACCATGCCAGGACGACGATCGTGACTCCGACCCGTGCGCCACGCGACAGCCGTGACACGAGCGGTGACACGATGGCGAGGACGAAAGCGACGTTCTGACCCGACACCGCCGTCAGATGAGCCAGCCCACTCTCACGAAACGCCGAAATCGTGTCCCACGTCTGGAACCGGTCATCACCGACGAGGAATCCGAGCAACAAGGCTCGATCGCTCGACGGCAGGACTCGTGCGCCGTGCTCCAACGAATCTCGAACTCGATTCGCCGCGCGATCGAGGCCTCCTCCCGTCCGATCGATCCCCGAGGGTCGTGGATCGACCCTCTCGATGTCGATCCGGCCCGTCACGTGTCGCAGCAGGCGTCGCCGAGACGACGACGCATCAATCGGTCGACGTCGCCCTTCCACCTCGACCATCTCGCCGGCCGACACGCGTGACAGACGTCGACCGACCGATCCGTACGCGTACGCCTCGAGGCGATCCCGCCCGTCGTCCACGACGATCCGAACCCCTCGACCACGAAATTCCGGGTCTTCCACCACCCTCATGACGGCGTCGACCCGTCCCTCGACGGGACGCGATTGAACCGACCATTCGACGACTCCCCGACCGCACGCAACACCAGCGAGCAACAAGAGGACGAGGAGGAACACGCGTCGTCGCCGAAACGTGCCGAACACGACGACACACATCGCCATCGTGAACGACAACCACAGCAGTCGATGATCGAGTCCGTCGGACGGACTCACGAGGACGTCCGACCACCAGACCGAAGCCACCACGACCGCAGCTGTGACGAGCAACGGAGACGGCATGCTGGCATCCGATCTCGCCGAGCCGTACGGTTGTTCCGTGGCTATCGAGACGATTTCGCGCCGGGTCGTCGTTCCCGATGGGCCACGCCACCATCGTCGACTCGTTCGACGACTCGGACCTTTGGTGTCCGTTTCGTCGGCCGCCGTCATCTCGTTGGTCGCCGCCATTTTGTTGATCGGATCCGACTCGGCCTGGCGAGGAATACCGGGGTTCGTACTCGCCGTCGTGGCCATTCCCACTCTTCCGATGACCGGAATTCCGGTGATGGGTGGTGCCGGACGCTGGTTCGTCGCCGTGATCTCGAGCGCAGGCGTCTGGTTCGTGGTGGGCGCCGTCGCCGCTCGACGTTCCTCGCGACGTCCGATCACCGGATGGCCGGAGTGGCGGCGGGAATGGTTCCGACTCGCCATCGGCATCTGGGTCGGCTCGTTGCTCGGAATCGCCGTTGCCGGAACACTGCTGTCGGTGAACCTCTGATCACCGTCGCATCAGAACGAGATCAGTCCCCGCCACGCGGCGACCTTGGCCGCACCGATTCCGGGAACCGCGAGCAGATCCTCCTCGCCGACGAAGCGTCCGATCTCGTCGCGATGGGCGATGATCGCCGCCGCAGTCGACGGCCCGACTCCCGGTAGACGATCGAGTTGTTCGGCCGAGGCTCGATTGAGGTCGATCACGACTGAGGCCTCTCCCGCTCCGGCAACCGGCGCGTTCTCCCACACCTCACCGACTGCCGGTACGTACACCCGCTGACCGTCCTCGAGTCGAGACGCAAGATTCACGGAATCGGTCGCCGCTCGGGCCAAGGCCCCACCAGCGGCTGTCACGGCATCGACCACTCGGGCTCCGACCACCAGCTCGTAGACACCTGGGGTCGACACCGAGCCGGCGACGTGCACCATGAGCTTCGAATCAACGGGCTCGACCTCTTGCGCTACGTCACGTGACGAGACCGGCTCCGACGACGGGGCCAGGGTTCCGAGCGTGGCTTCGGCGCCCGGTTCACCCGGACGAAGCAACACCCAACCGACGGCGACGGCCACCACCGCGCCGAGCACCGACGCAACCACTTTCGTCGGCCCCAAGAACTTCAGCCACGCAACGATTCGAGACAACGGGGTCTCGTCGTCGATCGGGATCTGCGGACGCCATTCGTCCATCGCTGCCTCCCGCGCACACGGCGCGACGTTGGATCACGGGCGACGAGTGCGCCAATGGGCGTCGATCGACTCACGACGACGACGTTCACGATCGACTTCCATTTCGACCGTTCCGTCCGACCAGCCAAGAAGCGGAGCGACGACATCGGCCACCGCCCGTAACGTCACCTCGTCGACTCGATTCGTCGTCCCGGTGATCAATCGTCGATCGATCACGTCGGCGAGTGTGCGCGCCGCCTCGTCGACCACGGCGACGACGATCTGGGCCGCGATCTCGTCGGAGCCCGGCAACGTCTCGGCCAGACGGGGATCCTCCGTCACCAGATCGAGTATCCGTCGGTAGTCGGTTCCGTGAGCTCTGACCACGATCTCGGCCGCCCGATTCGGAACTCCGGCCTTCGTCAATTCGGTGACTGCATCCACCATGAAGGGCTCGGCATCCTCGGCCCACGCAAAGGTGCCGTGGGCCGGCGCGGTTCGTGAACCGAACGATCGCTCCTTCACGTGCGACAACTCGTGAACGAAGAGCTCGTCGACCATGTCTTCGGCCGTGGCTCGAGCAGTCGTCCACTTCCCCCCGGCGATGGTCCACAGATTCGCGACTCCACGATTCAGGTGATGGTGAAGTTCGTGCCGACGACTGGCCGAGTACGTATCGGACGACTGCGAGGACTCGGCCTCTTCGTCCTCGACCTTGATGAGCGGACGAACGCCAACCGTCGTGAGCTCGACATCGTCGAAGGTCAGATGCGACTCCGAGGGAGACATCGTCGAGTTCACGGTGTCGAGGATCTGTTCGACGTCCTCGGGGTCGCAGGTGACCGGATCGTCGGTGAGCATCGGCGTGTCGGTCGGGCCGATGAACGACTTGCCCATCCAGGGCGACACGATCACGTGACGCCCGGATCGGGCTCGCGCGAAAACGGCATCTTTCACCACGCCACCACCGAGCGGTCGGGTGAGGACGTGAACACCTTTCGAGCGATCGACTCCGACTCCGAGATTCCGCCCGATCGGACCCAACACCTCCTCGATCCATGGTCCGGCCGCGTTCACCACGACCGATGCATGAATTCGTTGCGATCGACCGTCCAGGCGATCGACGACATCGACCCCTTTCACGATCACCGTGTCACCGTCGATCTCGGTGTGGAATCCGGTGACCTCACAGTGATTCACCAACACGGCGCCGGCACCAGCCGCCGAACGCGCATAGGCGAGAAGCAGACGTTCGGGGTGCACGTTCAGCGTGTCGTGATAGGCGAATCCACCTTGCAACGATTCCGGATCGAGCCAAGGCACTCGGCCCAACAGATCGCTACGACTCAACCATCGCGGAATCGGAATGCGC
Source organism: Actinobacteria bacterium casp-actino8 (assembly GCA_001510455.1). The sequence continues at coordinate 7,611 of LFFH01000013.1, forward strand.
AGTGAAGGTGGAGCGCTGCGATTCCGATCGAAAGAGAGCGTGTGATAAAGGGCCACTCCTGCACCGAGCAAAGGAGTCGGCGGTTTGCTCCATCGCCACGCCGGCATGATGAACTGAGTCTGTTCGACGAGATGAGGTGCTCCGAGAGCGAGAATCCGTCGCTCACGGAGACTCTCTCGAACGACGGCCACGTCGTATTGCTCCAGATAACGAATGCCACCGTGAATGAACTTCGTGGTCGCGCTACTCGTACCCGAGCCGAAGTCGGATCGCTCGACGAGAGCGACTCGGAGTCCACGTGAAGCAGCCTCCCGAGCCACACAGGTTCCGGTGATACCTCCCCCGACCACCACGACGTCGAATTCGTCGCCGAGACGATCGACCGGGCGGCGTAGAGCCGTTGACAACGTCGTGCTCCTTCGAGGTGCGTCTCAGTAGAGACGGGCCGTCAACTTCTTGCGCCAAGCCGCCGTACGAGGATCGTCGGGGCCCATCAATTCGAGGATGTCGACGAACCGTTGCCGAGCCTCGTCGTCAGCCTTGACCTGCTCGAGCAACTCGGCGAGCTGTTCGTCGAAGTCGTCGGCGGGGCGCATGGACACACGTGCCGCAGCCGCCGCGCGACGAACATCATCGGTCTCGGGGACCCGGGCGAGAAGTGCGAGCGACCGCTCCCCCTCGCCTCGAGCCGTGTAGATGTCGGCCAGAGCCACGATTGCACCCTCGTGCCCCGGATCGATGTCGAGAGCCTTTTCGAGACTGGCCTCGTCACCGGCCGCCACCAGTGCCGACAACATCTCGTCGTTCGCAGTGGGCAGCAAAGACTCGACGAAACGGGCGACTTCGTGTTCGGGCAACGCTCCTTGGAACGCATCGACGACCTGGCCGTCACGAATGGCGAAAACCGCCGGTATTCCCTGGACACGGAAGGCCTGAGCGAGCCCGGGATTCTCGTCGACGTTCACCTTGGCCAAGACGACTCTTCCGCCCGTGGCGTCGACGACCTTCTCGAGGATCGGGCCGAGTGTCTTGCACGGACCGCACCACGGCGCCCACAGGTCGACGACCACGGGCGTCGTCTGCGAACGCTCGATGATGTCCGTCTCGAACGTGGCATCGGTGACGTCGATCGACATGATGACGACGCTATCCGCGACATCGCCTCGAACCGATTCGCCGGCCCGTGTTCCACTCTCGCCGACAGGGGCTACCGTACGGGGAGTGAGTGATTCGACGAACGACTCCCTCGGTTCTCGTGGCGAAGTTCCCAGCGTCGATGTTCCCGATGTCGATGTTCCCGATGTCGATGTTCCCGGTGTCGACGTCCCACGAGTGACCGAGTGGCTCGAGAACAATGTCGAGGGCGCTCGCGGTCCTTTCGTTTTCGACGTGATCGCCGGCGGACACTCGAATCTCACCTTCCGCGTCACAGGATCCGACGGCGAACGCTTCGTGGTTCGTCGCCCTCCGCTCGGGCACGTTCTGGCCAGTGCCCACGACATGGGACGAGAGCACAAGATCATCGCCGCCCTCCGCTCCACCCCGGTTCCCGTGGCGCCCGCACTCGGATTCTGCGACGACCCGTCGGTCAATGGTGCTCCGTTTTACGTCATGAAGTTCGTCGACGGACTCGTCATCCGTGATCGCGACGCAGCCGAACGTGATCTCGTTCCCGACGCTCGTCGTCGGGCCTCGGAATCGATCGTCGACACCATGGCCGCTATTCACGCCGTCGACCCCACTGCCGTCGGTCTCGGAGATCTCGGACGACACGAGGGCTACATCGCCCGACAGTTGAAGCGCTGGTACGGACAGTGGAACGCTCAGAAGACGCGCGATCTTCCCGCCGTCGACCGCGTGCACGACGCGCTACTCGAGCGCGTGCCCGACCAAGGGCCGGCCACTCTCGTGCACGGCGATTATCGACTCGACAACTGCATGGTCGATCCGAGCGGCAACGTGGTCGCAGTGCTCGATTGGGAGATCTGCACTCTCGGCGATCCGATGGCCGATCTCGGACTGTTGATGGTCTATTGGACGGGTCCCGGTGACGCGGCTTCGGCCTGGACCGGACAGGCGTGCACGGCTCCGGGCTTCCTCGACCGCGCCGAACTCGCTCGGCGCTACACCGAAGTCAGTGGACGCGACACGTCGCAACTCGACTTCTACGTGGCGTTCGCGTACTGGAAACTGGCCTGCATCCTCGAGGGTGTGTACGCCCGTTATCTGGGTGGCGCGCTCGGACAACGAGATCCAGCCGAATTGGCACCTTTCAATCAGCAGGTCATCGATGCAGCGACGACAGCCGAGGCTCGACTCGAGACCCTCCGATGACCGATCTCCCCGATCTCCAGGTTCACGGCGATCTTCCCGAACTCGAAGCACCGGTGCTCATCGTCGCCATGAAGGGCTGGATCGACGCTGCCGAGTCGGCGGCCGAGGCCATGTCGGCGATCGAAGGTCAGATGGATCCCTTCCCGTTGGCCTCGTACAACACCGACGTGTTCATCGACTATCGAGCTCGCCGACCGACCATGGAGATTCGGGACGGCCGAAACACCCATCTCGAGTGGCCGTCCATCGAGCTCTACTCGGGTCACGACGCGAACGACCGTGACATCCTGCTTCTCACCGGAAGCGAACCCGATTCGGCTTGGCATCGATTTTCCGCCGCCACCGTCGACTTGGCGCGACGTCTTGGCGTGTCGATGATGGTCGGACTCGGTGCGTATCCGTTTCCGACTCCTCACACCCGGCCGAGCCGTCTCTCGTGCACGACGCCATCGATGGAACTCGTGCAGCGATTCGGCTTCCTGCGAACCTCGGTCGACGTTCCGGCCGGAATGGGGGCGGTTCTCGAACACGCTTTCTCCGACATCGGAACTCCAGCTATCACACTTTGGGCACAGGTCCCGCAGTACCTGCCGTCGATGAGCTACCCCGCCGCTTCGGTCGCCCTTCTCGACGGCCTCACCGAAGTGTGCGGAATCCAGTTCGATCGACGTGCACTCGAACAAGAGTCCATCATCCAACGTGATCGCCTCGATCGTCTCGTCGCTCGCAACAGTGAGCACGCCGAGATGGTGACCAAACTGGAAGCGGCATTCGACGCCGCACAGCAACAACCTCTCCCCCTCGAACCGGGTCCCACCCCCGAACCGATCTCCGAGAAGGACATCCCGACCGCCGACGAATTGGCGGCCGAACTCGAGGCCTTCCTCCGTGACAGCAACCCGGACTCGCCGTAGTAGAACGTTTGGGATCGTTCCAAGATCTTCGAAGGAGTCCCATGAAAGTCGACGGTGGAATCAGTATCGACCTGCACCACGCCGCGTCCTCGGCGCGAGAGGCCGAAGAGGCCGGCTACTCGGGCGCTTGGACGGCCGAGACCAATCACGATCCGTTCCTGCCACTTCTTCTCGCCGCCGAGCACACGTCGACCATCGAGCTCGGCACCTCGATTGCGGTCGCTTTCGCTCGCAGCCCCATGACTCTCGCCAACACGGCCTGGGATCTCCAATCCTTCTCCAAGGGACGATTCGTCCTCGGTCTCGGCAGCCAGATCCAGCCTCACATCACGAAGCGTTTCTCGATGCCCTGGAGCAAACCGGCTGCCCGTATGCGCGAAATGGTTCTGGCCATTCGTGCCATCTGGGACTGCTGGCAGAACGGCACGAAACTCGACTTCCGTGGCGAGTTCTACACGCACACCCTCATGACACCGTTCTTCACTCCGGCCGCGTCCGATCTCGGTGACTTCGGGCCGCCCAAGATTTTTCTCGCCGGAGTGGGCGAACTCATGACCGAGGTCGCCGGAGAAGTGTGCGACGGGTTCATCTGCCATGGATTCACCACCGAGAAATATCTGCGCGAGGTGACCATCCCGGCGCTCGCGCGCGGACGCGCCAAAGCCGGAAAGTCGATGGAGGGATTTGAGATCGTCGGACCAAGTTTCGTGGTCACCGGCAACGACGAGAAAGACCTCGCCAAGGCGGCCGCCGGAACGCGCCAGCAGATCGCCTTCTACGGCTCGACCCCGGCCTACCGACCGGTCCTCGACATCCACGGATGGGGAGAACTTCAGGACCGACTCAACACTCTGTCGAAACAGGGCAAGTGGGAGGAGATGGGAACTCTCGTCGACGACGAGATCCTGAACACCTTCGCCGTCGTCGGCGAACCCGAGTCGATCGCCCCCGAGTTGCACAAGCGCTACGGCGACGTGATCCAACGCATCTCGTTCTACGCCCCGTACAAGTCCGACCCCGACCGCTGGCGGAAAGTGTTGGCCGACCTGGCCACCGCCTGATCAGGAGTCGACGAGTTCGAGTTCGTCGGCCAAGTACGACTCGCGACACTTGGCTCGCTGAAGTTTGCCGCTGCTCGTCTTCGGCAATGTTCCCGGTTTCACGAGCATGACGTCGCGAGGCGGTAGTCCCGACACTTCGAGAGCGACGTGGTGGATGTCGTGGCGGACCCGTTCGAGGTCGTCACTTCTCACCTCGGCCACCACGATCACGGTCTCCTTGCCCTTGTAACCATCGACCCCGAAGGCGATCACGTTTCCGGCACGGACTCCTTCGACCGTTCCGACCGCCCGTTCGATGTCTTCGGGGAAGACGTTGCGACCACCCACGATGATGACGTCCTTGATACGTCCGCAGATGACGAGTTCACCGTCGAGCATGTACGCGAGATCACCGGTGCAGAGCCAACCGTCGTGAAACATGGCGTCGGTGGCATCGGGTCGCTTGTAGTAACCCGGCGTCACGCTCGTTCCGCGAATGAACAACTCACCAACTTGACGTTCGGGCAACTCGTCTCGCGTCTCGGGATCGACGATCTTCATCTCGAGACCCGGCACCGGACGCCCGAGGAGAGGGAAGCGTCGCACGTGGACGTCGGTCTCCTCGGGATCGGCCTGCTTCGCCACGCGTTCACGTTCGAGAACGACTCGATTGACACTGTCGCACTGCAGACCTCGATGACGCGGCGGGAAAGCTCCGCCGATCGCCACCTCGGCCATTCCGAAGGCCGGGAAGATGCTTCCGGCTCGAAATCCGAACGGTGACGCGGCCGAGACGAACGCCTCCACGGCGACGGGGTCGACGGGTTCAGCTCCCGACAGAGCGAGGGTGAGACTCGACAAGTCGATGTCGGCCATGCGCTTCAGAGCTCGAGTCGCAAGAACCCACGAGAAGTTCGGTCCGGCCGTGGCCGTACCTTTCCAGTCACTGATCCATTGGAGCCACGAACCCGGATGGGCCATGAAGTCCTGTGGTGCCGCCTGGACGAGCTGCACACCCTTCAACATCGGGATCGAAAGGAACCCGACCAGACCCATGTCGTGATACAGCGGCAACCACGACACCATCACCTCGGCTTCCGTCAATTCGGCCGCCTCGCAGGACGCATCGATGTTGGCGCACAACACGCGTTCCGGGATCATCACTCCCTTGGGTTCGGAGGTCGATCCACTCGTGTACTGCAGAATCACGAGACGATCGGGATCGTCGGCCGGACGCTCCCAACGATCAGCCGACGGACGACCGACACCGGGCATCACGTCGGCGAGCGGCAGGGTGGTCGGATCTCCGGGAACCGATTCGTAGAAAGGCGCGAGAGCATCGTCGATGAGCACCAATTTGGCCTCACCGTGCCGAATACGAGCGCGTGTGCTCTCGACGAAGGCCTCGATCGATGCCATGCGTATCGGAAGAGGAAGAACCATGCTGGCCGCGCCGACCAACCAGCAACCGCGAATCGCGGTCATGAGTGATCGACTCGTCGGCCCCAGGATCGCCACGTGATCCCCGGGCGAGACACCGAGTGACTGCAACGTCGCCGCCACCGACAACGCCTCGTCGTGCACCTGACGCCACGACACGAAGTCGGAACCATCGCCCGAACGCACACTCGCCCCGACGAACCGGACTCCCGTGGGAGCGTCAGCCGAGATCTCGAGGCGGTCGATGACCGAACCTCGGACGGGCGAGAAGAAACGAGACGTGTCCATGGGGCGCACGAGAAATTACCCCCGAGCGAAGGTTCGATGAGGAATCCTCGACGATTACCCTTGGCAACTATGTCTTCTGGCCCGTCCCCCGATTCCTCGCGTGGCCCGTCCGACGATTCCCCCCGACATCGCTACAACGCCGACTTGGCCCGGGAGATCGAAACACGCTGGCAGGATCAGTGGGACGCCGACGGAACGTTCGAGGCACCGAACCCGGCCGGACCGCTCGCCGAACCCGACAAAGTGGCCGGCCGTCCCAAATTGTTCGTCCTCGACATGTTTCCGTATCCGAGTGGCGCCGGTCTTCACGTGGGACATCCCCTCGGCTACATCGGCACCGACGTCTACGGACGCTTCCAGAGGATGATGGGCTTCAACGTTCTCCACGCCCTCGGTTACGACAGTTTCGGCCTTCCGGCCGAGCAGCACGCCATCACGACGGGTGTGCATCCGCGCGTCAACACCGAATCCAACGTCGCCAACATGCGTCGTCAATTGCGTCGCCTCGGACTCGCTCACGATGCGCGTCGTAGCGTGAGCACGACCGACGAGGACTTCTATCGATGGACACAGTGGATCTTTCGGCAGGTGTTCGAATCGTGGTACGACGACGAGGAGCGTCGAGCCCGGCCGATCTCCGAACTCATCGCCCAGTTCGAGTCCGGTGCACGCATCACCCCCGAAGGTCGTCCGTGGTCGCAACTGTCGACCTCCGAGCGCGATGATCTCGTCGACTCCCACCGACTGGCGTACCTCTCGGAAGCCCCCGTCAACTGGTGCCCCGGTCTCGGAACGATTCTCGCCAATGAAGAGGTGACGGCCGACGGGCGAAGCGACATCGGCAATTATCCGGTCTTCAAGAAGAACATGCGGCAATGGATGATGCGCATCACCGCGTACGCCGACCGTCTGCTCGAGGATCTCGACCGTCTCGATTGGCCCGAGCCCATCAAGTTGATGCAGCGCAACTGGATCGGGCGGAGCGAAGGGGCGCGGGTCGACTTCTCGTCACCGGCCGGACCCATCACCGTTTTCACCACGCGACCCGACACTTTGTTCGGTGCCACGTTCATGGTTCTGGCTCCCGAACACCCCCTCGTGGAACGACTGACGACCGAGGAGCGACGAGCCGAGGTCGACGAGTACCGGTCGATGGCTGCTGCCACCAAGGATCTCGAACGTCAGGCCGAAGGCCGCGACAAGACCGGAGTTTTCACTGGCTCGTTCGCCATCAATCCCGTGAACGGATCGCCGGTGCCGATCTGGATCGCCGACTACGTACTGATGGGTTACGGAACCGGAGCCATCATGGCCGTACCGTGTGGCGACCAGCGAGACTTCGAATTCGCTCGTAAGTTCGGCCTCGACATCCCCGCCATTCAGCAACCGCCGGCCGCTTGGTTCGACGAACGAGGAATCACCGCGCAGATCGGTGGCACGATCGACACCGACCAGTGGCCCGAGGCTTACGTGGGCGACGGCATCTACGTCAATTCCAGCAGCGAGTCGCTCTCACTCGACGGCATCGACTCGGTCGCCGAGGGCAAGCGAGTCATCAACGACTGGCTGGAGGCTCACGGACACGGCGAGGCGACCATCAACTACAAATTGCGCGACTGGCTCTTCAGCCGTCAGCGGTACTGGGGTGAACCGTTTCCGATCGTCTACGACGAGAGCGGGCGTCCCGTTGCCCTCCCCGAGTCGATGTTGCCGGTTCTCCTTCCCGAACTCGACGATTTCAAACCCCAAGCTCTCGACCCCGACGACGACGTCACCGACCCGATCCCTCCCCTCGCCCGAGCCTCCGACTGGGTGAACGTCGAACTCGATCTCGGTGACGGTCCGAAGCGATACCGACGAGAAATCAACGTCATGCCGCAATGGGCCGGTTCGTGTTGGTACGAACTTCGCTACCTCGATCCGACCAATCGGGACGCGTTCGTCGACCCCGCTGTCGAGAAGTACTGGATGGGTCCAGCCGACGGCGGTGATGGGCGAACCGGACACACCGGTGGTGTCGATCTGTACGTGGGAGGTGTCGAGCACGCTGTCCTGCATCTCCTCTACGCGCGTTTCTGGCACAAGATCCTGTTCGATCTCGGACACGTGTCGAGTTCCGAACCCTTTCATCGACTCTTCAACCAGGGTTACATCCAGGCCTACGCCTACCGTGACCCGCGCGGCCAGCCGGTCCCGGCCGCCGACGTCGACGAACGCGACGGCTCCTACTTCTACGACGATGAACCGGTCGTTCGCGAGTACGGAAAGATGGGCAAGAGTCTGAAGAACATCGTCACACCCGACGAGATGTACGACGAGTTCGGGGCCGACACCTTCCGTCTGTACGAGATGAGTATGGGCCCCCTCGAAGCGAGCCGTCCCTGGAACACTCGCGACGTCGTCGGAATGCAGCGATTTCTCCAGCGCGTGTGGAGAAATCTCGTCGACGAGGACTCCGGATCGTTCCGAGTCGACGACTCGGTTGCGACCGACGAACTCCGCCGCCTGCTCCATCGCACGATCGACGGCGTTCGGGCCGACATGGCCGGGCTGCGTTTCAACACCGCCATCGCCAAATTGATCGAATTGAACAACGCCCTCACCCAGGAAGTGACCCGGACCGGGTCGTGTCCACGAGAAGTGGCGACACCTCTCGTCCAGATGTTGTCACCGTTGTGCCCTCACCTCGGTGAGGAACTCTGGCGACGACTGGGTCATTCGAGCACGATCACGTACGAAGCTTTTCCTGAAGCCGACCCGTCCCTCCTCGTCGATGACATGATCGAATATCCGGTTCAGATCAACGGCAAGGTCCGGACCCGAGTCGAGGTGCCAGCCGACGCCGATCGTGACACCGTGCAGGCCCTCGCTCTGGCCGATGACAAAGTGATCGCTGCTCTGGCCGGTTCGACTCCGAAAAAGGTGATCGTCGTTCCGGGACGGATGGTCAATCTCGTCGTCTGACCGAAAGTGACGTCACCGTCAGACCGCGTAGACCCCATCGACGATCAGAGCGATTCCCGCGGCCACGGCGACCAGGGTCCACATCACGTCGAGTCGAACGAGTGCACTCGCGTCGACCCCTCGCTTCGATCGAGGTGGCGTTCTCGACAACACATAAGCGACCACGAGGCCGACCGCGACTGCCCAGGGACGTCCCCCGCTCGCCACGGTCAACACGATCACTTCCGGGCGCCACAGCGCCGCGGCCGACGAGGGGGGCCCGAGACGGGGAATCAGTCCGATCAGCGATCCGAGGATCGCGACCACACCGGTGGCGACGAGAGCTGTCGGAACACTGACATCGAGCAGTCGCAGAATCACCCCGTCGAAGACGAGGAGAGCGATACCGATCACGACCGACCACGGACCGAGACGAAACCGTGATCTGGTCAGGCGGGCCGGATTGACGATGGCGACGACAGCCAACACGAGCATCCACCACGAATGCGGAAGGGTCTCGCGTCGAGGAAGTTCTCCACCGACGTCGAGAATTCTTTCGGCAGCCACCAGCGCCGAGACAGCATGTTGCTGATCGTCCACCTGAGTGATGTCGAACCACAACCACGAACCGCGCACTGCGTCAGGAGACGAATACGACGAGGCTTCCGCAGCATCGATCTGCCGGTGCGCGACCACACTCGCATTGCACGCGAGTCGATCACGCAATGGTCCTCGAACTCCTGCGAAGTCGGGATCGGCGGCCGCCACGTCCCACCAGCCACCGAGAGCCTCCCCGTGGGTGCCGATCGCTGACCCCAGAGAGGTGCGGCCCCGTAACCATCGGTCGAAACCACGATTGGTGCGCTGAGATTCGTAGCGCACCATGATCGAGTTCATCCCCATCTGCTTGTTCGCCCACGCCACGTGCACGTCGTCGAAGTCGACCGACTCGGTGCCAACGATGCGATTCCAGGAACTTTCCGACCAACGGGTCATCTCGGCCATTGCGTAGGCCGCCCAGTGATCGGGCATGTCGGGAACGAAGCCTTCGGCGTCAGCCTTGTAAAGAGCCAGATAATCGAGAATTGCCGGCACCGGCTCGCCCCACCCGCGACCGGGCTGCAGTCGCTCGAGACGGGCCAGGGCGAAAGCCGCCTCCCCGGTGGTGAAGCGGCTCACCGATCCCGGGACGAAAACGAGTTCACGCGATGCTTGCTCGAGGATCACCGACGTTCCCTCGGGCCCCGGAGCGACCGACGCCAAGATGTGGCGTCCGAGTCGTTCGGCCAGATCACCCTCCGGGATTCCACCTTCGGTCACGGCCAACAACAGCAGGGCCGTGCCTCCGGTCGAAACGTACGAACCTTCACGAAGGCCCGATCGAATCCCACCGTCGATCGTCGCCGTCGACAGTCGTTCGACCGCCGCATCGAGAGCCAGTGAAAGCGACCGTTTCGCCTCTCCGGTCGTGTCGAGTGCTGCTTCCACCACTTGCGCCAGAGCCATCATCGTCCCGGCGTGTCTGATCCAGACGTATCCGGGCACGACTTCGTCGGTGGCTGCGTCGTAGCGATACAAGAATCGACCCGAATCGGCCTGAGTGCGCGCGATCCATCCGACCCCTTCGTCGATCGCCTCACGACGTTCGGCACTCGTCGTCGGTCCGCACACCTCGGGAAGGGCGACCGCACGCGCGGCGCCGAACACGATCGTGCACAGCACGATCCACATCAACCAGCGCTTGACCCCGTCCACACGGCCACCTTAGGCAATGGCACCGACGACTACGGTACGAGAGAGATGGCACGGATATTCGAGGATGACCGAACAAGACGAGTGATCGTTCGTCTCGTCGGTCTCGTGATCGTCGTCGTCATCGGCATCGTCCCGGTCGCACTCGACCGTGACAGCTACCCGTTGTCGACCTATCCGATGTTCTCGAGTCGTCGGACTGCCATCGAACCCGTTCACACTGCAGTCGTCGCCACTCCCGATGGAACGATTCGTCGGCTGTCACCCACGCAGATCTCGGGTAACGACGAGGTCATCATCGCCGCCCAATTGGTGTATCGATCGATTCGGCACGATGGCGGAGAAGTTCTCTGCTCCGACATCGCCTCACGCCTACCGGCCTCGCTCGCCGGAGCCGATGTCGAGATCGTCACCGAGAGATACGACGCGATCGAGTGGTACGAAGGGAACAAATCGCCGGTCTCACGTGTGGTTCACACGTCCTGTCGCGTGTCGGGGACCGGCTCATGAGCAACTGGATGTGGCGGTCGGCTCCCGCGACGCGTCTTGCCGCTCTACGCGTCCTCGTGGGCGCCTACACGGTCGTGTTCTTGCTCGCCCGGTCGGCATCGTTCTGGCAGACGGCCGATCTGCCGGCGTGGCAGACCGAAGGCGTGGGGGTTCTCTGGTTCCTCGACACTCCGTGGTCACCCGATGTCGTTCATCTTCTCTTCCTCGCCACCATCGCCCTCGGCGCAGCGTTCACGGTCGGCATCGGATTCCGCTTCACCGGTCCGGCGTTCGCACTCGTGTTTCTCGTGATGTCGACCTATCGACTCTCGTTCGGCCACGTGATTCACACCGAACACCTCGTGGCCCTCCATCTCCTCGCACTCGGCTTCTCGCAGTCGGCCGACGCATGGTCGTTCGATTCCCGACGCCGACGGGCGGAGCCGATCGACCATGTCCGGTACGGAATTCCCATCCGGGCGATGATCCTCGTGACCGTCATCACCTACGTCCTCGCAGGTGTCGCCAAGGTTCGTCACGGCGGGATGGACTGGCTCGTCGGAGACGTACTGCGAAATCAAGTCGCCTACGACAACCTGCGCAAGGAACTTCTGGGCAGCCCGCATTCTCCGATCGGCGGCTGGACCGTCCGCTTCGCCTGGATCTTCCCACCGGCGGCCGTCCTCACGACGGTGGTCGAGATCGGCGCCCTGGCCACCCTCACGTCGTCGAAGCGCGCTCGCTGGGTCTGGGCCGTGGCGGCGTGGGGCTTTCACCTCGTGGTGCTGGCCCTCATGGCGATCAGCTTCCCGTATCCGCTGTCGTTCGTCGCCTACGCATGCCTGTTCGATGTCGAACGAGGTGCCGAGCGGTTGATTCAGGCCGCGCGACGCAGAACCGGGAGAACGTCCGATTCGAAGAGCGACAAACTCTCGGCGGCTACCTCGGGAGGAATTCCACCCATCAAGGGGTGAAGGGTGAGCGAACCGAATCGCTTGGCCAAGTCGATGCATTCATCCGGTGTGACGATCGCGTAGACCCCGCTCGCCTTCACGTCGTCGAGAGTGGCCGAGTCGTGAACGTGTACCACCGACGACTGCCCCTTGCGTTGCCAGGCCGCATAAGTGCGAGCCTCGTGAAGAACGTACGGAGCGAGCCGATTCCAGTCTCGTTCGGGGTCGTTGGTGACGTGGACGAATCCGGGTGCCTTCGGTGGCAGCATCACGAAACCTTGGAATCCGACCTTGGCGCATTCGTCGTTGTAGGCCTCGGCCACCGCCGGATCGTCGTTGGCCGCCGTGAAGAAACAGCCGAGTCGAGCCGCTCGCCGAGCCGCCACTGGTGTCGATCCACCCATCATCAACATGGGCCCACCCGGAGTGTGAGGAACCGGACGGACTCGGACGCGTCGCCCACGGTGTTCGAAGTACTCCCCGGTCCAGGCCTGACGCATGACCTGAATCGTCTCTTCGAGTGCCGAGAAGCGTTCCGAGAATTCGAGACCCGCCATCTCGAACTCTTCCTGGCGGTAGCCGGTTCCACACACGACACTGACTCGCCCTTTCGACACCAGGTCGACGGTGGCCAGCTGTTCGGCCAATCGCACGGGGTCGTGCATGATCACGAGCGCGGCCGAAATGTTGATTCCGATTCGTTCGGTCGACGCGGCGACGGCGGCCGCCAAGGTGACCGGAGCGGGCATGAAACCGTCGTCGGTTCCATGATGCTCGGAGAGCACCACCATGTCGAGACCGACTCGGTCGGCCCAACGAACCTGTTCGAGACAGGCCGAATACTGACCTGAGGAGGAAACGCCGGCGGCCGGGCTGTCGGAGGGCGGCACGCGAAGGTCGTACCTCATGATCACGAGAGTCATGCCGTCATACAACCAGATGAACCTTGAGGGCTCCACTTCGACGGTCGGCGGCCACTCGAAACGCCTCGGCCGCGTCGTCGAGCGAGAAGCGATGGGTCACCATCACGTCTTCGATGTGCGGCGATCGATGAAGAACGTCGATCGCCGTCTGAAAATCGGATCCGTCGTGCTGGTGGGTGTAGAAGACAGCGGGACGGATGGTGATCTCGCGTAGGACGACATCGGCCCCCATGCTCACCGGGTCCCAGAAGACACCGAGTTCGACGAGATCCGCGCCGGACCGGCAGGCACCGGTTGCAGTTGCGAATGCGGACTGTGAACCGACGGCGTCGAACACCACGTCGTACCGACCCTCGAGGCCGACGCGACCACCCAGCGCTTCGACCGCCTGTTGCTGGTGCACGTAACGCGCTTCGACATCGACGTCGATCCCGAAATCGACGAGTACAGCGACCGTCGCCAAACCCACGCTCCCGGCACCCACGACAGCGACCGACATACCCGGCTGCACGTCCACACGTCGCACTCCGTGAACTGCCACGGCGATGGGTTCGACCAGAGCGGCCGCGCCCGCGGTCTGGGCGTCGTACAGAGGGAACACTGTGTCGGGGTCGACGGCCACTCGATCGGCGAAGCCCCCGTCGATCGCTCCCCCTTGGAAACGCGCGAACGCATCGGTGCACAGATTGGCCCGGAATCCTCGACACGAGTCGCACGAGCCACACCGCCCGATCGGACGCACGGCCACCCGACGGCCGTCGGGGAGGCGCCCACCGAATTCGTGGCCGAGCGTGACCTCGGAGGGCCCGAGGCCCAGCATGTGGAGATCGCTACCGCAGATTCCGGCGGTTTCGACCGTGAGAACGAGAGCTGACGACGCCGGCTCAGGGGTCTCGACGACGACCACTCCATCCTCACTCCGCCGAACCGCTCGCACACCTGATTATCGCACGGGCGCTCAGCGGGGCCGACGACCACTCTCCGCGCGAAAATCCCTGCTCAGAGGGCCATTTCCTGTGACATCCACCACATATCGCGTCGGGTCTTCATACCGTGCCCCCGCGGCCACGGACCGCAACCTACCGAAAGGGGTACTCATGTACGTCGTAGCACTCTTCATCGTGATGGCCATCCTCCTCGAGGCGGTCATGAAAGTGCTCCACTCGATCCTCGGCACC
>LFFH01000014.1 GCA_001510455.1 Actinobacteria bacterium casp-actino8
CTCGAACCGCCGTCGCAGCTGTTCAAGAAGCACGTGTACGGCTGCTTCTTCGACGATCCGCACGGTCTGCGTTCACTCGTCGAAATCGGTGAGGACAACGTCACCTACGAATGCGATTACCCGCACTCCGACTCGACGTGGCCTCACACCGCCAAGATCGCCCACGAGCAGACCCTTGGTCTCACCGATGAGCAGGTCTACAAGGTGTTACGCGGCAACGCCATCAAGATGCTCGGCATCACTCACCTGTCCTGATACGTCACGCCTCGTAGATCGTCACGCGCCGAGCGCGACGGTGCTGCCCGGAGTAGTCGTTCACTGCATAGTGCATGGTGTATCGGTTGTCCCACAGGGCGACGTCGCCTTCGGTCCACCGCCAGCGAATCTGCAGGTCGGGTCGCTCGGCGATGGTGAATATCGCCTCGAGCAATTTGGTGCTCTCCACGTTGCTCAATCCGTCGATGCGTGCGGTCCAACCGCGATTGACGAACAACGCCGTCTCACCCGACGAATGATGACGGCGCGTCATCGAATGAGTTGCGGTTCCGGTGAGAGGCGGTCGACCGTGGACCGCTGACAGTTCGCCGATCAGACGACGAATCGGTTCGCTGAGCGCGTCGTGGGCGCGAATCTGATTCGACCACATGGTGTCACCACCCCTCGTCGCCGGGATCTCCATGACGAAGAGTGATGCCTTCGGGGGCGTCTCGACGAAAGTCACGTCGGTGTGCCAGACCGCGGTGGCGCGAGCATCGAAGTTCTTCGTCTGCGAATCGAGTACGAGGATCTCGGGATGTCCCTCGGCCGCCATGGTCGGTGCATCTCGGTAGTCACTTCCCACTTCGGTGGTGGCTGCCAGCCGCGACCCGAAGCACGACGCGAAGCCCACATGGTCGGCCGGACTCAGTCGCAATTTCGGGAAGAAGAGGACCAGGTGTTCGTCCCAATACGGGACGAGAGACGCAGCGATGTCACGGCGATCGAGGTCAGTGGTGTTGGAGAAATCGAGACCCTCGACGACTGCCCCGAGCGCTCCCGGTAACGGCGTCACGGAAATCTTCGATGTCACCGATGTCGATCTCATGAGCCAAGGGTAGGAGATCGTCGCTCCCCCTCTCGCCCGATCTGACTGGCCGTCAGATTCTCCGGTGACTCGGACTAGAGTCCGACTCGCGACGTTTCGGCTCGACGAGGGGGAATCATGAAAGGCATCGTCTACGACGGATCCACGGCGACGCTGGTCGACGGCTTGTCGGTGCGTGAACCAGGTCCCCGAGAGGTCTGGGTCGACGTCGCAGCCGCCGGTCTCTGCCACTCGGACATCTCCTACATGCACGGGCTTTACCCCGTTCCGTCGCCCGGAGTGTGCGGTCACGAGGCCGCCGGGGTCGTGGCAGCGGTCGGCAATGCGGTCACCCACGTGGCACCCGGTGATCACGTCATCATCGCCACTCTCGCCGCCTGCGGATTCTGCGAGTTCTGCATGGACGGCAAGCCCACGTTCTGTCGATCGACACTCGGCAACTGGACCCAGCCCTTCACTCTCGACGGGCAACCGATCTACAACTTCGCCGCCACCAGTGCCTTCGCCGAACGCACGATCGTGCGCGACGTGCAATGCGTGAAGATCCCGAAAGACGTTCCCCTCACCTCGGCCGCTCTCGTCGGATGCGGTGTGGTCACGGGTATGGGCGCTGTGTTCAACCGGGCCAACGTGAAGCGCGGCCAGTCGGCGGTCGTGTTCGGCGTCGGCGGTGTCGGGCTGAACTGCATCCAAGCGCTGAAGGTGCAAGGAGCGTCCACGATCATCGCCGTCGACACCTTGGCCGAGAAGGAGACCTTGGCTCGCCAGTTCGGAGCCACACACTTCCTCGACGGCCGACGCGACGACATCGTCGAGGCCATCGTCAGCATCCTTCCCTACCGAGACGACATGCCGCGCGGACCGTTCAATGCCGGGGGCGCCAATTGGGCCTTCGATTGCGTGGCTCACCCGGTCGTCACGAACAATGCCCTCGAGTGCCTCGACTGGGGTGGCACGGTGGTAGTCATCGGAGTGGCCGGTCAGACGGCCGAGTTCCACGGTCTGTACGGACGCCTCACCCAGGTCGACCGCGGCATCATCGGTTGTCGCTACGGATCGGTGAGTCCGCAGCGAGACATCCCCTACATCATCGACCTCTATCGACGTGGCGAAGTACTTCTCGACGAGCTCGTGAGCGCGACCTTCCCGATCGCCGACTGGAAGAGTGCCGTCGAGGGTCTCGAGAGCGGATCAGTGGCCCGAGCGGTCATCACGTTCTGAGCCGAGGTCGCACGAAGTCATGACTACTCCCGCCGGCGTCCTCGATCTGGACGGCAAGACGTTGTGGCAGTTGGTCTGTGAACGCGCCACACTCACGCCCGACAAGCAGATGGCTCGCGACGAATCGGGACGAACGCTCACCTTCGGTGCATACAAGGAATGGTGCGAGCGTGTCGCCGCCGGACTCGCGCAGATGGGTGTCGGAGCGGGCACCAACGTCTCGTGGATCCAACCATCTCGTTTCGAGTCGCTCGTACTCACCGGGGCGCTCTCGCGCCTCGGAGCCATCCAGAATCCGATCCTCCCCATCTACCGACACCGAGAGGTCTCGTTCATCACTCGACAGTCGCAGTGCCGAGTACTCGTGGTGCCGGGAGTCTTTCGGGGGTTCGACTACGAGCCGATGGCGCGCGAAGTGGCGGCCGAACTCGACCACGACGTTCGGGTCCTGGTGGCCGATCCGGGTCTTCCCGAGGCCGATCCCTCCGAGGTCGAACTTCCGCCGTACGAGGCCGACCTGCACGGACTTCGCTGGCTCTTCTACTCGTCGGGCACCACGGCCGATCCGAAAGGCGCCAAGCACAGCGACTTCAGCATGTCGGCCGCCAACGACGGAATGCAGTGGAGCATGGAAGTCGGCCCCGACGACAAGGCGGCCGTCGTGTTTCCGATCACGCACGTCGGCGGCCTCATCTGGTTGTTCAACGCCATGCAGACCGGAGTCGAGCTTCTCATGGTCGAGACCTTCGACGCGTCGGCGACACCGGCCTGGCTCGGAGCCAACGGCTGCACCTGCGCCGGAGCGGGCACCGTCTTTTGGCTCACCTATCTCAACACTCAGCGTCAACTCGCGACCGGTGAACGACTTCTGCCCAATGTCCGCATTTTCAACGGCGGTGGTGCGCCGAAACCCAAGACGTTGCACGCCGAGATGATGGACGCCTTCGGAGCACCACTCATCGGTGGGTGGGGTCTCACCGAAGCTCCGATCAACACCATGGTCCACGTCGACGACCCCGACGACAAGAAAGCCACCACCGACGGACGTCCGTGCCCCGGCGTGAGCATCCGAGTCGTGATGGACGATCACGAATGTGCAGCGGGTGAAGAGGGTGAGCTGAGGGTGAAGGGACGGCAGGTCTGTCAGGGCTATCTCGACCCGACCCTCGACGTCGATGCCTTCGACGAGGACGGATGGTTCCGGACCGGTGATCTCGGAGTCATCGACGCCGATGGTTTCGTGAGCATCACCGGACGACTGAAGGACATCATCATTCGCAAGGGTGAGAACATCTCGGCCAAGGAGATCGAAGATCTGTTGTTCGCCCACCCGGCCGTCGCCGACGTCGCCGTGGTCGGACTTCCCGATGCCGCGAGCGGTGAGATCGCCTGCGCCGTCGTGGTGACCAACGCTGGTGCGACTCTCGGTTTCGACGACATGGTCGTCTTCTTGAAAGACGCTGAGTTGTCACGACACAAGATTCCCGAGCGCCTCGAGATCGTCGACGCACTCCCTCGCAACCCGAGCGGAAAGGTTCTGAAAAAGGATCTCCGCGCCACTTATGGAGGACAGGCATGACCGACACCATTCCCACTCACTCGCGTGCCTCGGGCCTCCGGGTCTTCGTGACCGGTGCCGGATCGGGTATCGGGCGAGCCACCGCTCTCCGATTCGCCGCCGAAGGCGCCGCCGTCGCATGTGTCGATCTGAAGGGAGCCGCCGAGACGGCCAACGACATCCAGGCCACCGGTGGTCGCGCGGTCGCCTACGAACTCGACGTCACCGATGCGGCGGCGGTCGAGCGCACCGTCGACACCGCCGCCGCTGAGCTCGGCGGACTCGACGTTCTGTGCAACATCGCCGGCATCGGGCATTTCGCTCACAGCCACGAAGAGACGCCCGACTGGTTCGATCGCATCGTGTCGGTCAATCTCAACGGAACCTTCTATGCCACACGATTCGCCCTCCCCCACTTGTTGAAGCGCTCCGTCGAGAGTGGCCGTGACGGAGTCGTGATCAACACCGCCTCCACCTCGGGGCTCATGGGCGCCCCGTGGAGCGCCGCCTACTGCGCGAGCAAGGGTGGTGTCGTCAATCTCACCCGAGCGCTCGCCTATGAATATCGCGGCAAGGGCGTTCGGGTGAACGCCATCGCACCCGGTGGGACCAACACGAACATCATCCACTCGTTCATGAGTCTGCCGGAGGGTGCCGACCACAAGTTGATGGCGAAGATCATGACACCCATGGATCAAGCCGAACCCGACGAGATCGCCAACATGTTCGTGTTCATCGCATCCGACGAAGGTCGCTACATGACCGGATCGATCGTCGTGATGGACGGCGGCATCACCTGCTGAGAGGAAGACATGAGCAACCAACGCAACCCAGACGGCATCTGCGCCGGTCGGACCGTCATCGTGACCGGGGCTGGACGCGGTCTCGGTCGTGCCCATGCCCTCGCTTTCGCGGCCGAAGGTGCGAACGTCGTGGTCAACGACGTCGGTGCATCGTTGACCGGTGAAGGACACGACGTCGGGCCGGCTGCCGAAGTGGTCGCCGAGATCGTGGCCATGGGAGGTCGGGCGATCGTCAATGCCGACGACGTCAGCGACTGGGACGGAGCCGGCCACATGGTCGCCGAGGCGATCGAGACGTTCGGAGGCCTCGACACTCTCGTGTGCAATGCCGGCATCGTTCGTGACCGCATGATCGTGAACATGTCGGTCGACGAGTGGGACGCCGTCATGAAGGTTCATCTACGGGGCATGTTCTGCCCGGTCCGTCACGCAGTCGATCATTGGCGAGCCCGAGCCAAGGCCGGTGAGACCGTCGACGCCCGCATCGTGACGACGTCGTCAGGAGCCGGACTGTTCGGATCGGTGTCACAGGCCAACTACTCGGCGGCCAAGGCCGGAATCGCCGCCTTCACGATCGTTTCGGCCGTCGAACTCTCTCGTTACGGCGTGAAGATCAACGGCATCGCTCCGTCGGCGCGAAGTCGCATGACCGAGGAGGCCTTCGCCGAGATGATGAAGCGACCCGACTCGGGATTCGACGCCATGGACCCGGCGAACGTGAGTCCGGTGGTCGTGTGGCTCGGATCCACGTCGTGCGACGTGACCGGCAAGATGTTCGAGACCGCCGGCGGCCAATTGTCCGTTGCCGATGGTTGGCAGCACGGTGAAGTCGCCGACAAGGGCGACCGCTACGTACCGTCGGAGGTCGGTGGCGTGGTCGCCGACCTCCTCACCCGAGCCCCGGCTCCGGCTGCCGTGTACGGAGCCGGCTGATGCCGAGCAAGGTTCGCTCGGTCGATGGTCGGGTGATCGGATCGCGCGCGCAGGCGACTCGTCGTCGCCTTCTCGATGCCACTGAGAAGTTGTTGACCGAACAAGGCGTGTTCGATCTGCGCGTGGTCGACATCACCCGCGAAGTGGGCACCTCGGCGGCCACCTTCTACCAGTACTTCAACGACGCCGACGCCGCGATCCTGGCGCTCGCCGAGGAAGCCTTGGAGGACGAACGTCCGCTCGTCGAGCATCTTCATCCGAGCTGGACACCCGAGGACGCACACATCCGCGCGGCAGCTTTCGTCGATGCCTACCTGTCGTACTGGGACGAGCACGCAGCCGTCCTTCGAATCCGTAACGTCAAGGCCGAGGAGGGTGACCGCGAGTTTCGCGCCGTGCGCTCTCAGGCGAACCTTCTCGTGATCGATGGATTCCAGACCATGATCGCCGATGGCATCGCGACCGGTCGTCTACCTCGTACTCTCGATCCTTTCACCACTGGAGCCGCGCTCGTCGCCATGATCGAACGACTGCTCGGATTCCAGAACGAGATGTCGAAGCGTGGCTCGTCACGCGATTCGATTCGCGACACCCTCGTCACGTTGTTGAGCCGAACGATCGTCGGCGGCTGATCACAACGACGGGATCAACGAGGCCAACTGCTCGAACTCGGGCATCGTGACCCGACTCGGATCGGCCGAGAGGACCTGGACGCACACGTGGTCGGCTCCTCGTGAGAGATGGTCCTTGATACGCGCCGCGATGTCGTCGAGATTTCCCCACGCCACAATGGCATCGACGAGTCGATCGGTCGGTTCACCGTCGTTTCCGCTCAGGTCGGCGTCGGTCCAACCGAGGCGCCGCAGATTGTTCGTGTAGTTGGGCAATCCGAGATAGGTCTTCATGAAACCGCGCGCCACGGCCCGTGCCTCGGTCCGGTCGGTCGAGAACACCACCGCCTGTTCGGGGGCGAGGAGCGCGTCGGGCCCGAGCGCTTCCCGGGCCACCGTCGTGTGCTCGACCGGCACGAAGTACGGATGGGCACCGAGCGAACGTTCGGCGGCGAGCTGCAGCATCTTCGGACCGAGGGCCGCCAACGCACGAGCCGGCGGTGTGCTCGGTTGTGCAGCGAAGAAGAAACCGTTGTCCATGGCGTCGAGATACTTCTTCATCGTCGACAGAGGCTTGTCGTACGTTCCGCCGTGGAATCCTTCCACGGCCGGCTGATGGCTGACTCCGATTCCGAGAAGGAAGCGGTCGGGAAAAGCTTCGGTCACTGTCTTCCAACCCGCCTGCATGGTCATCGGTGAGCGCGCATGGAGACTGGCGATACCAGTGGCGAGAATCATCCGATCGGTCGCCGACAACAGCAGTGACGTCGATGCGAAGGGCTCGCGTCCGACCGCCTCGGGAACCCACACCGTTCGGAAGCCGAGTTCTTCGAGACGAGCCACGTGCTTTTGCGCCTCGCGCATGGGTTGCATGTCGAGCTGGAAGGTCCAGAGCCCGAGCTTGCCGAGAGATTCCTTGGTGAGAGCCATGCGGTGAAACTAGGTCAGGCATCGCCGGGCCCCGTCATCGAAACTACCGTGCCCATCGTGACCGACCAGACCTCTGCTCAACCGACCTCTCCCCACACTTCTCTCGCCACGACGTTGCTCGACGGTTTCGTCCAAGCCGGCACTCCCGTGGTGTCACCCGATGGTCGGCTCGTCGCATTCGCGGTGACCCGCGTCGACCACGGAAAGAACAAGTACCTCTCCCAGGTGTGGCTCGCTCACACCGATGGTTCGGTCGTCCCAACGCCCTTGACATCCGGCGATCCCGGAGAATCTCGACCGTCGTGGTCACCCGACGGTCGCCATCTCGCGTTCGTCTCGGGTCGGGAGGGCGCACAAGGAGCCAAGAAAGGTGAGCGAACCCTCCACGTGATCCCCGTGACGACGCCCGGCGAAACTCGCACCATTGCGGTCCGCAAGGACGGTCTTGACGCACCGAGTTGGTCCCCCGACGGGCGGTGGATCGCCTTCACGTCTCGGGTTCCCGACGATCGCTACTCGGCCGAGGACGAATCGTGGCAGTCACCGCGCCGTATCGACACCTTCTTCACCCGTCTGAACGGTGAGGACTTCGTGTTCGATCGCCCCAACCACTTGTGGGTCGTGGCCGCCGACGGCACGGGTCTTGCGAAGGACCTCACCCCCGGCCCACGCGAGGCCGGTGATTTCTCATGGTGTGCCGATTCGAGTGGTCTCGTGTTCTCGTCGGCCCGGCACGACGACTGGGATCGCGACCTCTCGACCGATCTCTTCCACGTCTCGCTCGACGGTGACATCACGGCTCTCACCGAGCGAACCGGCGTGTATTCGCAGCCCTCGGTGTCACCCGACGGACGACGGGTCGCCTTCCTCGGTCACGATGACGCCAGCACCTATCCTCAGAACGTCCGAGTGGGCGTCCTCGATCTCGAGACACGCGAGAGCATCTTCGTCTCGTCGCCTCTCAATCGGACCTTCGAGACCACGGTGGGCAACGTCGCACCGGTCTGGGAGTCGAACGAAACGATTCTCGCCACGGCCGAGGACGCCGGTGAATGCCACCTTTACCGACTCGATGCGACCGGGGCCACGCCTCCGGTGGCGGTCACCTCGGGCGCGCGTTGTGTGAAGACCTTCGACGCGGCCGCCGGTGTGATCGCCGCGGCGGTCACCCACGTGACCCGCCCGGCCGAGATCCACGTGTGGCGGCAGGGCAACGAAACCGTTCTCACCGACGTGAGCCGTGAGTACGTGCGCGCCGTCGAACCGGTGGGCTGGGAGCGTTTCTCGGTGCCGGTCACCAACCCCACACCTGGTATCGATCCGCACATCGATGCCTGGATCGTGCGACCGAAGAACTTCGACGCGACGAAGAAGTACCCCGTCGTCCTGAACGTTCACGGCGGACCACACACTCAGTACGGCGAGAACTACTTCGACGAATTCCAGGCCCAGGCCGCGGCCGGATTCGTCGTGATCGCATGCAATCCACGTGGCTCGTCAGGGCGGGAGGAGGCCTGGGGTCAGGCCATTCTCGGTCCGAAGCATCCGAAACGGCCGGGTACCGGCTGGGGTGCAGCCGACTTCGAAGACGTCGTCACGGTTCTCGACGCCGCTCTCGACCGATACGAATTCTGTGATCGAACTCGAGTCGGTATGCAGGGTGGGAGTTACGGCGGTTACATGGCCACGTTGTTGGCGGCGCGTCACGGCGGACGTCTGCGCACGGTCTGTACCGAACGATCGGTCAACAATCTTCTGACCGAGGAATGGTCGAGTGACATCGGCACCATGTTCCGAGTCGAACACGGACCCGATCCGGTGCAGGATCCCGGTGAGTACCTGCGCATGTCGCCGAGCACGCTTGCACGTGACATCGACGTTCCCGTCCTGATCGTGCACAGCGAGAACGATCTGCGTTGCCCGATCAGTCAGGCCGAGGAGCTCTTCGTCACGCTTCGGCTCCTCGACAAGGACGTCGTGTTCTACCGATTCCCCGCCGAGACTCACGAACTATCACGCGCCGGTTCACCGGTGCATCGCCGTCAACGCTTCGAGATCATTCTCGATTGGTTCACCGAGAAGCTCGCTTGACAAGGGGTCACTCGGCCAGCCAGTGATCGATCAGCTTCCGAGCGATCGAGATGCCGGGCGGAATCGGTGGCAGTTCGTCCTTGCGATACCAGTTCGCCTCGACGATCTCGGTCGGATCGCAGACGATGTCACCACTCACCCAATCGGCACGGAAGCCGAGCATCAGGCTGTGCGGGAACGGCCACGGTTGACTGCCGAGATAACGAACCCGATCCACCACCACACCGACTTCCTCGCGAACCTCGCGAATGACGGCGCCCTCCAACGTCTCACCCGGTTCGACGAAACCGGCCAGACACGAGAACATCGGCATGCGGAACTGAACCCCACGCGCCAGAAGGGCTTCTTGGTCCGGTCCGGGTTCACCGCGAGTCACGAGGGTGATCATGGCCGGTGCCAAACGCGGGAATGCCATGTGTCCACACGACGGACACCGCATCGCTCTCTCGTTGTGGGCGAGTTCGGTGGGCGTGCCACAACGACCGCAGAAACGATGTGTTCGCGCCCAGTCGACGATCTGTACCGCTCGTCCGGCGGCCAACCACTCGTCTTCCGAGGTTCGGCCGAACAGACTGAAGAGATCGAGTGACGCTCCGTCGGACGGATCCGACGCGTGGGCCGGAACGTCGACCCCCCAATAGGCCCGACCGTCCAGAACTCCGAGGAAGTGACGTCCCCACTCCGGGGACACTTGTTCCTCGTGGATCCAGACTCTCGATTCCACGACGTGCACGTAGAAATGCTGATCGAGATCGGCGGGAGGAACGACGGCGGGCTGGAAGCGGCTGATACGGCTGATCGACTCGGGCACCCTGGAAGTGTGACCGTAGGATGCCCGTCATGTCGAACTCCTCCGCACGCCAGGTCGTCATCGTCGAAGCCGTCC
The DNA here is from genome assembly GCA_001510455.1 of Actinobacteria bacterium casp-actino8. Next base: position 10,118 of record LFFH01000014.1, read on the forward strand.
GCACTCCGGTCGGCCGCCGAAACGGTGGTCTCTCGACCCTCCATCCGGCCGAACTGCTGGGTCTGGTCCAAAAAGAGGTGATCCGCCGCACCGGTATCGACCCGGCCGTGGTCGAGCAGGTCGTGGGCGGCAACGTGAGTCAGGTCGGTGCGCAGAGCTTCAACATCACCCGCACGTCGTGGCTGTCGGCCGGCCTTCCCTTGTCGACGGCCTGCACGACGGTCGACACTCAGTGCGGGTCGAGCCAGCAAGCCACCGGACTCGCGGCATCGCTCGTGGCATCCGGGGTCGTCGACGTGGCCATGGCCTGCGGAGTCGAATCGATGAGTCGCGTGCCGATCGGAAGCAACTCGTCGAAAGCTCTCGGCCTCGGTGTACCCGTCCCCAAGTCGTACTTCGAACAGTACGAGTTCACCTCGCAGTTCGAAGGGGCCGAACGAATCGCCGACAAGTGGAAGATCACTCGCGCCGACACCGATGCCTTCGGACTCGAATCACAGGAACGAGCCGCTCGAGCGTGGGCCGAGGGACGCTTCGACGGTCAATTCATCGAAGTCGACGCCCCCGACCTCGACGAGGACGGCAAGCCCACTGGCACCACTCATCGAGTCTCTCGCGACGAAGGAATCCGCGAGACGACCCTCGACAAGTTGGCGACGTTGAAGCCGGTTGCACGTGAGAACGGCGTGCACACCGCAGGCAACTCGTCGCAGATCTCCGATGGTGCGGCCGCAATTCTGATGATGACCGCCGAGAAGGCCGCTGAACTCGGACTCACGCCGCGAGCCCGCGTCGTCGACAGTTGCCTCGTGGGTGTCGACCCGGTGCTCATGCTCACCGGACCGATCGATGCCACCGAACGTCTTCTCGAACGCAATGGTCTCACCATCGACCAGATCGACACGTTCGAGATCAACGAAGCCTTCGCGTCGGTCGTTCTCGCCTGGGCCAAGGCCGTCGGAGCCGATCTGGCCCGTACCAACCCGAACGGTGGCGCCATTGCCCTCGGCCATCCCCTCGGTGGAACGGGTGCCATCCTCATGACCAAGGCTCTCTACGAACTCGAGCGCACCGGCGGAAAATACGGTCTCGTCTCGATGTGCTGCGGTGGCGGCCTCGGCACCGGCACTCTCATCGAGCGCATCTGATCCCACACTCGGCCGTGGCCGACCGTCGTCTCCTGCGCGCCATCGCCGTCATCGCTTTGTTGGCGGCATGCTCGTCGGCTCCCGAATTTCCCGACGGTGCCAACGGTGAAGTGGTCGGACTCGTCGACGGCGACACCCTCGACGTCGTCTTCGACGTGGACGGCCGAGCCGTCGTCGAACGTATCCGTCTCATCGGCATCGACACCCCCGAGACCAAGAAGCCCGGTGCACCCATCGAATGTTTCGGACCCGAGGCATCGCAGCGCTTGGCCGAACTCGTTCCCATCGGAACGTTCGTCGACGTCGTGCGCGACGTCGAGTCCCGCGACGACTACGACCGCCTTCTCGCCTACGTGTACCGAGCGGAGGACCGAATTCTCGTCAACGAGATCCTCGTTCGCGAAGGTTTCGCCCGAACACTCTTCATCCCTCCCAACACCGGCCTCGAAACCGAGATTCGTCGAGCCGAACGCTCGGCTCGCACCGAGGGACGTGGGCTGTGGTCGGCCTGCTCGTGACGTCGAGCGGTAGCGTGATCTCGTGACCGAACTCGTCGAACGTCTCGGCTACGACTCCGATGCGAAATTGGTGATCGTCTCGTGCGACGACCTCGGGTCGTGCCACGCCGCCAACGTCGGCGTCTACCGCGCCCTGCGCGACGGACTCGCCACGTGCGCATCGGTCATGGTGCCCGCACCGTGGGCTCGTCATGCAGCCCTCGAATACTCGGGCGAGGACATCGGCGTCCATCTCACCTTGAACGCCGAACATCCCGCCTATCGCTGGGGTCCGATCACCCACTCACCGTCGCTCCTGTCGGGTGACGGAGGATTCCCACGAGACATCGACGACCTGTGGGAACACGCGGATCCCGACGAAGTGCGTCGAGAGTGCCGCGCCCAGATCGAGCGGGCGATCCTCTGGGGATTCGACGTGAGTCATCTCGCCCCTCATCTCACGGCGATCACACTTCGACCCGAATTCTTCGACGTGTACCTCGACCTGGCGGTCGAGTTCGCCCTACCGATCCGCCTCCCCTCGACCATTTCGGAGTCCCAGGCCGGATTCCCCTTCCGTCGACTGGCCGCCGATGAGGGTGTGCTCTTCCCCGATCACTTCGATCACGACTGGTCGGCCGGGAGTCGAGTGCGCGTCCGACGTGCCTTTCAGGACCTGAAGCCGGGAGTCACCGAGATCCACCTGCAACCCGTGATCGACACTGCCGAGGTGCGGGCCCTGGCCGGCGCGGCCGCCGACGGATGGATCGACGACCTTGCGTTGGTCGCCACCGATGGCGAACTCCGACGTCTCGTCGACGAGTCGGGAGCGATTCTGATCGGCTACCGACACCTGCGCGACGCGATGCGCGCCGCCTGATCAGGATCGGGCGATCAACGCGTCGAGTCGACGGCGGACTTCACCCGACGAGAGATCGTCGAACAAGGGACCCGTGGGCCCGGTCGACTTCAGCTTCCCGAGCATGAAGGCGACCGAAGGGTCGAGCCCCGCGTCGGCCGACGCGACGGTGACGACGACATCGGCGTCGTCGGGTCCGTCGACTCGCTCGTCTTTCTTCCCGACCACGAGTCGATACTGAACGGCAGTCACGACACCACCGCTGAAGTCGGATCGACGAGGCGGGTGGGGGCCGTTGCTCCGTCAGGAAGGCGGAGCACGTCGGCGACGCCGGCGAAGAGGTCGATCTCGACCTCCGTTTCGCTCGGTCCACCCACCGTCGAACGAGCGAGGATCCAGTCCTCGTAGGGATACACCTCGGCGAGTTCCTCGTCGCTCAGACCGAACCACCACGGCTCGTTCGGGTCGACCTGCGTGGCGTGGGCGCGAAGGGCACCCGTGCGAGCCCACAGGTACTCGCCGATGTGAAGACGCGTCGTGATGCGATCGTCGTGACTCGGCCGGGCCAACCACTTCTCGTCGAACGGCGACGACCCGGTTCTGGCCAACATCGCTTCGTGAACGAGGATCATGCGAGTCTTCGACCACACGGTGTAGTACATCTTCGATGGCTGGAACACCGGACCGGCCCACGGGTACCAGGTCGGATCGCCCGCTCGCTCGAAGGCCAACACCGAGACGTCGTGCACCTTCACGTGATCCGGATGCGGATAACCACGTTGATCGTCGTTGTAGGTGATCAGCACCTGAGGGCGGGTCCGTCGGATGACCGCCACGAGTCGGCCCACTGCTTCGTCGAGATCGGCTCGGTGAAACGACGTCGGATCGTCATTCGCCGGAGAATCGAGCATGCCCGAATCTCGGTAACCCAACATGACGACCTCGTCGAAACCGATGATGCGCGCCGACTCCGCCAACTCCCCCGGCCGGACTCTCGCCATCACCTCACGCTCCTGCTCGGGAGTCAGATCGTGAAAGGGGCGACCAGGTTCGCGCAGACTCGGATTCTGAAGATCTCCCTCTTCTCCGCCGGTGCAGCACACCAGAATCGTGCGCACACCCGCGCGGTGATAGGCGGCGAGAGTGGGCGCACCCTTCGACGCTTCGTCATCAGGGTGTGCATGAACAGTGAGCACACAGAGATCGTCGACGGCCGCGGAACTCATGACTCACACGCTACTGCCGACACCACCTCGGGCCCCGGGGCGCAATAGCGTGTCGGTCGTGACGTTCGATGCTCGACGACCCACGACACGCTTCACCATCGTGTTCCTCGGCGTGTCGATGGGGCTGCTGCTCGGCGCATGTTCGACGGATGGACGCGAGATGACACCGCCCCGGGCCGATCAAGTCCAGACGATCATCGACGGGACCACGGCTCCTCCCGTCATCGACGGATCGATCGAACTTCCCGAGACATTCGCCGACGTCTTCTCCCTCACTGCGCCGTGGAACTCGGAACAGCCGATTCCCATCGATCACACGTGCTCCGGTGACGGCGTGTCACCACCCCTCGTGTGGTCGGGAGCCCCGATCGAAACCCAGTCGTTCGCCCTCGTGGTGACCGATCTCGATGCGCTCGGACCGACCGGCGATCCACTCCTGCATTGGGTCGTCGCCAACATCGACCCCTTCGTCACGACCATCGGAACCGGTGGTTCGGTCAGCGGCGCCGTCGAAGGAGTCAACGATCTGGGTCGGCCCGACGTACCGATCGTCGGCTGGTCTCCGCCTTGTCCTCCGAGTGGCGAGACCCACACGTACCTCTTCTCCCTGCACGCTCTCAGCCAACGACTCGAACTCCTCGACGGCACCCCGGGCGCCGATCTGGTACGGGCCATCGAATTGGCCTCACTGGCCTCGACGGGTGTCACCGGAATCGCCACCAGCTGACCACCCTCCGCGTTCGGCTGACCACCCCGTGCCACACTGACGGGAGATGTTCGCCCCATCTCGCTCCTCCACCGTCGACGGACCCGCCCTGCGATGATCGGTGTCTTCGAGACCGATCCGGCGGCCCGTCTGGTCGTCGCCGATGCGGTCATGACGCGACTCACGGGTGGCACGACCCTCGGTCGGACACCGTGGTCGGCGGCCTCGGCGACGAGTCGGACCGAGATCGAACGCGCTTGGTCGACTCGCACGACCGAGGAGTTCGACACCGAGTTCGACATCGGGATCGAGGATCAGGTCCGCCGAGCACGAGTGGTGATGTCACCCCGACTGGGTGCCGACGGCACGTTGCTCGGCTATCTCGGCACCGTGGTGGTCGACGACCGCGACGATCCTTTTCATCGTGTCGCTCGTCGCACCGACGACATCGTGTGGTCGGTCGACGACAACGGGACCGTCACGTTCTTCAACGAAGCGACGCGCCGTCTCGTCGGCGAAGCCAGCGTCCCCAACCTGGCGTCGACACTTCGTGATCAACTCCCACGAGCCCTGCTCGCCGGAGCGATCGAGACCTGGCGAGGCGAGATCGTGGTTCGCGACACGACGGGTGACACTCGAACCCTCGACTGCTCGGTCGTCACGGCACCCGATGGAGGCTTCACCGTGTGGTCGCGTGATGTCACCTCGTCGGCTCGCCTGCACACCGAACTCGCGCACCAGGCGACCCACGATGCGCTCACCGGCCTTCCGAGCCGTCCGCTCTTTCTCCGACGGGTGGCCGCGGCCGTCGAGCGATCCCGAGTCGACGGACACTCCCTCGCCGTGCTCTATGTCGACATCGATCACCTGAAGGTCGTGAACGACACCCTCGGACACGACGACGGTGACGACTTCATCTCACTGATCGGCCGCCGACTGGTGGCGAGCACCCGACCCGACGACGTCATCGGTCGAATGGGAGGCGACGAATTCGTGATCCTCTGCGAACGGGTCGGCGACGAGACCACGGCCCTCGATCTCGCCGAGCGAATCATCTCGGCGTCGGCCGAACCCGTCGTGCTGCGTGGACGTCGCATCGCGACCGGAGTGAGCATCGGTGTGGCCATCTGGAAGCCCAGCGATCGGTCGAGCACGCCGGACGGTTCACCACCCGACATCGCCTTGGAGTTGGTGCGCCGCGCCGACACGGCGATGTATCGGGCCAAGGCACGGGGCAAGGGACGATGCGAGTCGTTCACCGACGCCATGAGTCATGAGGTCGAACGTCGCGGCCGTCTTCGTCTCGATCTTGAACGGGCCCTCGCCGACCAACAACTGCACCTGGTTTTTCAACCCATCGCCGCTCTCCACACCGGTCGCGTCGAGGCCGCCGAAGCGCTGTTGAGGTGGGACCATCCGACCGAGGGACTCCTCACTCCGGCCGATTTCGTCGATCTGGCCGACGAGACGGGTCTGGTCGTCCCGATCGGCGACTGGGTCGTCGACGAGGCTCTGCGCGTCCTCGGATCGTGGATCGCCGACGGGCGCGCCGACCGACATTTTCGGATGCACGTGAACGTGTCGACCCACCAGGTGGTCGACACCGGTTTCGTCGAGAGCCTGACCGCCGCCGTTCGCCGACACGGACTCACTCCGGCGAATCTCTCCATCGAGTACCACTCGGGTGTTCTCGACGACGACGAGGCAGCGCGCACCTTGCGCTCCCTTCATCGATTGGGTTTCGTTCTGACCATCGACGACTTCGGAGACCGACGATCGTCATTGGCCGATCTGCGAACCAGCTCACCCCACTACGTGAAGCTCGCCGGCTCGTTCGTACGTCCCCTCGACGTCGACGATCGCGACGATCCGATGGTTCGTGGACTCGTACAACTGGCCCACGGACTCGACGTCTCGGTCATCGCATCGTGGGTCGTGTCGAATCATCAGCTGCAGAGACTTCGTGCCCTCGGCTGCGATCACGTCCAGGGCTTCCACGTGGCGCGCCCGGTTCGGGCCGACGACTTCGATCCGACGGCCATCGTCCCTCGCGTTCGCGATTGAACCGGAGGCTCAGCCGTTGATCGACACTGCGTCGAGGACGTGCGCGAACTTCTGCTCGGCAGCGGCGCGTCGAGTGGGAACGTGCTCGATCGGTGGATCGCTCGGTCGATAACCCTTCAGGATCTGCCGGGCGACCGTCACCTTGTGCACCTCGTCCGGACCGTCGTAGATACGGGCCGCGCGCGCCGCTCGATACATCGACTCGAGCGGAAGGTCGGTCGTGTAACCGAGGCTGCCGTGAATCTGAATGGCGCGATCGATCACGTTGTAGAGGACTTTGGCTCCCCAGAACTTGATGACACCGATCTCGACTCGAGCATCGCTGTAGTGCTTGCCCGCCTCGTGAAGTTTGTCCATCTTCCACGCCGCCTGAAGTGTGAGCAGACGTGCCGCCTGCATCTCGGCGTAGCTCTCGGCGATCCAGTCCTGAACCATCTGCTTCTCGGCGAGGATGCTTCCGTGCGTGAACCGCGTGAGCGCTCGTTCGCACAACATGTCGAACGCGCGTCGACTCTGGCCGAGCCACCTCATCGCATGATGAATTCGACCGGGCCCGAGACGCTTCTGGGCGAGCGCGAATCCTTGGCCGATCCCTTCGGCTCCACCGACGACGTTGGCGAACGGAACGCGTACGTTGTCGTACACGATCTCGGCGTGACCACCGGGCTCCCCGGTCCGGTGATCGGGCTCGCCCATGGTCGGGACGTCGCGAACGATGTTCACGCCCGGAGTTCTCGTGGGCACGATGATCATCGAATAGGCCTTGTAGGCACTCGTGTCGGCATCACCGGTACGGGCCATGACGATCAGGAAGTCGCTGACCGAAGCATTCGACGAGAACCACTTGTGCCCGTTGATCACCCACTCGTCACCGTCTCGCATGGCCGTGGTGCTGAGGAGAGTCGGATCGGCTCCGGCACCGGGTTCGGTCATGCTGAAGCACGAACGGAGCCGTCCGTCGAGAAGGGGCTGCATCCAGGTCTCACGTTGCTCGGGAGTTCCGCCGACGGCGAGCAATTCGGCATTCCCGCTGTCGGGCGCGTTGTTGCCGAAGATGCTCGGCGCATACCCGCACTGTCCGAGAATCTCGTGCATGAGCCCGAGCTTCACCTGACCGAATCCGAGGCCTCCCATGTCGGGTGGAAGATGCGCGGCCCAGAGACCGCGCTTTTTCACTTCGTCCTTCAATGGTTGGGTGACGGTCGCGAACTTCTCACGACCTCCCGGCGCCCGCCAGACGTCGGCCAGGGTCTCGAGCGGGATGATCTCGTCGCGTACGAACTCGCGCATCCACGCCAACTTCTCTTCGAACTCGGGCTCGGTTTCGAAATCCCAGGCCATGCACTCCCCCTTCGCGCTGTGGCGGACAACCGTCCCCCGACCGCTCCGACCGTAGCAATCGGGGATACCGTTTCCCCTACGGTGGTTCTCGTACCTCGAGACCCGCGACCCGACGTCCACATGTCAGAGTTCCCCCCTCCCGCCGTCGCCCACTGCACACGTCATCCCGACCGAGTGACCGGTCGATCGTGCACCCGGTGCGGTCGCCCGGCGTGCGGTGAATGCCTCGTGCAGATGTCGGTGGGGAGTCATTGCCTCGACTGCGTGCGTCGCGCTCGCCCCTCGGCCCCCACTCGCGTGCGCTACTGGAACGCCCGTCAGTCGATCCTCGTCACCATGACACTCATCGTGATCAACGTTGGCGTTTTTCTCTGGGTCGTGTCCGGAGACGTCGGTGCGGCCGGATTCGGAAGCCAGATCTCCGAGCGCGAGTTCCAGCTCGGTCTGAACAAGTTCCTCCTTCAGATCACGGACGAGTGGTACCGACTGGTCACCGCCGGCTTCCTCCACTTCGGCATCCTCCACATCGGTATGAACATGTGGCTCTTGTACCAGCTCGGACAGATGCTCGAGCCACCGCTCGGACGTATTCGCTTCGGACTGCTGTACATGGCGTCACTACTCGGCGGTTCACTCGGCGCACTCGTGATCCAAGCCGATCGTGGTGGCTTGCACGGTGGTGCATCCGGAGCCGTGTTCGGTCTGATGGCAGCGGCGGCCATCGGCATGCAGCGTCGAGGTGTCAACGTGTTCCAGACCGGTATCGGTGCCCTTCTCGTCATCAACCTCGTGTTGACCTTCACGATCCCGGGTATTTCGATCGGCGGACACGTGGGAGGCGCCGTGGCCGGTGCCGCGTGTGGCGCTGTGATGCTCGCTCCCTCCTGGAAGCCCGTTCCCACCTGGGCCACGTACCTCGCGCCGCTCGCCGTCGGAGTCGCCGCCGTCCTGGCCAGCGTGCAGGTCGTGGGCTAGTCGCCCCTTCGCCACACCCCCCACCTACTCTCACGTCGACTTCCCCGTTCCTCACGAACGGAGTTCCCATGCCCGGTCACCCGCTCCCCCGCGCCGGTATCGACCCCCTGGTCGATCCACGCGACATCGCTGCGCTCGCCGCCGCTCTCATGTCACCTCGCGATCGTCTACTGATCTTCCTGGTCGACCCGCACCTCGTCGGTTCGCTCACCGTGGCGGCCGATCTCGAACACGAGCGCATCGCCGACCTGTTCGAACTGGTTCACGATGCGACCCGAGACTCCGATCTGCGCGGACTCGTTCTGGCCGAGCGCACGGCGCGACCTCTCGATCTGTCGGATCCGATCGTCGCCGACGTGCTCGACGCGCCACGCCACGGTCTACGTCTCGATGCCTGGGTCCGTTTCGGAGCGGAGTCAGCCCACGACGTGTGGCCGTTGGTCGGGTCCGACACGACGCCGTAGGCCCGCATCGCGCAATACGCGCACCAGTTCACGGCTCGTGACCTCACGTGCTCCGGCTTCGACGGCTCGTCGGCGATATTCGTCGGGCAAGTCGTAGTGGTCGAGGTGGAATGCTCGTCGAGACATTCCGAGCTCAGCGGCGAAATCGTGCAACTCGTCGTGACTGGTGTCGCTCACCAAGTGGCACCAGCGTCGTTCACGGAACCACCAGTGCGAACCATCGACGAACAGAGTCAGCGGCGACGCTCCGGCCGAACTCGAATCGGAATCGGCTTCGGACGTGCTCCGAGCACTCGAACGCCGGCACCGATGCCGACGGCCGTCGCCACGATGGTCACGATCCAGGAAGCCACGAGATCAACCTACTCGTTCGACCCCGACCACGCCGGCCGGAGACCGTGGAAACTTCGATGACGTTCGGTCAGTGAGCGCACCCGCATCCCGAACCGCACCCTCCGCCGGCTCGTGGCGCCGGTGTCGACGGAGCCTCGCTCCCACCACCCACTGACGCGAACACCGACAGAAGTCGAACGGCGTTCGGATGTCCCTCGGGACAGGTCGCCGGATCGTTGGCCGCCGACATCGATCGACGTTCGTCGAAGGTTGCGTCGCAGGTCTTGCAGCGGAACTCGTACACGGGCATGGTCGACAGTGTAGATCTGGTTGACTGAGATGGTGAGTCCGACTCCCACTCGACCCGACCTCGGAACGGTTCTCGACCGCGAGCTAGAGAACGTCACCGAGACCGGCGAACCCACTCATGCCCACATCGTGAAGGTCGGTCCGGGCGAGAACGCGGCGGCCAAGATCCTGGAAGCGCGAGTCACCGGGACCCCGGTCGAGGCCCTGTGCGGATACGTCTGGGTGCCCTCGCGTGACCCGAAGAAGCTGCCAGTGTGCGAGGAGTGCAAGAACGTCTACGAGATGTACCGGGCGTTCAACGACGGCCTGCGCGACACGCCGGGCGACTGACCCCGTGTCCGACGGCCTGCGGATCCGACCGGCCTCACGAGCCGTCGTGCTGAGTGCACGTCCGTCGATCCTTCTCGTCCGCTTCGAGTTTCCCGCCGGCACGCGTTGGGCCCTTCCCGGCGGTGGACTCGAACCCGGTGAATCACCCGTCGACGCGCTTCGCCGTGAACTGTACGAGGAAGTCGGGCTTCACGATGCCCGGATCGGCCCCCACATCTGGTCTCGTGAACACGTCTTCCCGTTCCTCGACGGTTCGTGGGACGGCCAACGAGAGTCCATCCATCTCGTCCGGGTCGACGACGAGTTCGAACCGACTCCCGCTCTCTCGTGGGAGCAATTGCGCGCCGAATACCTCCACGAGATCCGGTGGTGGACACCGGACGAGTTGCGACGTTCCTCGTCACGTTTCGCCCCGGTCGACCTGGCCGCACTCGTCGACGATCTGATCGACAACGGCCCACCTTCGGTCGTCGTGAACGTTCGTCCGTGACGCCGGCCGCCCTAGATTCGACCCGTGCCCGACCTGTCGTCCATCGTCACCTTCGCCGTGGCGTCTCTCGCGCTGTTGGTGATTCCTGGTCCGGCGGTGATCTACGTCCTGAACCGCAGTGTGTCGGATGGTCGCGAAGTGGGTTTCGCCGCCGTGGCCGGACTCGAACTCGGCAACTTCGTGCACGTGATCGCCGCATCGGTCGGACTCTCGGCAGTGCTCGCCACATCGGCGACTGCGTTCAACGCGGTCAAGTGGTTGGGGGTCGGCTATCTCGTGTTCGTCGGGATCCGGACGTTGATGATCGTGCCGAACACGATTGCCAGTGATCTTCCCTCGATGTCCCGTCGGCGCGCCTTCCGCCAGGGCGTGGTGGTCAACACGCTCAATCCGAAAGTTGCGCTGTTCTTCTTGTCGTACTTGCCGCAATTCATCGATCCCGACAACGGCGCGGCATGGTCACAGTCGTTGGTACTCGGCTCGATCTTCGTGATGATCGGATGTCTGACCGACGGAACCTATGCGTTCACGGCGAGTGCGTTACGACAAGTTCTGCTCTCGGGCCGAACCTTGCCGTTCGTGCAGAGATACGTGGCCGGAACGGTGTTCGTCGCTCTCGGCGCCCTCGCCTCCACCACCTCGCGCCATTAGTGGTTCTGGTGGCAAGATCGTGGTGGTTTTCGCCGGAATCAACCACCAGAAACACCCTGCTCGACCGACTACCTCCAGTTCCTGGCGAGACTTCTCGACCCATACGGTGAATTTTCCTCACCAGATCCGCGTAATGGGGCGAGGTGATCGGCGACGATGTTGACCACACCCTCGGTGCGTTGCAGGCTCCCTCGCACCAAAAGTGACGACGCCCCGCGAGCCGTGGCTCGAAATCGCTTCCAACACCCCACCGACACCACGACGTTGATGAGTCCGGTCTCGTCCTCCAGATTCATGAA
>LFFH01000015.1 GCA_001510455.1 Actinobacteria bacterium casp-actino8
CAACTCCGCCGGGAAATTGCTCTCCATGAGCGACAGGTAGCGACGCATGTCGAGGATCTTGTCGAGAATCTCGATGTTGACGGGGCAGATCTCGTCACAGGCCTTGCACGACGTGCAGCTCCACACTTCTTCGGCAGTGATGCGCTCGAACAACGAGTTGGCCGAAATCGTGATCTCGGGATCGGTGCCGAGCGGCGGACTCACGCGTCCACCCGGCGCGTGTGACGCGGTGGCTGCCATCACTTCCCCGGTCTTCAACACGATCTCTCGCGGATCGAGCATCTTGCCCGTGGCATGAGCCGGACACACGCTCGTGCATCGTCCGCACATGGTGCACGCATCGGTGTCGAGCAACTGCTTCCAGGTGAAGTCTTCGACCACCGCGGCACCGAACGTCTCCAAGGACGTTTCGGTCAGATTCGGCATCGCCTTCATCGCACCCTTGGGGCGCTCACGATCCTTCAGGTACATGTTGAGCGGTGAGGTGAAAATGTGACGAAGCATGGTGATCGGGAGGATCACGAGGAAGGCCACGAAGGTGAGCACGTGAGCGACCCACCAACCCTGATGCCACAGTTCGAGACTGCTGAGCGACCAACCATCGACCATCTGGGCCAGCGGATAGCCGATGAACGACCACTTCTCGTGGTCCATGTTCAGACCACTGGCCTGGTTCTCGGCGATGCGGAACATCTCGGCTCCGAATCCCGACACGCCGATGGCGAGCAACACGCCGAGGATCACAGCGTGCTCCGCCTTGGTCTTGATGCGAATGCGATACGGGCGCTGCACGTAACGACGCACGATGGCCCACACCACACCGGCTGTGAACATGAGTCCGGCGAAATCACCGACGAACACGTATCCGCGGTACACATCGCCATGGAGGAACTTCAGACTCTCGGGCATCTGGTGATCGACCTCGAGCACCGTCGTGACGCCGAGAAGGATCAAGAACCCGAAGTAGATGAGAGAGTGCATGAGACCTGCCGCCGAATCGCGGAGCAGGGTCTGCATGTACACCCCGGCCCGGAAGTCGCGCAGACGGTTCTTGGCGTTCTTGGTCGTGGTGCGACGGCGGTCGGGCGCTCCACGCTCCCAGTTGCGCACACGATCGGCGAAGCGGAAAGAACCCCACAGGACCAGCGCCGGAATGACCGTGTAGAAAGCGACCTTCAGGGGACCCGGGATCCCGCCGAACACCTCGCGGTGAATCGGGGAATCGCTCTTCCAACCGGTCAGAAGGGGCAGGATGCCCGACACGGCGATGAACACCGCCATGAACGACCCGATGGCGATCGAGAGCTGATACGGCTTCAGTCGCCGCGGGCCCGTGGGCGCGGCCGGAGAGTCGGTGTGCGTAGCCATGCAGGGAGAACGCTACTCGGGCCTCGCAACGATGGGGAACCTCACCTCGAGGTGAGGGCTCGATCAGCCGTAGTACTGGCGATCGAGTTCGCGGATGCGACCGGCGAGAGTGCCGAGCAACTTGTGGGCCAGAGCCGGAATGGCGTCGATCACGCCGAGGAACTGCCGCTGACTGATGACCAGCATGGTGCAATCGGTATCGGCCACCACGGTGGCGGTACGAGGACCATGGTCGAGTAGCGACAGCTCGCCGAACACGGCGCCCGGTCCGAGGGTGGCCACCTTCTTACCGTTGCGCCGGACGGTGGCCGAACCCTTGAGAAGAATGAAGGCCTCGCGTCCGGTCTGACCCTGGTCGACAATGGTCGATCCGGCCTCGACCGTGACCTCGTCACCGGCCTTGGCAATCTTCTCGAGATCCTTGTTCGAGCACGACGAGAACAAAGAAACCTTGCTGAGACCCGTCAAATACGCCTTTTTGCCTGCCATGGTCGTCACTATACGGCGATCGTGAACAAGTGCCGTTCACATGTGAACGAGCCAGTCGTCACCGAGACGAGTCCGGTGACACAGCGACCGACGAATCCATCGGTGTTTCAGCCGCCGGCCTGGCGAGCGACGGCCGCCGCCGCGGCATCGATCGCTGCCGCATCACCCAGGTACCCCACCTCGGTGACCGAGAAGTCGACGGCGAAACGGTAACGACGAGGAACTCCGGTCGGAATGTTGATCTCCGGAATCTCGGACTCCGACACGCCCTCGAGATGCATGAGAAGGGCCCGAAGCGAATTGCCGTGCGCAGTGACCAGAACGTCGAGACCGGCCCGAAGCTGCGGAACGATCTGGTCGTACCAATACGGAAGTACTCGAGCCACGACGTCCTTCAGACATTCGCTCGCCGGCAGCGCATCAGGGGCGAGCAGGCGGTAACGAGGATCGTTGACCGGATGCTCCGGACTCGTCGTGTCGACCGGCGGCGGGGGGACGTCGAAACTACGTCGCCAGACGTTGGTCTGCTGCTGGCCGTGCCGTTCGGCGGTCGCCTTCTTGTCGAGACCCTGCAGCGCGCCATAGTGCCGTTCGTTCAATCGCCACGATCGCTGCAACGGCAACCACACCTGCCCCATCGCCTCGAGGGCCAGATGGCAGGTGACCACGGCTCGCTCGAGCACCGACGTGTGAGCCATGTCGAAACTCAGACCTTCATCGGCCATGGTGCAACCGGCCGCCGCAGCCTCGGTCCGACCCTTGTCGGACAGGGGAACGTCGTGCCAGCCGGTGAAGAGATTCTGCTGATTCCACGTGCTCTCACCGTGGCGCAGGATGACGAGGGTTCCGACTGCGTGTCCGCCCATGGAAACGTTCTACTTCACGAACAGTTCGGCGATCTGGACCGCATTGAGTGCGGCGCCTTTCCGCAGGTTGTCGTTACTGACGAAGAGAACGAGGCCCCGCCCCTCGTCGACCGTCGAGTCCTGGCGGATGCGACCGACATAACTCGGGTCCCGTCCGGCGGCCTCGAGCGGTGTCGGAACGTCGAGCAACACCACACCAGGCGCCGACGCCAGCAGTTCGGTCGCTCGCTCGACCGAGATGGGTCGGGCGAACTCGGCGTTGATGCTCAGCGAGTGACCGGTAAACACCGGCACTCGCACACATGTGCCCGAGACCTTCAGATCCGGAATGTCGAGAATCTTGCGACTCTCGTTGCGCAGCTTCTGCTCTTCATCGGTTTCGAGACTTCCGTCATCGACGTACTTGCCGGCGTAGGGAAGGACGTTGAACGCGATGGGCTTGGCGAACTTCGTCGGTTCGGGGAACGGAACCGAGTCTCCGTCGAAAGTCAGATCACGTGCTCGGTCGACCGTGTCACGCGCTTGCTTGTCGAGTTCGTCGACACCAGCGAGTCCACCGCCCGACACCGCCTGAAAGGTGCTGACGATCAACTTTCGCAGCGACGCCTCGTCGTGCAGGACCTTCAACACCGGCATGGCGGCCATCGTGGTGCAGTTCGGATTGGCGATGATCCCCTTCTTCGTGCCGTGCACGAGCTCTCCGTTGACCTCACTCACCACGAGGGGTACGTCGGGATCCATTCGCCACGCCGACGAGTTGTCGATGACGGTCACACCAGCCGCGGCGAACTTGGGAGCCAATTCACGCGACGAGGTTGCACCCGCCGAGAAAAGGGCGATGTCGAGGCCGGACGGATCGGCCGTGGTCGCATCCTCGACGGTGATCGATCGGCCCTGCCACGGCAGGGTCGATCCAGCCGATCGAGAGGACGCGAAGTATCTGATCTCGTCGACCGGAAAGTTGCGCTCCTCCAGAAGGACGCGCATCACACTTCCGACCTGACCTGTCGCTCCGACCACACCGACTCGCATGGGTCCAGAGGCTAACGGTCACCTCAGTCGGGTCGACGGGCGATTAACCACCAGTGACTGGGATCAATCCCTTCGAAGGTGTGTATCGAGAATCCGCTCACACCACCCTTGGACGCCACTCTGCGATGACCGGTCCGGAACCAGAGTTCAGGGACCGACACCTTGATGCCCTGCGACACGAGGTGACGAACGACGGCCCGGGGTGAGAGTCGATTCGCCTGCCAACCGAGACGCGTGGACCATCGCTGGCGCGACAACCACGGGCCGAGGATCGGCGCCCTCCACAACACGCGCGTGATCACGCCGGCCGGGAAGAGCGCCACATCGCGACCGATCCAGGTGCGGTAGTTGAGGACCACTCGACCACCGGGCTTGACCACTCGGAAGGCTTCCGACGTGAGATGGAGAGCGTCGTCGGCGTTGCAGTGCTGCAACGTGATGTAGCTGAACACGACGTCAGCCGATGCCGATTCGAGATCGAGTGAACGTCCGTCCGACACGTGTGAGGTACTCAGACGATCGGGGACTCCGAAGCTCTCGACGGTCTCACGGCAGCGTTCGAGGAACGATGCGTCGAGATCACAGGCCACCACCGACCCGAAGCGCCGCGTGAAACTGGCCGTCATCCGACCGATGCCCGAGCCGATCTCGACCAACGACGATTCTTCGTTCTCGGTCGGATCGAATCCGAAGCACTGCAGATAAGCGCCGACTTCCTGCTCTCCCGAGTCGACGAATTGCTCGAGCGTCAGCTGATCACCAGTTGCGTTGTTGAACACCCATCCCGTGTCGCGAACGACACTGTCGGGATCGTCGTGCCGTTCGGAGGCGCGCCCGGCAGCCTTCCACGGAACGTGTTGATGACGATGCTCGTCGACCACTCGTCGGGGCTCCGTCACTTCCGCTCGGGAAGCGGAGCGCTGTACGCCTGACCACTGTCGAGACCGAACGCCGTGTGCAGAGCACCAGCGGCCCGCTCGAGGTCGGACGAGGCCACCACGACCGAGATACGGATGGTCGAGGTCGAGATCATCTCGATGTTGACACCTTCGTCGGCCAGTATCCGGAACATCTTGGCCGCGATACCCGGACTCGTCTTCATGCCGGCACCCACCAACGAGATCTTGGCGATGGCATCGTCGTGCGAGATACCCGTGGCACCGATCTGCTTCGCCACGTCGGAGACGATCGACTCGGCGACCTTCATGTCGGCCTTGGGGACGGTGAAGCTGATGTCGGTGGTTCCGTCGGACGACGTGTTCTGAACGATCATGTCGACGTTGACGTTCGACTGCGCAAGTGGTTCGAACAACGATGCCGAAATTCCCGGTCGATCTGGGACGCTGCGAACCGTGACCTTGGCCTCGCTGACATCGGTGACGACGCCGGAGATGACGGGATCTTCCATGGAAGGCTCCTGACTCGTGATCCAAGTGCCGGGCTCCCAGGTGAAGCTCGAACGAACCTGGATCGGAACGTTGTGATTGCGGGCGAACTCGACCGATCGAAGTGCGAGAACCTTGCTCCCGGCTCCGGCCATCTCGAGCATCTCGTCGAAGTTGATGTGCGTGAGTTTGCGGGCCTGCGGCACGATTCGCGGATCGGCCGAGAACACCCCGGTGACATCGGTGTAGATCTCGCAACTGTCGGCGTCGAGAGCGGCAGCCAACGCCACCGCCGTGGTGTCGGAGCCACCGCGTCCGAGAGTGGTGATCTCACGTTCGGTGCTCACACCCTGGAAGCCGGCGACGACACAGACCTTCCCCTCGGCGAGGGCTTCACGAATCCGGTCACCCCGCACCTCGAGAATCTTGGCCTTGGTGTGAGTGGTGTCGGTGATGATGCCCACCTGACTGCCGGTGAAACTGACCGCATCGATTCCGAGGTCGGCGAGGGCCATGGCGACGAGCGACATCGAAATTCGCTCGCCCGTGGTGAGCAACATGTCGAGTTCGCGGCCCGGATGAACCGATGACACGTCGTTGGCCAACTTGATGAGGTTGTCGGTCGACTTGCCCATGGCCGACACCACGACGACGACATCGGCTCCGTGCTTCTTAGTGAACGCCACGTGCTCGGCCACGGCGCGGATGCGCTCGGGGTCGGCCACCGAAGTTCCACCGAACTTTTGCACGATGAGTGTCACGAAAATCGCAGGCTACTAGCCTGACCTGCTCATGGGTACCGCCAAAAGAGAACGCAAGAAGCAGAACCGCGAGATGGGTCGTCAGGCCGCTGCCGCCTCCGAGCGCCGACGGGCCACCATTCGCCGGACGACCCGCATCGTCGGCATCGTGGTGGTCCTCGTGGCCCTCATCTTCCTGATCGCGGTCCTCACCAACGACGACAGTGATGGACCCTCCACTTCGCAGACGGGCACCGAGAACTTCGGTGCGACCACCACCCTTGTTGGAGGAGCCACCACCACCGTTCCCCAAGGTCCCACCACCACCTTGCCGTCCGGGCCGGTCGACTTCGTCTACGGCAGCGGCGAGTGCGCGCCGACTGATGGCAGCGCCACCCTGACGCGCGAGTTCTCCGATGCGCCGCAACTCTGTATCGATCCGTCCAAGACGTACACAGCGGTCGTCGAGACCAACGAAGGTTCGTTCACCATCGAGCTCGATCCAGCACGCGCCCCGGGAACGGTCAACAACTTCGTCAACCTGGCGCGCTTCAAGTACTTCGACGACACCGAGTGCCATCGAGCGATCCCCAACTTCGTCGTTCAGTGCGGTGATCCCACGGCAACCGGAACCGGTGGACCCGGCTACTCGTTCGCCGACGAACTGCCCGAGGCCGGTGAGTACGAGATCGGCTCGATCGCCATGGCCAACTCCGGACCCGACACCAACGGAAGTCAGTTCTTCGTGATCACCGGTTCCGACGGAGCCGACCTTCCGCCGAACTACACCCTCTTCGGACAGGTCACTGACGGACTCGACGTCGTCGCCATTCTCGACTCGCTCGGGAATCCGAGTGACAACGGCGTTCCACCGCTCGGTGACATTCGCATCGTGTCGGTCACCGTCACCGAAGCCTGAGTCGACGAACTCGATCCGAGCGGTCGTGACGTCGAATCGTCACGACCGGTTTCACAGTCCGAGTTCCGACATGTCGATCGGACGACCCTCGTCGATCGACTGGTGTGCCGCCACCCCGATGGCCACCGACATCAACCCGGCGTGAACGTCGACTTCGGGTATCGCACCGCCGCGGACGGCATCACAGAAACGGGCCACCTCGACGAAGCTGGCGCCGAAGTGAAATCCCACATGAGCGACCGATGGATCGATCGCAACGGGCAAGGGCTCGACCGTTCGATCACTTCGGCGTCCGACGTACACCGAACCGTCCCCGGGAACCGAGGTCTCGACCTTTCCGCGATCGCCCACCACGCTGATTTCCTGCTCGTTACGAGAACCCTCGGCGAACATACACAGGTCGAGGTGCGCACGAACCCCGTTCGCGTAGTCGACGATCACGAACGCGTTGTCGAGGATGTCCGATCGCTCCCCGTCGTACATCTCGTCGAGGTGGTTCACGTCCTGACCTCCACTCGCGTACACACGCCGAGGAGGCGCCCCGACGATCAGATTCATCAGATCGAAGAAATGACAACACTTCTCGACGAGTGTTCCGCCGGTGTTGCGTGAGAAGCGATTCCAGTTGTCGACTTTCACCAGGAAAGGAAACCGATGTTCGCGAATCGAGACCATCCGAGTGGTTCCGAGCCGACCCGATCGAACCACGTCCACCAATGCGGCGATGGGGGCCATGTATCGGTACTCGAGCCCGACCCACGTGATGGCAGGGCGACGACCGGCCCATTCGACGACTGATCGACAATCCTCGATGGTCGTGCACATCGGCTTCTCGACCAACACAGGAATGTCGGACGCCAGTACGTCACGCAAGACGTCGACGTGAGTGAAATTCGGTGATGCGACGATCAGTGCGTCGACCGACTCCGAATCGAGCAGATCACGATGATCACGAAATTCGGCGACTTTACGATCACCGAGCTCACGTCGTGCCCACGCCAGAGGTTCGTCGTTCGGATCACTGATCGCCGTGACCTCGGCTCCCGTCAACGCTTCGACATTGCGGATGTGTTCGCAACCCATCATGCCGGTGCCGATCACACCGAGACGCAGATCAGCTGACACGGTTCGGCTCAACTCGGGAGTTCACCGACGACTTCGAGAGGACCGACGGCCTCCCATCCGGCATCAGTTCTCAGAAGCGACGACGTGGACGGGAGGAACACCAAGGGCACATCAGTGAGGCGACGAACCCGCGACTGTCGATCGGGAGTGAGTGTCTCGGATTGCGGAACGACCGTCATTCCACTCAGGAGTCCGAGACCGAGAGCCAGTGCACCACCCCGCGGATCGAGCATCGGATCGCAGAGAGCCGACGCCGACGCTGCGCATCCGACGACGACACCTCCCGCCTGTAGAACGTCGTGCAACGCGTCCCAGATGGGGGTGTCCTTCACGACACTGCGCAGATGAATCGGGTTGTCACCCACCAGCCAAACGGCGCGCGCCGAACGCACGACGTCGGCCGCACCTTCGTCCATCGCTTCGGGACGACTCATCACCATGAGAGCTTCGACGTGCACACCGAGTCGCTCGGCCCACGACATCGCGGCTGAAACCAGTACCTCTGGACGTTCGAAGGCGTCGGCAGTCGGTAACACCACCACCCGGTCGGCCTTCGCCTCCGACAGGAGACGCCGGTCGAGATCGTCGTGGACGCTGAAGGGTCCTCCACCTTGAAGAACGACGGTTCCCGGCATGGCGACGACCTTAGGCGGTGTGTTCGGCCACTTCTTGCCCGGGTTACCGGGGGGTAATTATGGTGACCAGCACACCTGGCCTCCGTTCTCCGTCGGACGGCCCCTCGGAAAGGACATGGGATGGCCATTCACACAGTCGGCATCGTTGGCTCGGGAATCATGGGTTCGGGACTGGCCGAGGTCGTCGCCCGAGCCGGACTCACCGCCATCGTCCGCTCACGCTCACAGGCCACCGCCGATGCCATGGTCGCGTCCGTGGCCAAAGGCCTCGCCAAGCAGGTCGAGAAAGGCCGTCTCGCCGAGGAGGAGTCGGCGGCGATTCTCGGACGGATCACTCCGGTGTCCGATCTCGGCGCGCTGGCCGATTGTGATCTCGTCATCGAGAGCATCGTCGAGGATCTCGACACCAAGAAGACTCTGTTCGCCGAACTCGACCGCACGGTCAAAGCCGCGGCGATCCTCGCCACCAACACCTCGACCCTGCCGGTGATCGAGCTGGCCATGGTCACGTCTCGACCCGACTCGGTGTGCGGAGTGCACTTCTTCAACCCCGCCCCGGCCATGCCGCTCGTCGAGATCGTCCGACCCCTGTCGGCATCCGATGCCACGATCGACGCCGCCACGGCCTTCGCCGAGACGTGCGGTAAGCAACCGGTCCAGGTGAAGGACCGCGCTGGCTTCATCGTCAACGCACTGCTCTTCCCCTACCTCAACAACGCCATTCGCATGCTCGAGCAGGGAACGGCCAACATGGCCGACATCGACACCGCCATGAAGGGCGGCTGCAACTTCCCGATGGGTCCGTTCGCGTTGCTCGACCTCGTCGGCCTCGACACGTCGCTCGCGATTCTGGACGCCCTGTACGACGAGTTCCGTGATCCGAACTACGCCGCGATGCCCACGCTGCGGCGCATGGTTGCCGCCGGTCGCCTCGGTCGCAAGACCAAGGGCGGCTTCTACGACTACTGATCGAAACGAGCGATGAGGTCCTCACTTCTCGGACCGGGCGATCAGGCGCGATTCGCGATCGAGCCGACGCCTCTCGCCACGAGTGAGTGGGACTTCTCGGATGTCCCACTCCCCGACGAAGGATCCGACGACGACACCGATCTGGTGTGCATCGGTGCCGATCTCGAACCGGCCACTTTGGTCTCGGCCTACTCGAACGGATTCTTTCCGATGCACGTCGGTGATCGACGAAAGGAGATCGGCTGGTTCTCACCCGATCCCCGCGGTGTGATTCCAATCGGGGGCCTGCACGTTTCGCGTTCGTTGCGAAAGCACACGCGGCGGTTTCGCTGCACGATCGACCTGGCGTTCGAACAGGTGATGCGTGAATGCGGTGACGAGCGGCGACCACACGGGTGGATCGACGACGAGTTCGTTCGCGCCTACTGCGAGATGCACCGACTCGGTCGAGCCCATTCGATCGAGGTGTGGCTGGGCGACGACCTGGTCGGAGGTCTCTACGGGGTCAGCATCGGTCGACTCTTCGCCGGAGAGAGCATGTTCCATCGGGTGACCGATGCGTCGAAAGTCGCGCTCGTCGCCACCATGGAGGTGCTGACCGCTCTCGACTTCCAGCTGTTCGACGTGCAGTGGACGACACCTCACCTGCGGTCGATGGGTGCCGTCGACCTACCCCGACACGAGTATCTCGAGTTGCTTCGTCGGGCCGTCGGGCCCGTTCGACGAGGAATTCCGCCGCTGACCCCGACAGACTGACGCCATGACTGCAGACTCCTCGGCCCCTCCGTCGGATGCACCTCGTCGCGACGCTCCGTGGCTGATGCGCACGTACTCGGGTCACTCGACGGCCAAGGCATCCAACGAGCTGTACCGGACGAATCTGGCCAAAGGTCAGACCGGTCTGTCGATCGCCTTCGATCTCCCGACACAGACCGGCTACGACCCCGACTCGTCGATGGCATCAGGTGAGGTCGGAAAGGTCGGTGTGCCCGTCGCCCACCTCGGTCACATGCGCACTCTGCTCGACGGAATTCCGCCCGGACAGATGAACACGTCGATGACCATCAATGCGACCGCCGCTTGGATGTTGGCTCTTTACGTCGCCAACGCCGAGGAGCAGGGTGTCGAGCGTGCGCAACTTCGCGGCACCACACAGAACGACATCGTCAAGGAATATCTGTCACGAGGCACGTACATCTTTCCGCCGGTTCCTTCGCGGCGATTGATCGTCGACATGGTCGCCTGGTGTGCGAACAACACGCCGAAGTGGAATCCCATGAACGTCTGCTCGTACCACTTGCAAGAAGCAGGCGCCACTCCCGTTCAAGAGATCGCCTACTCACTCGCCACTGCAGTCGGCGTACTCGACGCCGTCCGCGATTCGGGTCAAGTGCCGGCCGAGCAGTTCCCCCAAGTGTTCGCGTCGATCTCGTTCTTCGTGAATGCAGGAATTCGATTCGTGGAAGAAGTGTGCAAGATGCGCGCCTTCACCGAACTCTGGGAGCGCATCGGTCGTGATCGATACGGCGTCACCGACGAGAAGTCCCTTCGCTTCCGATACGGCGTGCAGGTCAACTCCCTCGGTCTCACCGAGGCCCAACCAGAGAACAACGTGCAACGCATCGTTCTCGAGATGCTGGCCGTGTCGCTGTCGAAGAAGGCTCGGGCCCGTTCGATCCAACTACCGGCCTGGAACGAGGCACTCGGCCTGCCCACACCTTGGGATCAGCAATGGAGTCTGCGCATGCAGCAAGTTCTCGCCTTCGAGAGCGATCTCCTCGAATACGGCGACATCTTCGACGGCTCCCACGTGATCGAAGAACGAACGTCGGCGATCCGAGACGAAGCGTGGGCCGAATTCGAAGAAGTCCTCCAGCTCGGCGGAGCGTTCGAAGCAGTCGACCACTTGAAGGGTCGGCTCGTGAAGTCGATGGCCGAACGTACCCGACGTATCGAGTCCGGAGAACAGGTCGTGGTCGGTGTGAACAGCTACCGCGAAACCGAAGTCTCACCTCTCGGAGGCGGCGACAAGATCGTGAAAGTCGATCCGGCCGTCGAACGCGAGACCATCGCCGATGTCGATGCGTGGCGAGGGGCACGGGATCAAGGGGCGGTCGATGCCGCGCTGACCGAACTCCGACGAGCCGCAGTCGACGGTGACAACATCATGGAACCGTCGATCGCTCTTGCCAAGGCCGGCGGCACCACCGGGGAATGGGCCGGAGTTCTCCGCGACGTGTTCGGTGAGTACCGAGCACCGACTGGTGTCTCGGCTGCGGTCGGTAAACGACCCGGTGAACTCGCCGACGTCGCCGACTTCGTTCGAACGATCCCTGGTGGTCCTCCCAAACTTCTGGTGGCCAAGCCCGGACTCGACGGCCATTCCAACGGGGCCGAACAGATCGCAGTCGCGGCCCGGGACGCCGGTATGGAAGTGATCTACTCCGGTATCCGCCTCACACCCGAACAGATCGCGGCCAGTGCACGAGACGAAGATCCCGACGTGATCGGCCTGTCGATTCTTTCCGGGTCACATCTGTCTCTCGTACCCGCGGTCATCGAATGCCTGAAGAAGGACGGTGTCGACATTCCGGTGGTCGTCGGCGGAATCATTCCCGAGGAAGATCGGCCACGACTGCTCGCCGGTGGGGTCACCGCCGTCTACACGCCAAAGGACTTCGAACTCGGCCGCATCATGCGCGACATCGCCGAGATCGCATCGGCTTCCCGAGCCTGAGATTCAGACCGAGACGGCGCGCTCCGAGTCGATCCACTCGCCGAGTCGCGGGCCGCTTTCGAAGCTCGTGATCAAGGCGAAACGAGGACGATCGGCGTTGTGGACCACGACGTGCCAGAGACGCTGGGTGTCCACGACGAAACGTGCACCCTGGGGAAGAGGGACACGTCGCTCGGTCGCGGGATCGGGAAGTCCGTCGGCGTCGTTGTCCATGAGCAACATGTAACTGTCGGGCTGATCGGTGAGTTCGACCCAGGAACGAACGATCCAACCTTCGTCGTCGGGGTTGAAACGATTGTTGTCGTCTCGGTGAATCGAACGAAGAGCCGTGGCGTGATCCTGCGGTTCGAGTTTGATGATCCGTACTCGTCCGAAATTGGCTCCTACCGAATCGACGTAGCGGCGCAAGGTGGGCGCCTTCGCAGCATTGACCGTCCAGAGCGCGTCCTTGTCGGTCTTGCCCTTGTCCCAGAAACCGCGACAATCGAGTTCACCATCGGCCGATGCGAGTGGGGCGAAGTTGGTGTCACCGCCACTCTTCCAGTCCATGTACTCGAGTGATTCCCATTCTTCACGAGGAACATCTATGGGCATCGGGCTCAACGCCACGAAGCCCGACTCGTCGAGAACGGGAAGACGACGATGAGGAGTGTCGAGGGGAATCTTGACCGACCAGTGGTCCTGGGTCGGCCAGAAAGGTGCGTCGTCGGCCATGACCGCAGTGTACGAAGTCGGTTCAGGGAGTGGCGATCGTCGATTCGACAACCGGAACCGTGGTGGAGGCCGTGGGCGGAATCTTCAGACGCTGGCCGGCCTGAATGGCGTCGGGATCGGCGATGGCGTTGTACGAGATGAGATCGGACATCGACACCCCGAACGACTGAGCGATTCCGAAGAGAGTGTCGCCCTGCTGAATCGTGTAGTACTCCTCGGCCACTGGCGCAAGGGTGGTCGGAGCGAGTGTGGTCGCCGGAATCGTGGGGGCGGCCGTCAACAACGGGAGTGTGTCGACCGACTCGTCGTCCCCACCGCACGCCACGAGCGCCGACGACACGACCACTGCGAACACGACCGATCTCACGTCACGCATCGTAGGCGGTCGAACCGAATGATCCTCGGCGATCAGTCCTGGCGTCGAGTCACGTACTCGGCGAGAGCGATCAGCTCGAGCCGGGCCGATCCCTCCAGGTCGATGGCATCGAGAGCGGCCACGGCCTCACTGGCCAGACGCTCGATGGTCGACTCCATCTCGGCGAGGGCTCCACAGGCGACGATGACCTCTTGGACCTCGTGGACGTCGCGGTCGTCGAGTGTGGATCGGCCCACCCGATCGAGGACTGCACGCTGTGACCCATCGGCACGTTCGATCGCAATGGCGAGCAGTGGGGTGGGCTTGCCCTCCCGAAGATCGTCACCGACCGGTTTGCCGGTCACGGCCGGATCACCGAACGCTCCCATGACGTCATCGCGCATCTGGAAGGCGTCGCCCAACGGAAGACCGTACGCACTGAGAGCGGGTAAGAGGTCGACCGTGGACCCCGGTGCGGCCATCGCAGCACCGAGGTGCAGTGGGCGCTCGACGGTGTATTTCCCGCTCTTGTACCGACAGATGCGCTCGGCCTTGTCGCGGCGGCGATCATGATGAGCCGAACCCATCAGATCGAGGAGCTGACCGATGTTCAACTCGACACGAAGTTCGTGCCAGATCGAACGCGCCTCGGCCGACACCCCGTCGAGCAGACGATCACTGAGGACGAAGGTCAGATCGCCGATGAGTATCGCCATCCCCTCCCCGTAACGACGCGATTCACCACTTCCTCCGATTTCACGATGTCGTTCGGCGAACACCTCGTGTGTCACCGGCTCGCCACGGCGGGTCGACGCACCATCCATGATGTCGTCGTGGAAGAGCGCGAAAGCATGAAGGAGTTCGAGAGCGGCTCCGGCGTCGATCACCCGTGGGTCGTCGGCAGATCCTCCCGCACCCACGAATCCCCATTGGCAGAAAGCCGGACGGAGTCGCTTGCCTCCGGCACCGACCAGTCGACGAATCTCGGCAACCGGCGACGTGAGATCGACGTCGAAGTCCGACCAACGAGACTCTTCGTTCCGAAGAATCGAGTCGAGACGTGCCTCCACCCGCTGCGCGATGAGGAGAAGGGACGGCGGGGGGACCGAAGTCACCAGGTCAGGCTAGGGGGAAGGCGGGGACGACGAGGGTCAGTCCTCGAGTCCGGCCACCACTTTTTCGATCTGCAGTTTGGCGTTACCGATGCGCTCACGGCACACACGGATCAGTTCCGACGCACGAGCCACTCGTTCCGCCAGTACGTCGACATCCACGTCACTCTCTTCGAGTTCTCCGAGAATGACCTCGAGTTCCTCGAGCGCGGCCGCATACCCGATGTCATCGACCGAGTCACCGGATGTTCCGGCCTTCTTGCTCATCGGTCTCTCCCTTCGTCGGTGGTCCTCGTCGACACGGTACTCGTGATCGAGCCGTCCACGATCTGAGTGACGATGACGTCGTTCTCGGTCACGTCGTTCACCGATCGAACCACACCGCCCGTCATCGATCGTGTGACCGACCAGCCGCGCCTCATGAGTTCCCGTGGATCCAGTAGACGAGTTCTCGTCTCGAGCTCTCCGACTCGACGGAGGTGTTCTGCCACCAACGCTGGTCCTCGTCGCCGGAGGGTGTCGGTGTGCGCCGAAAGTACCGTCGCCGCCGCCGAGACCGAACCGCGTGACGACGACACCAGACGCAGTCGACGCTGTACGAGCCGATCGTCGGCGCGTACGAGCGCGTTTCTCGTGTGTCCCGCGATGAGGTGAGTGAGTTCGGTCAACGACGCGACCGAGTCGTCGAGATGATGGGACGACAGCTGAGCGATTCGATGCCACGATTCTTCGGTTGCGTCCACGAATTGCGCGACTCGTTCCACGAGCCCGGTCGCGCATGCTGTCGGAGTCTTGTAACGACGGTGAGCGACCTCGTCGGCCACGCTCGTGTCGATCTCGTGACCGATACCCGTCACCACCGGAACCGGAGAACGGGCGATGGCGATTGCGATTGCTTCGGCGTCGAACGTGGCCAGTTCGGCTCGACTTCCTCCACCTCTGATCACGGCGATCACGTCGATGTCGGAACGACGGCCCAATGCTTCGATCGCTCGACTGACCTGGGTCACCGCTGTATCACCCTGCACGGTCACGTCGGCCAGACGAAGCACGAATCCCATGCCACTACGTTCGATCTCGTGCGAGAAATCGGCCCAGGCCGCACTGCTTCCACTCGTCACCACTCCGACTCGCAAGGGCACCGGACTCCACTCGAGTGCTTTGTTGCGGTCGTAATCACCGGACTCGCGCAATCTCCGAAGCAACTCGTCGCGTTGCATCGCAATGTCACCCAAGGTGAAGCGCGGATCGATACCTCGCATGACGAGCGACAACTTGCCGAACGGTGCGTAGAAATCGAGTTCGCCGAACACGCGCACCTTGAGACCGTTCTCGAGAGTGACACCGCTCTTCATGAGAACCGGACGAATCTTGTTGAACTCACCCCGCCAGAGGTTGACGTTCAGCTGCGCGCGCTTGCCATCCTTCATCTGCTCGACGAGGGTGAAATAGGTGTGACCACCCTTGTTGCTGATACCGGTGATCTCGCCCCAGACCCACACACCTTCGTCGAAGGATTCCTCCAGGACGTCGTTGATGGTTCCGGCCAGTTCCGACACCGAATACGTGCTCGTCTCGTTCGTTCCGTCGACATCATCGTCGACATCAACGTCGAACTCTTCGTCGAACTCTGTGTCGAATTCTGTGTCGAAATCGTCGTCGATGGGCACGTCGATCAGCCTTCCAGCACCACACGCGCACTCGTGCGTCCGGCACGGGGGTGCCGAACGTCGACTTCGATCTCGGTGCCCGGTGCGCACGACACCACCCATTCGTGTCGGACGCGGTCAGGAGTTCCGTCCGACATGGCGCCTCCGTTCAGACGGAACGCCGCCCGTCCTTCGAGCTGGCCGAGCTTCGCACGCGTCGGCGATCCGACGACCTGTCCGTTCGGCACTCGAATCTCGGCGGTGATCGGGAGCACCATGGAATGTTTGCGGGCCAGCGCACTCACGTCGGTCGGTAGCCATCCGGTGTTGGCGATGCCGACACCGACCCGCCACGTGTTGGCCCCCAATGATTCGACCGTCAATTCACCGATCACGAGCCGAGGTGATGCCAGGGCCTGATGAACGGCGAATTCGGCGTGGGGAACCACTTCCTTCTTCAACCACGACGCAGGTGGATTCGTCCAGGTGTGGAACACGTCGCATCCCCCGATCTCGATCGGGCCGAGGTCGGGGTGATCAAAAGCGTGCCACGCGATGTACGAGCCCGGGGAGTGGACGTCGGTCCACTTGGCGACGGCCAGCTCCTGTTCGGGGGTCGGGCCCTCGTACCAGATGAACGTGTGCGCTCGTTCACCGGTGGCGTGATGGATCACGTCCCAGAACTCGGTCGTCCACGAGAACACACCGAGATGCTCGTACGCCCAATCATCACCGGCGCCGCTCATCACGTCGGACTTGTCCCACGTGAAGTCCTCGTACACCGAGTGAACCTTGTATCCCGTCAGTTCGGTTCCTCGTTTCCCGAACTCGTTCCACGTCCAGACATCGGCGGGTGGCAGTGACGAGTCGGACTTCGTGCTCGACGGTCGGAGCAACACTCCACCGAAGGTGTGATAGGCGTCGTAGCCACACACGTTGGTTCGCGCTCGAACGGCACGAACCAGAGCGTCGATCTCGGGCTCCGACATCGGATGATCTCCCGAACCGGTCACGTTCGTCGACCAACCAGCGGGAAAGTTGCGGTTCAGGTCGAGACCGGACGGATCGCGTGGAGTCGGAATCGTGTATCCGTCGAAATCCACCACTCGTCCTTCGGTGAGCAGGCGATACCTCGGACGGTCGGTCACCCCATCGAGGGGAACCGGAACCATCACACGCGCGTCCTCGGGATGCTCGACCCATGCACCGTTCGGATCGGAGATACGCATCGTGAGAATCCGACCGTCACCGTCGACGTCCTCGGCGTGGAGTCCGGGCCAGCGATGACCATCGGTCCAGGGCCACGAACGAACGCTCGATCGATGGAACTGTGGCCGGTCGGCCAAGGCCGCTTCGACGCCATCAGGATTGACGCGTGGTGCGACGTAGAAGGTGCGTGTCCGCAGCGCCTCGACGACGACGGGGTCGTTCGCCTCGACTCCACTCACCAAGTGTTGGATCAGGTACAACGCCGCCACTCCACCGGTCACTTCGACCGCGTGAATGTTGGCATCGACCCAATGAGCGGGTTTCGCGTCGTGAGGACCCGTCGTCGAGTCGGTGATGGCCGCCACCCAGAGTTTGCGACCCTCGTACGAGTGGCCATAGGTGTCGAGCGTGATCAGATCGGGACGGCGGGCTGCGACGTGATGGAGCCAAGCGACCATCTCGTCGTACCGGAGAAAGCGATCGAAGTCGTACGTACCAGGATCGAATGACATCGCCGTGACCCTACTCTCGGCCGACGAACCGACGGTTCGTCACGCACACGTGCACGGGAGCGTGGCGCATCGCGGGCAACCCGCTGCGTAACGGGAGACCGCTTCGGACAGGTCGACCCCCATCTGGTTGGCGAGCGATGCCACCCAAGCGATCACGTCACCGAATTCGTGAACGCGTTGTTCGTGCGATCCCTTTCGAACCGCCTGGGCCAGTTCCCCCACTTCTTCGGTCAACCAGGCAACACTCGACGGAACCCCGCGCTCGCGATCACGCTCACCAAAAGTGCGATCGATGATCGTCTGGAATTCGGAGAGGTCCACGTGGTCACCGTAGGCGACGTTCAGCCGAGCGTCGACGTGACCCAAGCGTCAAGGGACTCGAGCCCCTTTTGACCCGAGGTTCGTCCCTTCACCGTTCCGTCGGCACCCACGATCACCATGAACGGATAACCACTCACGCCATACGCCGCAGCAGCCGCCTGTTCGACCGAGTCGGCCATGACCGGCCAGGTCCAACCCTTGTCGACGATCCAGGCCGACGGCGGGTAGTTCGGACGATCGGCGCTCACGGCCGTACTGATCCCGATGACCGACAGACCCTCGGGAACCATCCCCTGGCTCTGCCAGTCGAGGAGGACGGGAATCTCGGCATTGCAGTGTGGACACCAGTGGGCGAGGAAAACCAGGAGGACGTCACCGTCCTGTCCGGGTGTGATGGCGATGGAACTGCCGTCGAAGGAAGCCCCCGTCAAGGAGGGAGCAGTACTCCCGACCACCGGATCGACGTCACCGTCGCCCAGACGAGGAAGCGACATACCTCCGACCACCACTGGCTGACTTTCGGCGCCTACGCCCGGAACGACCGCGGACGGTGACGTGGTCGCCGGCGTCGCGTCGTCGTCGGACGAGCCGCCGGCGACGACAGCAACCACGAAGGCCGTTGCGACGGCCACGACCACGGCGGCGATCACGAGTCGAGTGTTGTTGGAAGCCTTCCTGGTGTTCATGACGATCTCCCTGCTCGACACGTATTCTCGTCAGTTCTCACCCACTGGAGGGCGCGGTGTGACGAACAACAAGGCGAGGATCACGGCGAATCCGGCCCAGGCCATGAAGGCCAGGGTCACGAAACCGAACTCTCGGAACCAGATGTCGGTACACGACGGTCCGACCGAACACGCGCCGTCCCCGAGGGATGGCTTCCATTCGATGACGTAGTGATACGTCGAGACACCGAGACCGGCCAATGTCAGCGGTAGCGCGTACCACTTCACACTTCGGTCACGTCGCAGAGCAGCGACCAACAAGATGCCGGCCAACGGATACATGCAGATGCGTTGGAACCAGCACAAACGACACGGCACGTAGTCGGCCACTTCACTGAAGTAGAGGCTGCCGGCGGTGGACACCGCCGCCACCACCCAGGCCGACCACACGGACACTCCGTGCAGACTCTCACTCACCTGCCGAGCGAACGACGACGATGACGCCAGGGCGCGGGCTGCGACCACCACCAGGACTCCTGCCACGGCGACGATCGCCAACAGCGACGTGAAGAGTTCCATCGACTGAACGTCCATCGATTCCAGTATGCCGTCGCACGGTGCGAAGATGGAGTCCTTGAGCGCGTACGACGAGCTGACGATTCCACCATTCGTGTCGATCGACGACGTCGACCGACTGCTCGCCGAACCATCGCTCCACGTGGTCGTCGCCGACGTGCGCTGGTACCTCGACGGTCGTGACGGTCGGACCGTGTATCGCGACGGACACGTACCCGGCGCGATCTTCGTCGACGTCGACACCGACCTCTCGAACCACGGCGATCCGATCGACGGGCGACATCCGTTCCCGACTCCCGAGGCATTCGCCGACTCGATGGAGAGACTCGGGATCGGGGACGACACCTGGGTCGTCGCGTACGACGACACCGGAGGGATGACAGCCGGTCGCCTCGTCGTCATGTTGCGCATGATCGGACGTCGGGCGGCCCTACTGGACGGCGGTCTGGCGGCGTGGGCCGACCAACACGGAGATCGTTGGGAAACCGGAGAGGTGTCACCAGTCCGCGCATCGTTCACAGCAGCACCGTGGCCGAGTGAACGTCTCGCCACGATCGAAGACGTCGATCGATTCGCCGCGGGCTCGGCACTCGATCGAACCGTGATGCTCGACGCCCGAGCGGCGCCTCGCTTCCGAGGTGACGTGGCCGCTGTCGATCCACGACCGGGTCATGTCCCCGGGGCTTACAACTCGCCCTGGGACTCCCTCCTCCGTGAAGGTCACCTGCGAACTCGCGACGAACTCCTCGAGCACTACAACCATCTGTGCGTCGATCTGGCCGATGACGTCATCGCGTCGTGCGGTTCGGGAGTGTCGGCCTGCCTCAACGTGCTCGCCATGGAGTACACAGGGTTCGCACCGCCTCGCCTGTTCGTCGCCTCGTGGTCGGGGTGGTCGTCCGATCCCACACGACCCGCCGAACTCGGAGACTCGTCTCCCGACCGCCGACGTTTCGTGGCGGCGGCCCGTCGTCGTACCTCACTCGGTGCGTCACTCGGAACGTCGGCCGTGCGCGACCTCAGGCGCACTCGACGTACGAAGAGGCTGGGCCGGATCGAATGGTTCGAGGCTCTCTATCGGGTGTACCTCGCGGCGTTCGTCTTCGGTGGATCCTTCTTGTTCGTGTCGGGTCTGGTGACCGACGAAGAATTCGCCCCTGACACGGCCCGTCGCATCGTGGCCGAAGCCCCCGGATGGCTCGGTGTTCTCACGGCCGTCGTGTGTGCTCTCGGTCTTCGTTCGGGGAGTCTCGGTGGTCCGATCGCCCTCGAGGAAGCCGACGTCCGCCACGTGCTCGGTGCGCCGATCGACCGCCGGCGGGTCCTTCTCGCTCCGGCCGTGCAGCGCACTCGATCACTCGTCTTCGTCGTCGGTCTGGTCGGAGCCGCCACCGGACAGATCATCGGGCGTCGTCTTCCCGGCACCGAACTCACATGGACTCTCGCCGGTGCTGCGTTCGGCGCCTCGGTCGGCCTGATCTTCGTTGCCATGGCCCTGCTGTCTCACGTACTTCGTGTCCCACGTTGGCTCTCCACGGTGCTCGGCTCCGTCCTCGTCGTGTGGCAGACGACGACCGCATTACCCGACAACGTGGATCTGGTCGGACCCGCCGACGGTTTCGGTGCACTCGCCTTCTGGGAGATTCACGTCGAATGGATCGACCTCACTGCTCCGCTGTTCGGCCTCTTCGTTCTGATGACGTCTCTCACCCTGCTCGACCGCATCTCACTCGAAGCTCTCTCCCGTCGAGCAGCTCTCGTCACTCAGATGCGCTTCGCCGTGACGTTGCAGGATCTTCGAACGGTCATGTTGTTGCGACGCCAATTGAGTCACGAACGAAGTCGGGCCCGGCCGTGGATCGCCCGTCGTCGTCACAGTGGTCGCCGCGCCGAATGGCAACGAGCCTGGCACGGACTCCTGCGATTCCCCGGAGCACGACTGATTCGCATCGCTGTTCTGACGATCCTCATCGGAGCGACGTCGGCATTCGTTCTCGACGGAACCGCTCCCCTCATCGTGGTGGC
>LFFH01000016.1 GCA_001510455.1 Actinobacteria bacterium casp-actino8
GCGCCGGGTCTGGTGTCGGCGTCGATGCGCGACGCCGGTTGACGGAACGACGAGGAGAAACGACCCCATGCCCTCTCAGACGGTTCTCTTGGTGGAAGATGAGGAGAGTTTCGTCGACGCGCTGACCGTCGGCCTGAAGCGCGAAGGATTCCGGGTCGAAGTGGCGCGCGACGGTCTGGAGGCCCTCAGCCGATTCGATCTGGTTCAGCCCGATGTGGTGTTGCTCGACGTGATGTTGCCGAAGATGTCCGGAATCGACGTCTGTCGACAACTGCGCAAGCGCACCCAGGTTCCGATCATCATGGTCACGGCTAAGGGCGCCGAGATCGACACCGTGGTTGGGCTCGAGGTGGGGGCCGACGACTACATCACGAAGCCCTATCGCATGCGCGAACTCGTCGCTCGTATGCGTGCGGTGATGCGGCGAGTCTCGACCGAGCGTGGTTCCACGCCGGCCGAGATCGACGGTTCGATCCTCGAAGTTGGTGACGTGACCCTCGATCCCGACGAGCACGTCGTGCGCGTTCGTGGCGAACAGGTTCAGATGCCGCTGAAGGAGTTCGAGTTGCTCCACCTTCTCCTCGCCAATGCCGGTCGAGTCCTCGCACGGGAGACACTCATCGATCGAGTGTGGGGTATCGATTATGTCGGTGACACCAAGACCCTCGACGTTCACGTCAAGAGATTGCGCGCCAAGATCGAGGATGAGCCTTCCGATCCGAAACGCATCGTGACGATCCGTGGTCTCGGCTACAAGTTCGAACGATCTCGCTGAACGTGCCCGGTGTCGTGATGACACGACACCTAACATGACGATGTGAGCGACGCCGAGAATTCAGAACCTTCGGGTCGGCGTCGACGTTCGTCTCACCCCGAACCGAAGTACCAGCATCAGTTCAGGGCGTCGCCCTTCACTCGCCTCGTTCGGGTGCACGCACTGTTCGCGGCCGGTGAGGCATCGATGGCCGTTGCCCTGGCCGATTCACTCTTCTTGTCGATCACCCCTGGTGAGGCGCGTAGTCGCGTGGTGTTGTTCCTCGCCATCAGCTTCGCACCGTTCATCGTTCTGGGTCGTTTCATCGGCCCGGTCA
Organism: Actinobacteria bacterium casp-actino8; assembly: GCA_001510455.1. The sequence continues at coordinate 1,092 of LFFH01000016.1, forward strand.
TCGACCAGATGCCCGGTGGTCGACGACTCCTCGTCGTCCTCATCGCGACGTTGCGAGTCGCAGTGATGATCGCGATGGTCTCCCAGCTCGAATCGCTGTTGCTCTTTCCCCTCGCCTTCCTCGCCATGGTGCTCAACAAGACCTACGGGGTGTCGAAGTCGGCGATGCTCCCGTCGCTCACCAAGAGCGAGGCCGACCTGGTGGAAGCCAATGCGAAATTGGGCGTGACGTCGGGAATCATCGGATTCGCTGGGGCGGTGCCAGCGGGTTTGTTGAGCCTGATCTCCCCGAAAGCCACCCTCGTGTTCGGTGCGATCTTGTTCGGCCTCGGTGGACTGGCCGCCCTGAGACTGCCGCGGATGCAAGTGGCTCGCTCGGAGGCCGGCGAGCTCGAGATCCGAGAACTCCGTCAGGCCGGTGTCGTGATCGCCGCCTCGGCGATGGGACTCGTCCGGGCGAGTGTCGGATTCCTCTTCTTCCATCTGGCCTTCTGGTTTGCCGATCCGCAACGATCACAAGTGGTCGGTGTGGCGAGCAACGGACGGTGGAAGCAGGTCGAGTACCACTTCGGGCCGCAGTTCGGAATCTTCTGGTTCGGTGCCGCCGTGAGTCTGGCCGCCATCGGAACCTTGCTCGGCAACCTCAGCGCGAAGAAACTGGGTCGCTTCAAGTACGTGGAGACCCTTCTGGTGATCGGATTGATCCTGATCGGTGCGGCCGGAATCGTGACGGCGGTGGCGGTGACCACGGTCGTGGCCTTGTTGATGGCCGCCACTGTCAACTTCGCGGCCGCCATCGCCAACATGGCGTTCGAGACCATCGTTCAGCGTGACGCACCCGATGTGAATCGTGGCCGTGCCATCGCCAACTTCCAGACCCGATTCCAATTGATGTGGGTGGCGGCCGGATTGGTTCCCGTGCTGTTCCATCTGCCGGGTTCGGTGGGTTTCGCGATCGTCGCCGGTCTGGGTTTGTCGGGTGCGGGTGCCTACTGGTTCGGACTGACCCAAGTGCGGCGCGGTGCGACCGATCCTTTGACCCTGCGGTCGTACATCGGTTCTCGAATCAGTCGGCGTCGCTGATCTCGAGTCGGGCGAGCCACAGCCCCGGTGCGTCGAGTTCGGCCGGAGTCGGAATAGCCGTGGTCCGATCGAACAAGGGATCGAGTCCTCGTGCTCCGGCTCGTTCGACCACACCGGCCACGAACGACTTCCCTTGCTCGACCCGAGAGCGGTCGAGTCGGAGTCCGAGCAGTCGTTCGACGAAGGTCGTCTCTTCACCCGATTCGATTCGACGACGGCGGGCCGCCTCGGCGATGCGAGCCGGATTACCGAGGATGCGCGCTCCGACTTGGTCGGCGATGTGGTCGGCCCAACCGACGACGAGTGAGAGCACGGTGTCGATGTGGGGCTGCAGTCGATCCTGTTCGGGTGACCGCATCGCACCCAGAAGAACTTCGGGGTCACCGAGCACGTTCTGCAGTGACTGCATGATCTGCATCGGATCGGAGGACTCGATCGAGGACAGCTTGTCCATGATCGCGTTGGGGTCGGGTCGGAAAGCCGCCACGTGCGAGCAGACGAGTCGTTCGACCTCGGACGCGACATGGGGGATCGAGATGATCGTGTGCAATGTGAGTTCACTGATCAGCGTCCACATACGGGCGTCATCGGTCGACAGGTTCCACTCGGTGGCGAATTCGTCGATGTTGGTGAGCACGAACATGGGTGCTCGTCCGGCGCGACGGGGGAGTGGCAGGTCGTATTGGCCGAGTGAGCGCTTGGCGAGCAACCCGACCATCGATCCGACGGTCATTCCCATCATGGTGGGTGCGAGCAGACCAGAGAACTGACCGAGCATGGCCGCCATCGGATCATCGTCGGTGTCAGTGGGTTTCTGGGCCAGTGCGGTGGCCAGATCGGTGAAGAACGGTCGGTAGTCCTCGAGTGTGGTGTCGACCCAGGCGGTGCGCGTGACGACGGCCGGTTCGACGGCCAGTACCGGAAGCGCCCGCTCGGTGACCGCCTCGAGCTGATCGACGACGATGCGTCCGAGATCGACGAACGACATACGCGCCGTCGGATCGGGATTGGATTCGGTCTGGCCGCCGGTGGCGGTGAGTAGGGCCACCTGTCGAGCGGTGTCCCATTGGACCGGTCCCTGGTCGGCGAACATCTTCATCATCTCGCCGAAGAAAGGGAGTCCGGCGAAAGGATTCGGGCTGTCGTCATCGGAGTCCCCGAACGGAAACGGTGAGCCGTCAGCCATGGTCCGAGCCTACGTCGCCCGATTCGAGTGCGGCTCGACGACTAGCGTCACGAGAGTGACGATCAGTGAAACGCGACACGACCAGACGCTGAACCGATCGTCGAACGACCTCGTCACGGTTCTGGTGACCGGTGCGTTGTGGCCACTCGGTCGTCGGGTGGTCGAACGTCTCCGAGCCGATGATCGCTTCTCCGTGGTCGAGATCGAGCGTGGTGTTCGATCCGACGTCCCGGCCATCGATGTCGATCGTGCCGATCTGCCGCGCATCGACGTGGTCGTTCACTTGGCGCCCGGTGATCACGACACACTCGCTGCTCGTGGCCGCAGTGCGGCGGTCGGGACACCCGAACTCCTGGCCGAGGCCACTCGCCGTCACACGACCCACCTCGTGGTGCTGTCGTCGGCGATGGTGTACGGCGCGTGGCCCGACAATCCGGTGCCACTCACCGAGGACATCGCACTTCGCCCCGATTTCGGTTTCGCCTTCGCGCGACAACTCGCAACCGTCGAACAGATGGTCGACGACTGGCGACTCGCATCGCCCGGTCGCTCGGTCACGGTTCTGCGACCGGTGCCGGCGATGGCCGCCGATGGAACGTCGTCACTCGTTCGAGCTCTGGCAGCCGGGATGGGTGGTCGCCTCGGTGAAGACGACGTTCCGGCTCAGTTCCTCCATCTCGACGATCTCGCGTCGGCGGTGGTGCTGGCCGTCGATCGCCGTCTGTCGGGCATCTACAACGTGGCCCCCGACGGTCACGTCCCGGGTTCGCGAGTTCGTTCGTTGTGGGGAATGGCTCCCCGGTTGCGGCTTCCCGATCGGGTGGGAGAGGTGGTCGCCGACCTGCGGTGGCGATTCCAGCGGGGTCCGATTCCCCCGGGTCTACGTCCCTATGTGCGCTCACCATGGCTCGTCTCGAACGGCAAGCTACGCGCCGAGGGATGGTCGCCCACCGTCACCAACGAGCAGACCTTCGTCGAAGGAACCGAGACGAAGTGGTGGACGATGATCACACCGAAGCGCAAACAAGAGATCGCTCTCGGTGCGATGACCGCGGTGATCGTGGGTGGGTTGATCGCTCTGATCCGCGCTCTGCGTCGGCGTTAGTCGGCCGAGCCGAGTCCGGAGAGCAGACTCGTCAGGACCGACTGGATCGTGTTGGTGTGGATGAGCACCACGTCGTTGCCTTCGTGGGTGCAGAGTCCGATCAGTCGTCCGGCGCGATCGATGACGGGTGCACCCTCGGCGACCGAGAACGGATCGAAGGTCGTACTGCGGGTTCCGATGATCGCGCGTTGGTCGTCGGCGAGCGACATCACGCTCATGCGATGAGCGCGTTCGGAGATGACGACCACGTCTTGATCGCGCGTGATCGGGACATTGGGCAGGCTCACGTCGGGAGTCGGTCCGTCGAGTGGAAGAGCGAGGATCGCAATGGACGTCGCCTCGTCGACGTGCACCACCTCGACGACGTGCGTGCTGCCGTCGGTGAGACGTACTCGGAGCTGAGAGCGATCGCCGACTGCGGCCAGAGTGGTCACGAGGAGAGGCCCCCGTTCGACCATCACGGCGATCGGTGCATCGGAGCGTGAATCGTCGAGGCTCACCAGTTCGATGTCGGCTCCCGACAGTCGGATGGCATCCGACGTGTCGGTGCGTCCCGAGACCGGTCGGGCCAGGAGAGCCAGACCCACCACCACCAGAACTCCGGCGGAGATGGAAAAGGTGGTGACACCGCGACCCACTGACCGCAGAGACGTCGCATCGGACAGGCCGAGATAGGCGGTGGCCGCCATCTCGGACGGGTGGCGCCAGGTGCGCTCGTGTGGTGGGAGCGGCGCGGCCGGGAAGTCGTCGGGTTCGGATCCCGATGGCGAAGTGTGCTCTCCCACGAACACGTGAGACTAGTGATCGTTCGCCCGCGTGTGTTCGCGGGCCGGCAACCTCTGGCCACCCGAGATGCCCGCTACCATCGGCGTGTGCTCTCGGAACGGACGAACGATCACTGGTTCGCTCTGACTCCCGACCCGTTGTCGATCCCCGAGGCCTACGAATGGGCGGTGCAGCCTCGCTGTGGTGCCGTGGTGGTCTTCTCCGGCACCGTGCGTGATCATGCCGAAGAGGCTGGAGTACGCCGCGACGGAGTCACTCATCTGGTGTACGAGGCGTACGACGAGCAGGTGCTCCCGCGATTCGCGACGATCGTCGACGAGATGAGAGCTCGTTGGTCCGATCTGGGTCGGGTGGTCGTGTGGCATCGAGTGGGTCGTCTCGAACTCGAGGAATCATCGGTGGTCGTGGCGGTGTCCTCACCCCATCGCCCCGATGCGTTCGCCGCGGCACGATTCGCGATCGATGCCGTGAAGTCGTCGGCACCGATCTGGAAACTCGAGGAGTGGTCCGACGGTCGAGACTGGGGAACCGGCGCGACGTCGATCACCGAAGCGTCACGTGTCGAATCGGTCGATGAGGCCTCGTCACGATGACCGTCGTTCTCGTCGGCGTGGTGGCGGTGTGCCTCGCCATCTTCCTCGCCCTGGCGATCGCTCGACGTACACCATCGAGTGACGACGGAGTTGCTTCGTTCCGCAAACATCTCGACGCGCTGTCGCCTGAAGCGCGTCGTCAAGTGATCGATCGAATGAACGAAACTCAAAAGCCGAACGGTCCGAGCGACCCCGACGATCCGGGAATCAGCCATGGCACGTGACCTCGCGATCGACCTCGGAACGGCGAACACCCTCGTGTACATGAAGGGTCGCGGCATCGTGCTGAACGAGCCGTCGGTGATCGCGCTCAATCGCCAGACCGGTGAGGTGTTGGCCACCGGCCACGACGCCTGGAACATGATCGGCCGGACGCCCGGATACATCGTGGCGGTTCGCCCCTTGCGCGGGGGAGCCATCACCGACTTCGACGTGACCGAGCGCATGATTCGCCTGCTCCTGCAGCGAGTGGGTGTGAGTCGTTTCACCCGCCCCAAGGTGGTCATTTGCGTGCCGTCGGCCATCACCGAGGTCGAACGACGGGCGGTGACCGACGCCGCCCGACGAGCCGGTGCCGCCGACGCCCAGTTGATCGAGCAGCCGATGGCCGCTGCAATCGGTGCCAACCTCCCGATCGACGAACCGGTCGGCAACATGGTGATCGACATCGGTGGTGGAACGAGTGAGACCGCCGTGATCAGCCTCGGTGGCATCGTCGCTCTCGAAGCCGTGCGCGTGGGCAGTTTCGACATCGACAACGCGATCCAGAACTACGTCCGACGTGAGCACGGCATCGCCATCGGTGAGCGAACGGCCGAGGAGATCAAGTTGGCGATCGGTTCGGCGGCGGCCACTCCCGACGAAGTCGAAGCGGAGGTGAGCGGACGCGACCTGATGATGGGGTTGCCGAAGACCGTGATCCTCACACCCGAAGAGATTCGTTACGCGATCGACGACGTGGTCACCCAGATCGTGCAGTCGGTGGTGCGTTGTCTCGCCAAGGCACCGCCCGAACTCGCACAGGACTTCTTGGTGCGCGGTATGTACCTCGTGGGTGGTGGTGGTCTGCTTCGTGGTCTCGCCGATCGGATCGAGCGTGAGACCCAGGTTCCGGTTCGCATGTCGAACATGCCCCTCGAGGCCGTGGTACTCGGCGCCGGACACTGCATCGAGAACTACGACGCTCTGAAGCGCATGTTCATGGGGCAGCGACGCTGATGCCCGAGGCGTCGTCCGAGGTCCGCTTCGACGTCGTCCGCCAGCACATCGGTGTGATCACCCTCGATCGACCCGAGGCACGTAACGCACTCACGTTCGGGATGTACGCCGAGCTCGAGCGACTGGTTCGCGATGCACCTCGTCGAGACGTACGTTGTCTCGTGATCACCGGAAGTGACCCGGCTTTCTGCAGTGGCGATGACGTTCGTCAGGTGATGGGTGGTGGTGAGGCCGACCGGGCGCCGGTCACCAGTGAACGCACACCCCGGCTGACCCCAGCGGCTGATGCACTCCTGCACACCGATCTACCCGTGATCGCGGCGGTGAACGGTGCGGCGGTCGGATGGGGGATGGAATTGGCCCTCATGACCGACATTCGCGTCGCGAGTGAACGGGCCCGATTCGGAGAGTTGTTCGTGCTTCGGGGTCTCGTTTCCGATGTGGCCGGTCTCGGGCGACTGGCCCAACTGGTGGGTCGCGAACGGGCGGCCGAACTGCTCTTCACCGGCGAGGTGATCGACGCGCCGACCGCCCGAGAATTCGGCCTGGTGTCGCGTGTGGTGGCCCACGACGAACTCATGTCGACAGCGCTCCACCTGGGTGAGCGCATCGCGGCCAATCCTCCTCTCGCCGTTCAGCGACTGAAGGCGGGGCTGCGAGACACCCTCGATCCGAATTGGCGAGAGCTCGGCGCTTGGGTGTCGTCGACCCTCGGGGAGTTGTTCGCGACCGATGATCACCGAGAGGGAGTGCGAGCGTTCCTCGAGAAGCGCCCGCCGAAATTCACCGGGCAGTGATCGGAACCAGATAGCCGTCGAGGGACAGCACCCACATCCGGTCGAGATGGTCGGAGAGGACGCCGACCGACGCCGGAACCTTTCCGAGTGAGAGAAGTCCGCACGTGTCGAGGCCGCCCGGTTCGACACAGAGAGCGCGCACGAGACCACTGCAGAAGTCGGAGAAGAGATACCAATCACCGATGACGTCGATGTTCGAGTCACGAATGACCGAACCACCCGAGATCGAACAGTCGCCGTCGACGTGCTCGTACTCGAACATTGGTGCGACGTCACGGTAGGCGAGATGTCGCTCGTTCTGGTCGGCGTTGAACGGCCGTGTTCCCTCCCAGGCGCTCCATCCGAACGAGGATCCCTTCAGGTCGCCGACGTCGACGAGGTTGACCTCTTCACGTTCACCCTGTCCGACATCGGCGATCCAGATGTCGTTGGTGTGGGGATCGATCGAGACACGCCACGGATTACGCAAGCCGACGGCCCAGATCTCGGGTTCGGGATCGTCGAGAGTCGGGTCGAGCCGGAGCACCTTGCCGAGAAGTGACTGCGGGTCGAGGGCGTCTCGGTCGGGATCGCCAGCCGATCCTCCGTCGCCGGTGAAGACGAAGAGATGGGCGCCGTCGGCGGTGACGGCGAGGGCACCTCCGTTGTGATTGGCGTACGGCTGGTCGATCACCAGCAGATCGACGCGCGTTGCGTCGTCGAACGTGCCGTCGTCGTCGACATCGAAACGCGCGACGACGGTGTCACCGTTCAGATCGGTGAAGTCGACGAAGGCCCGGCTCCCGTCGGGGGTGTAGGCGAGGCCGAGCAGTCCTCGTTCTCCCTCGGCCCGTGTCTGGTCGCTGATGTCGAGAACAACGTCACCGGGTGAACCGTCGTCCGCCATACGTCGCACGACACCGACTCTCTCGACGACGTGCGTTTCGCGGCCGGCCCACGAAGCCAGATCGACGGGTTGATTCCAGCCCTCGATCGCTCGCCCGAGTGTGACCTCGAGAGAGGGTGAGACCACGATCGGGGCCGATGTGTCATCGGGAAGGACCGGGGCGGTGTCGGTGGAGACGGATTCGAGAACCGAAGGAGCCACCACCACTCCATCGGAGGAACCGCAGCCAAGGAGGATTGCCGATGAAACGAGGCCGGCGAGTACCGAGACGACTCGTGGCGTGCGTCGAGCGATCACGACCGCTCGCGGCGGATCAGGCCCTCCTGAACCACGCTGATCGCCAGGTGACCCTCGCGCGTGTAGATGGAACCGGTCGCCAGACCTCGGGCATGCGACGTGGTGGGTGTGCTCTGGTCGTAGAGCAGCCACTCGTCGGCGCGGAACGGCCGATGGAACCACATGGCATGGTCGAGGCTCGCCATCTGCACGTCGTCGGTCCAGTTGAGGCCGTGCGGCAGAAGTGTGGTGTCGAGAAGTGTCATGTCGCTCGCATACGTGACGATGCATGCGTGCAGCGTGGGATCGTTCGGCAGCCTTCCGTCGGCGCGGAGCCACACTTGCTGACGATCGGAAGGCTCGCGCGAACGCGACATGGGATCACCGCCCACGTAGCGAACGTCGATCGGACGAGGCCGGTCGTACCACTCACCGAGCATGTCCTTGTGCGGAGCCATGCGCGTCTTGAAATCGGGGAGCGACTCGGGTGGGACGACAGCTGGCATCTCGGTCTGATACGACATGCCCTCTTCCGGAGCGTGAAAACTCGCCTGCAGATTGAAGATGGCCTGACCGTGCTGGATGGCGACGACTCGTCGGGTGCTGAAGCTTCGACCGTCTCGAATGCGGTCGACGTCGTAGAGGATCGGAGAGGTGGGATCGCCCGGACGCAGGAAGTAGGCGTGGATCGAGTGCACACGACGGTCGCGGTCGTCGACCGTTCGAGACGCCGCCACCAGTGCCTGGCCGGCCACTTGGCCACCGAAGACACGCTGGCGGTTCTCCTGGGGGGAGCGACCTCGGAAGATGTTGACTTCGATGGGCTCGAGATCGAGCAGGTCGATCAGACCTTGAAGGGTGTCGGACACCTGCGCATTCTCGCACGGGTGCGAACCGGTTGCGAGGCGGAATCGCCCCACCGAGCGCGGACTAGGGTCGCCCCATGGCTTTGCTCCCTCTCGATCCCGACCAGTTGTTGTCCACCACCCGGGCCGTGCGCAAGCGCCTCGATTTCGAGTGCCCGGTTCCCGACGACCTGGTGCGCGAGTGCGTCGAGCTCGCCATGCAGTCGCCATCGGGTTCGAACAACATGACCATGCAGTTCGTCGTGGTTCGCGATGAGGCCAAGCGCAAGGCGATCGGAGACATCTACCGGCAGTGCTATTCGATCTACCAGTCGATGGACGGTGTGTACATCCGTTCGATCGACAAGGGTGACGACTCGGCCAATGCTCAGCAACAGCGATCGGCCGATTCGGCCGACTTCCTCGGTGAGCACATGGGTGACGCGCCGGTTCTCGTGATCGGATGCACGCAGGGTGCACGGGCCGACGGAATGCCCGGGATGATGGTTTCGTCGGTCATGGGCAATGTTCTGCCGGCGATGTGGAGTTTCATGCTGGCGGCGCGCGCCCGAGGTCTCGGCACGGCCTGGACCACCGTTCACCTCATGATGGAGCAGCAGGTGGCCGATGTTCTCGGCATTCCTTTCGATTCGGTGCAGCAGGTCTGTCTGTCGCCGTTGGCGTTCACGAAGGGCACCGATTTCAAGCCGGCCAAGCGTCCGGCGGCCGACTCGATCATCCACTGGGACACGTGGTGATCGATCATCGACGCTGAACTTCGCGCCGTCGCCGAATCGGCGACCGGTTTCATGCCGACCGACGAGGGAGATGCCCTGTTCGACGCGGCCTGCGCGGCCGGGAACGACGTTCCGGGTGCTCCGTTCCTCGAGGTGGGTTCATACTGCGGCCGATCGACGGTGTGGCTCGGCGCGGCGGCTCGGCAATCGGGCACCGTCGTCTTCGCCGTCGATCATCACCGTGGGTCGGAGGAGAACCAGCCCGGTTGGGAGTGGCACGACACGTCGCTCGTCGATCCCGAGACCGGACGCCTCGACACCCTTCCGCACTTTCGCCGCACGATTTCGCGCGCCGGACTCGACGACGTGGTGATCGCCGTGGTCGGGGAGTCTCCGGTGGTGGCTCGGTGGTGGAAGACGCCACTGGCTTTCCTGTTCATCGACGGTGGGCACGGAATCGAACCGGCCCGGCTCGATTACGAACTCTGGACACCGCTCGTGGCTCCCGGAGGAACACTGGCGATTCACGACGTGTTCCCCGATCCGGCCGATGGTGGCCGTCCACCGTACGAGCAGATCTACGTACCGGCGTTGGCGAGTGGACTCTTCACGGAAGTGTCGGCGACCGGCAGTCTGCGAGTTTTGCGCCGGACCAGTTGAACCGGATCAGTTGAGCCGGATCAGTTGAGACTGGCCGGAGTCGAACGCTGGGCGGCTCGAAGTCCGGCCCACGCCAGATCGCTCACTTGGCGAGCGATCGCATCAGGATCGAAATCATCACCACTCTCGATGAGACGACGCGACACTCCCTCGGTCATTCCGACGATGGCGTAGGCGAGTGTGCGTCGATGATCGGCGTCGATGTCGGCGGTGATGAGCGGCTCGATGAGATCGGCGACCTGAGCGGTGAACGATCGAACGATCTCGTTGAATTCGGGGTCACGTCGCGAGCCACCGGCGAACAACACGCGAAAGGCGTCGTGGTCGTCGTCCACCCAGCGGAAGAAGGCCGAGAAGCCGAGACGTGTACGTTCACGTTCGTCGATGTCGGCGAGTGCTTGGTAGGCGATGGCTTCGATCATGCGTCGGCCGGCCTCTTCGATCACAGCGACGTAGAGCTCGCGTTTGGAATCGAAGTGTTGGTACAACACCGGCTTCGTGATTCCGGCTGCTTCGGCGACATCGTTCATCGACGTCTGGTGGAAACCGTGTGTTGCGAAGGCATCGAGGGCCACGGCGAGGAGTTGCTCTCGTCGTTCGGCGGCGGGCATTCGCATGGCCATACGAAGACGATCGTAATGCGACTTTGATCAGAGTCCGCGTTCGCGGTCGTCTCTTTCGGCAGCTTTCACGGCGTACCCGAGAACGATGGCCGGTGCCAGAAGAATCGATCCGATCACCATGCACACCGTGATCGCCGTGACGATCGGCCCCTTGAAGCCGAAGGCGAAAGCCATGACGAAGAGGGCGATGGCGACGGCGAACAGCAGATAACCGACTCGGTTGGCGACGAGAGTCCAGCGGGCGATCTTGGCTCGCCGAATGCGGACGGGGTCGTGTTCGGCTTCAGGCACACGCGCACCCTAGCGACTACGGTTCGTTCGTGACCGTGCGACAGGAACGACGTGGACACGTGCTGTCGGTCACGATCGATCGTCCCGAGACGCGAAATGCCGTCGACCTCGAGACGTTGCGCTCGATCGAGGCGATCATGGGTGATCTTGCCGATGCACGAGTCGTCGTGCTGTCGGGCGCTCCGCCGGCCTTCTGCAGCGGCGCCGACCTGACCGGAGTCGAACTGGGCGAGTTCACCGACACGTTGCAACGGGTCCTGGCGTCGTTCGGAGCTGCACCGGTGATCACGATGGCGGCCGTCGACGGCCCGGCGCTCGGTGCTGGTTCACAGTTGGCGGCAGCGTGTGACCTGCGAATGTCGACACCCGAGAGTCGCTTCGGTGTGCCGGCGGCGAAGTTGGGACTGGCCGTCGATCGTTGGACGGTCGATCGACTCGTGCAGGAGGCCGGAGCGAGTGTGGCGCGACGCATGTTGCTCACCGGCGAGTCGGTGACTGGCTCCGAATTGCTCGGAGGTTTCGTGCACCGACTCGGAACGGTGGACGAGGCATTCGGGTGGGCGCGCTCGTTGTGTGATCTCGCCCCGCTCACGATTCGAGCTCACAAGTTGGCCCTCGAAGGTGTCGCGAGTGACGACCTCATCGAGTCGGCTCGTATGGCGGCGTGGGCTAGTCAGGACGCCGACGAGGGACGTCGAGCGTTCAAGGAAAAGCGCCCACCCATCTTCCGCAACCACTGACCGACCCCCTTTGGTGGTTCTGGTGGCAAATTCGTCTCCTTTTTCGCGTGTTTCTGCCACCGGTTCAGAATGTGGACGGTGGGCTCCTGAACCGCGATTTCTGGAACCGGTGGCGGAAATCGGCGAAATCCATGACGAATTTGCCACCAGAACCACCAAGGATGACCGAGTGGTCAGAGGTTGGGGGGAAGGAGGCGGTTCACGTTCTGGAACACGAAGTAGAGAACGACGAAGAACGGTGCCACCGCCAGCGTGTACGCCAACAGACGACTCGTCCAGCGTCGGTACACCCACCAGCCTCCGGCCACGATGCCGAGTAGGACGGCGATCCATCCGAGGACGTGTGGCCAGGCCGCCGGATCGGAGAACCAACCTTCTCCGAAGGTCTCGACCTCGAGGTCGAGGGTCGACGAGGGGAGGGGTTCGTCGATCACCGCCGCAACGGTCGTGTCACTCGGAACCGTGGTCTCGACAGGGTTCGACGTTGCGATGGCCACCGTCGACTCGGTCACTTCAGCGGCAAGTGGTTCGGTCGCGTAACGGAAAGGTCGGTCGTCGACGACTGGTGAGCGCGCCGTGTCGAGTTCGGCGGTCACGATCAATCGTTGTTTGGCCGAGAATTCCGGATGGCAGGTGGTGAGCGTGAGAAGAGCACGGGTCGGGTCGGCGGTGGCGACGACCCATGAGTCCTCGGGCTCGACGATGAACGCCTGTGTCACTCGGTACACGAACTCGCGACCACGGACGTCGGTCACGACGATGTCGTCACCCTCCTCGAGTTCATCGAGTTGTCGGAACGGTTCGCCATAGGTGGTTCGGTGTCCGGCGATGGCGACGTTGCCGAGATGACCGGGTTGTGGAGTCATCGGGTAGTGACCCGGACCCTTCTTCAGATCGGATGCCGCGACACCGGCCACCACGAATTTGCTCACACCGAGATCGGGGATCTCGATGATGGCAACCGGATCTCCTTCGTCGACGATCACCGGACGGAACGGATCGGGTTGCGCGATCGTGTCCGGGGTGTCGTCGGACGAACTTTCGAGCTCACCGACAGCGACGTCGTCGGCGGGGACGGTCGGTGTCGAGTAGTCGAAGAACGTGTTCTCGAGGCGGTTCTGAGCCTGTGATTCCTCGATTCCAGTTCCCCACAGTTGATAACCGACGAAGAGGAACATGAGGAGGCCGAGCACGATGAGCGATTGACCGAGACGGCCGAGGAACCAGTACCAGTCCCGCCGACGTCGAGGTCGGGGATGAGTCACATCGGGCTCCACGAGCATCGAACGCTAGTGGTCGAAACCTCGCAGATAGCGTCGGCGACGTATGTCCATCGACGGGTCGTCCACCCCCTCGGCAGCGGTCGAACTGGTCGACGTGGTGGCACTCGTCGGATCGTTTCCGGCTCTCGCCGGTGTCACGATGACGGTCGACTGCGGTGAGATCGTGTTGTTGCGCGGTCCGAACGGTGCCGGAAAGACGACACTTCTACGCCTGTGCGCCGGATTGCTCCCGATCGAGCGTGGTTCGGCCCGTGTACTCGGACTCGACCTCACCGTCGATCGCGAAGCCGTACGTCGACGCGTCGGGCTCATCGGTCACACCAACGGTTCGTACCCCGATCTCACCGTCACCGAGAACGTGCGTTTCTGGGGGCGCACGATCGGCGCCACCGACGACGAAGTCGCATCGGCGATGCAACGAATGAAGATCGACGGACGGCTCGCCGACGTTCCGGTGTCTCGTTTGTCGGCCGGTCAGCAGCGTCGCACTGCACTCGCCTCGTTGATCGCGCGACGAGCCGAGTTGTGGTTGCTCGACGAACCGCACGCCGGTCTCGATGCCGACGGTCGCGACGAACTCGACTCGGTACTGCGAGTTGCCGCATCGTCCGGAGCCACGATCGTCGTCGCCAGTCATGAGCTCGAACGTGCCGGATCCCTCTCGACCCGACAGATCGAAGTGGTCGCCGGACAGGCCCGTTCCGTGGACGATCGATCATGAGTGCATCGTCGACCCTCCGAGTGGCTCGTCTCGTCGCCGCCAAGGATCTGCGCGTCGAATGGCGCAGTCGTGTCGTGTCGAATCAGGTTCTGCCCTTCGCAGTTCTGGTGATGATCCTGTTCGCGTTCGCGCTCGACAGTGATGCCGTCCTCGAACGAGTGGCTCCGGGTCTCGTGTGGTTGGCCACCATCTTCAGCGTCCTCTTCCTCGTGGCCCGGACCTATGCCGTCGAGACCGCCGACGGAGCCCTCGACGCCCTGCGATCGGCGGGGGTCGAGCCGATGGGGATCTTCCTCGGCAAGGCGGCCGCCCTGGCCGTGCAGCTCCTCGTTCTGGAAGCCCTTTTGGTGTCGGCGGCGATCGTGCTCTACCGGGCCGATCCGACGGCATCGGGCATCGTGCTCTTGGTCACGACGGCCCTGGTCGCGACCGTCGGATTGGCGAGCGTCGCTACCCTGTACGGAGGTCTCGCCGCCGGTGTCAAGGGACGGGAAACTCTTCTCCCACTCCTGTTGTTACCGGTGGTGGCACCGGTCCTGATCGGCGCCACTCGGGCCACCGAGTCAGCCTTCCGGACCAACGGCATCGCAGTGAGCGAGGGCTGGCCCTGGTTGGGCCTGCTCGCTGTGTTCGCCGCGATCTTCAGTGTCGTCGGAGCAGTCGCCTTCGGGTCGCTGATCGACGAGTGAGCCGAGACGAGGAGATTCGATGACTGCAACAGCCGCCGATCCGAAGCGGCGAGAGCGCGTCACCGGCACCCCGTTCACCCGGGCGCTCGGAGTCGTCACCCTCGTCGGTATCGCTTGGCTCGTGCTGTTCGGTCTGTTCGTCACCCCGGCCGACATCAATCAGGGCGAGTCGGTGCGCATCATGTACGCACACGTTCCGGGCGCGTGGCTCGCTTATCTCGCCTTCGTCGTCACGGCCATTTCGTCGGCCATGTACCTCTTCCGCCGTACCCGTTCACTCGTCTGGGATCGGATCGCTGGTGCCTCGGCCGAGATCGGTGTGCTCTTCATGGGGATCTCGCTCGTCACCGGAAGCCTGTGGGGTCGTATCACGTGGGGGACCTTCTGGACGTGGGACGCCCGACTCACCACCACCGCTTTTCTCTTCGTCACCTATGTCGGGTATCTGGCCGTTCGTAACCTCGGTGGCACGCACCATCAGCGGGCACGACGAAGTGCAGTGCTGGCCCTGCTCGCCGTCCTCGAGATTCCGCTCGTTCATTTCTCGGTCGAACTTTGGAACTCCCTTCATCAGGAAGCGAGCGTGGTGGGCAACACCGACGTGACGATGGACGGTCTCATGCTGTTCACGTTGTTCCTCGGAGTGATCGTGTTCACGCTGATGTACGTCTGGATGCTCATGCATCGTCAACGTTCTCTCACGTTGCAGGACATGGTCGACGACATCGGCCTCGACGTGGCGCTGGCCGCTCGGCGCGCCGAGGCGGGTGCATCGTGAAGGACGCCGGCTTCATCGTGGCGAGTTATGTGGTCACCTTCGGGTCGATCGGCCTGTTCGTCTCACTCGTCGTGAGTCGTGCTCGTCGTGTGAGTCGCCAGATTCCTCCGGAGGATCGCCCGTGGACCTGACCCCTCGTCCGGCACCCGAGACTCAGCCGTCTCGGCGTCGTCGAAAGATCGTGCCCTCTCTCGTGCTCGTGCTGGTGATCGGAGCCGGCGCCGTGATCGTCACTCAGTTCCTCACTTCGGCGATCGACTACTACTGCAATGTCGACGAGGTGGGTGTGAAGGACGGCTGTGATCCCGGTCGGCGTCTGCGCATCCAGGGTGTGGTCGACGAGGGTTCGGTTCTGAACGACGGTGTCGTCACCTCCTTCTCGGTGTCGTTCAACGGTGCGCAGTTACCGGTGCGCTACGACGGTGAACCCGGAGGAATCTTCAAGGAATGCATTCCGGTCGTGGTGCACGGGGTCGTTCAGAACGGTGTGTTCCTCGGTGATCGCATCGAGGTGAAGCACTCGAACGAGTACGTCGCCGACAACCCTGATCGAGTCGACGAGGACGCTTACGATGCGCCGGAGGACACGGCGTGCTCGCCGTCGGTCTGAACGCCGCCGCCGGACGCGGGGCCATCCTTCTCGGTGTTCTCGTCTGTGCCTTCGGCATCGTCGTCACCGTGGCCGGCATTCGCCAGGGCAACACCCGAGTGCTGCGCGCGACGGCCCGTTACTCGTACGTTGCTTTCGCCGCTGCCGTCGTGGCGTTCCTGGTCATGGAACGAGCGCTCATCACGCGCGACTTCAGTCTTGCGTACGTACAGCAGGTGGGTTCACGTAGTACGCCAGCTCTCTACAACGTGACGGCGCTTTGGAGCGCGCTCGAGGGGTCGATCCTCATGTGGATCCTGATCCTCACCGGCTTCACGGTGGCAGTGGCGGTCAAGTTCCGCAAACGACGTGATGACGTCTTGTTGGCCTGGGCCATGGTGGTCATGCTCGTCGTCAGTCTTTTCTTCTTCCTGTTGGCCTTCGGTCCGGCCGACCCGTTCGCTCTCGGTCCGTCCGGTGTCACCGACGGACCCGGCCCCAATCCCTTGCTGCAGAACCATGTACTCGTGGTGTTCCACCCGCCGATTCTCTATCTCGGCTACGTGGGTTTCACCGTGCCGTTCGCCTTTGCGATCGCCGCGTTGATCACCGGACGAGTCGGTGAGGGATGGTTGCTCGAGACGCGACGCTGGACGTTGTACTCGTGGGGCTTTCTCACTGTCGGCATCGTTCTCGGTGGTTGGTGGAGTTACGAGGTACTCGGCTGGAGTGGCGTGTGGGCATGGGATCCGGTCGAGAACGCCAGCTTCCTGCCGTGGCTGACCGGTACCGCGTTCTTGCATTCGGTGATCGTTCAGGAGCGGCGGGGCATGTTGCGGGTCTGGAACCTGAGTCTCGTGATCTCCACGTTCAGCCTCACGATTCTCGGCACGTTCCTCACGCGATCGGGTGTGATCAACAGTGTCCACGCCTTCGCCGAAGGAAGTGTGGGTCCGTGGCTCCTCGTTTTCTTCACGATCGTCGTCACCGTGTCGGTCGTGCTCATCGGTTTGCGAGGTGACCGTCTTCGGTCGCCGGGCACGATCGACTCACCGCTCAGCCGCGAGGGCGCGTTCCTCGCCAACAACGTTCTCTTCAGTGTGTTCGCCTTCGTGGTTCTACTCGGCACGGTGTTCCCCTTGATCGTCGAATCGCTGCAGGATCGGCGTCTGGTGGTGGGTGCTCCCTTTTTCGATCGCATGACGAAGCCGATCGGACTCACCATGTTGTTCCTGATGGCGGTGGCCCCAGTGCTGCCCTGGCGCAAGACGACCGGCGAGGTGTTACGCGATCGTCTGTTCTGGCCGGCGGTGTGCGGTGTGGTGTCCTTGGCTTTCGCCGTCGTGATCGGCAATGCCGGGTGGGCGCCGCTACTGGCTTTCGGTCTCGGTGGATTCGCCGCCGGTTCGGCATTGCGCCAGCTGGGTCTGGCCACCCGTCGGCACGGATGGCGCGGCTTCGTGGGCCGGGCCAACGGTGGAATGATCGTTCACCTCGGTGTGATCGTCATGTCGGTGGCCCTTGCCGCTTCGGGCGCCTACACCAGAAGTCAGGAATTCGTGATGGAGGTGGGCGACACCGTCGAATTCTCGGGCCACACCTTCACGTTCGAAGGTCTTGCTCTCGAGACCGATTCGGTGAAGTCGTCACTGAAGGCCGCGGTGCGAATCGATGGTGGCCCCGTCTATGAACCGGCGCGCAGCAAATATCTGCAACAGGGCATGGACATCGGAACTCCGAGTGTTCGCACCGGATTCCGACACGACCTGTACCTGACTCTCGAAGGCGATGTACGCCCCGACGACACCGAAGCTCGTATCAAGGTGTTCGTGAAGCCGATGATCCTGTGGCTCTGGATCGGCGGTGGCCTGCTCGCCCTCGGCACGGTTCTGTCGGCCTTCCCCGGTCGTCGTCGACGCCCGGAGGCGCCGGTGTCGGAAGGTATCTCGTCACGTGACGAGGAGAGTTCGCGTGTCTGAACGCCGTCGCATCGGACCGTTGGTTGCCGGAGCCGTCGCCGTGGTGATCGTGTTCATGGTGACGATCTTCGCCGTGGCGGCCGGACGATCGACCGAGACCGCTGATTCGCCACTTCTCGGTCGTCCCGCCCCGGCCGTCACGAGTACCACGTACGACGACACCACCTTCGATCTCTCTCGCCGTCGTGGGTCGTGGGTCGTGCTGAACTTCTTCAATTCCACCTGTGTGCCGTGCAAGCGTGAGCACCCCGAATTGGTGAAGTTCAACGAAGCTCAGCGCAGCGGTGGTGGCGTGGATGCCGAACTCTTCACGATCGTGAACGACGACGACGAGGACGCCGTCCGTGAATTCTTCGCCGACAACGGCGGCGGTTGGCCGACCGTTCGCGACGACAACAGTGAAATCGCCGTGGCGTTCGGGGTGGCCAAGGTCCCCGAGACCTGGATCGTCAGTCCGACCGGCCTGGTGGTCGAGCGTTTCGCCGGTGAAGTCACGGCCGAACTGTTGAGCTCTGCACTCGAGATCTTCGATCGAGGTGGCGCATGAGCCGAGCATTGAAGACGATGAAAGGTCCCGTCGGCTGGCTGGTGATCCTGTTCGCCTCGGTGGTGTTCCTCGCCGTCGGCATTCAACGCGACTCGGGCCCGTCCACGCCCCAGGAACGGATCGACTCCGTGTCGCAGAGGCTCGCCTGTCCCACCTGCGACGGTGAGAGCGTCTACGAGTCGAGAGGTAGTGCTTCGATCGCGATCAAACGTGAAGTGGCCCGTTTGGTCGGCGAAGGACAGCTGACCGACGGCGAAATCGTGCGAACGATCGAAGCGAGTTTCGGAAGCGACGTGTTGCTGGTTCCGCGTTCGTCAGGCCTCGAGGGTCTCGTGTGGGCGCTACCGGTGGCGGTGGCGGTGGTCGCGGTCGTCGGCATGGCATTCGTTTTCCGTCGTTGGCGACGAGAGAACCGCAGTCTGGTCGCGACTGACGACGACGAGGTGCTGGTCGCGTCGGCGCGTCGTCAGCGGAGTGAGTCGTGACGCCCGAAGAGCGGGCCATACGCGAAGAAGAACGTGACTTCTTGTTGTCGTCACTCGATGATCTCGAACGTGAACGACTGGCCGGTGACGTCACCGATGACGACTATCTCGCCTTAAAGGAGTCGTACACGGCGCGCGCGGCCTCGGTGCTTCGTGAACTCGACGAGCGCAACAACGGCTCCTCGGAGTCCGATTCACGGGCTGACATATCGCCGAGTCGGACTCGCCCATGGAAGGCGATCGGAATCGGAGTGACCGTCATCGCTCTGGCCGTGATCGCCGGCATCGTGGTCGCCAACAGCGCAGGTGAACGACTACCGGGTCAGACCATGACCGGCTCGATCGGAGACGGCAGTGTCACGTCACTTCTGGTCGAGGCACGAGCCACCGGAATGGCCGACATTCCCCGCGCGGTCGATCTCTACTCTCAGGTGCTTGCGGTCGAACCCGACAACGTGGAAGCGCTCACCTACATCGGATGGCTCACGGTGTTGTCGGCCACCCAGGATCAGACCTCCGAGATCGACGTGGTTCGCGAGCGATTCCAGTCGGGTCTTCTCCTTCTGCGTCAGGCCACCGTCGTCGACGACACCTACCCCGACGCTCATTGTTTCCTCGGAATCACGTTCTTCCGATTCATCGACGATGCCGAAGCGGCCGAGCCCGAGGTGCAGAAGTGTCTCGACTCGAATCCTCCGGCCGAGGTGGCTTCACTCGTCGAGGGTCTGGCGGCCGACATCGCCGACCGCGAACCCTGATCGTCGGTTCGATCAGTCGTCGTCGTGCGGTGGGGGCCAGCACGACGCGGCGATCACGTCGGTGCCGTGCCGATCGAGCACCCACACCGATGCTTTGCGCCAGTCGGGATCAGTGAGCATCTCGGCTCCTCGTCGCTGCAGAGCGGTGATCACTTCGAGAATCACGTCACCGTGGCTGCAGAGGACCGAGCCGTGGGGAAGTGATGTCACCAATTCGAGGGCGCCGTCGAGTCGAAATCCTTCGGCCAGACGATCGTCGTCCTCGATGGTGAGATCGAGGCGCGCCGAGAGCGGTTCGATCGTCTGACGACAGCGAACGTACGGGCTCGACACGAGTCGAAGACCGAAATCGGGCGCGACGAGATCGGCGATTCGGTCGCAGACTCGCTCGGCTTGTCGCCATCCCTTCTTGGTCAGCGGTCGGTAGCGATCGTCTCCATCCCACTTCGAGCGATCGCCCGCTTTGGCGTGACGAACCAGGAAGAGCGACTCGGGCACGGGCGAAAGATATCAGGGGTCCGACGACGCGATTCAAACGCCGTTGCGTCAGAATTTCGGGCATGGGATTCTTCGAGCGCAACCGTCAGGAGACGATCGAGAAGGGTTACGACGCATCGCG
>LFFH01000017.1 GCA_001510455.1 Actinobacteria bacterium casp-actino8
TGCCACGAACTGACCGTTCACGACAACTACCGTTCGAGCATGCGTTGGCGTGCTTCCGATCTGGCCCGTGCTCTGTCCGAGCACGGGCCGTGTCGTGTGTCGGGGCCCGATGTCGAGATCGACGGCGCATCGTTCGACTCGCGTGATCTGCGACCGGGGCAGATGTTCGTGGCTCTGATCGCCGAACGGGACGGTCACGACTTCGTTCCCGGTGCGGTCGAAGCCGGAGCGGTGGCCTGTCTGGTGTCACGAGAGCCATCGCCTGATGTGGCGACGCGTACGACCTCGATCGTCGTACCTGACACGTCCGTTGCGCTCATGGACGCCGCCAGATGGGCCCGAAGCCTTTTTCCGGCCGGCACCATGGCAGTCGGAATCACCGGTTCGGTGGGCAAGACCTCCACCAAGGATTTCGTTGCAGCCGCTGTGTCGCCATCACGTCGAACGGTTGCCAACCCCCGCAGTTACAACAACGAGCAGGGTCTTCCGGTCACCATCTTGAACGCTCCTCGCGATACCGAGGTTCTGGTTCTCGAGATGGGGATGCGCGGATTCGGGCAGATCGACTCGCTCTGTCGTGTCGCTCGACCAGCCATCGGTGTCGTCACACGCGTCGGAGAAGCGCACACCTCGAAAGTCGGTGGGATCGACGGTGTCGCGCAGGCCAAAGGGGAACTCGTCGAAGCGTTGCCGTCCTTCGGAGCCGCCGTGCTCAATGCCGACGATCCACGAGTGGTGGCGATGCGATCGCGAACGAATGCCCGTGTCGTGACCTTCGGTGAGTCGGCCGAAGCCGACGTGCGGATCACCGGCCTCGACCTCGGGCCACTCGGTGACGCCAGATTCACGGCGTTCACACCGAACGGCGCGATCGACGTGAGGCTGTCGATTCCGGGACGTCACATGGCCTCGAATGCCGCGGCGGCCTTGGCGACCGGGTTGGTACTCGGCATCCCGCTCGATGCCATGGCCGAGGGCTTGGCCAGCGCCTCGTTGTCGCCACATCGAATGAAAATTCTTCGTGTGCCGACGGGAGCAACGATCGTCGACGATTCGTACAACGCCAACCCGACGTCCGTACAAGCGGCTCTCGAGACGTTGGCCGGATTACGAGCCTCCCGTCGGATCGCAGTGCTGGGTCTCATGGCCGAACTCGACGACGAAGTTGCGGCCCATCGACGGATCAGCGACTTGGCGGCCCGACTCGACGTGGAAGTGATTGCGGTAGGAACCGATTCCTACGGGGTTCCGGCTACGACGATCGACGACGCGGTCACGCAGATCCTCGATCTCGACGAGACGGCGGCGGTTCTCGTGAAGGGCAGCCGGGTAGCCGGTCTCGACCGACTCGTCGAGCGCGTCACTCAGTGAGCTTCGATCAATCGGTGAGAAAGGCGTTTCGCGGAAGTCGATCGATGTTGCACCAGCGTGCCAGGTGGATCGCGTAGAGTGCTCCGAAGAGGAGAACCCATCTCGCTCCGATGGCATCGATGATGGGTCCGGCGATGAGGCCGCCGATGGTGACGGTTCCTCCGAAGGCCATGAACCAGAGAGGCATCACTCGGACTCGTTCGGTGTCGCGCAGGTTCTCCTGGAAGACGGTGATCATCGCCGTGGCGAGCATGAAATAGAAGATGCCGAGGACGAAGCCGATCGGAAATGCTGGTCCGGGGGATCGAACGAGCGCGAAGGCGGCGAGTGACACGCCGAATCCGAGGAATCCGTAGGTGATGACTTTCGGACGTCGGAATCGAGTGAGGACCGTGCCGGTGAGGACGGCGCCGGTGAACGCCCCGAGTCCCCAGACGGCGTAGATCGCCTTGAAGGTGGAGCTCTCGGAATCGACGCCGAAGTTGAGTCGAGTGACCGACGGGAAGAGTGCGACGAGAACGAGCGAGAAGAGTGAGAAGGTGGCCATGGCCACGAGGAGTCGCGACAGCACCGTGCGTTGGCGGCTGATACGCAGACCGATGAGGAACTGCTGCCAGCCCTTTGCGACGTGATCCCCGCGAATGTCGGGGATCGTGACCATGCCGATCGCCACGATGAGGAACAGATAGGTGAACGAGTTGATGACGAAGAGTCCGGCCGTCGACACTCCCCACAAGGTGAGGACGGCGGCGAGTGTGGGGCCGAGAACGCGACTTCCGTTCAATTGGATCGAGTTCATGCTGATGGCGCCGGCCAGGTCGCGTCGATCGACGAGAAGAGGAATGCTGGCTTGGAAGGCCGGTGCGTTGAGCGCGTTACCGGTGCCGATCACGAGCTGGACGAGAAAGATCGACCAGATCGGACCGTCGATCGCGACGATGGCGGCGAGCACGAGTGAGAACACGAGTTGAAGCCACTCCATCGCGAGGAGGAAGACGCGTCGATTCACTCGGTCGGCGATGATGCTGCCGGGAATGGCCAGAAGAAGAAGTGGTCCGAGTTGGGCGAAGATGAGGATTCCGACGATGCGGGCCGAACCCGTGCGGTGATCGATGTAGGCGGGCAACGCCAGGTTCTGCATCCAGGTTCCGATGCTCGACAGGAAGAGTCCGGTCCAGATGATGCGATAACTGCGGTACGAAAAAGCCGCTCGGGCCGAGCCGGGGGTGTGCGAGTGGGGCAGGGGATCGCTGGTGGTCGATGACATGGAGGGGTGATGCGAGCCTAGTGACGGTCACCCGGGCGAACTCTGGGTGGTGACAAACTGGAGGCATGTCAGGTGACGTCCGACCTCTCGAACAGTTGGTGCCGCCGCCGGCCGATGGCGGATCGTGCCGATCGCCGCTCGGGACCTTCGCCGAGTGCCCGCTGTGCGGGGGAGACCTGTTCCCCGAACACGCTCACTTCAAGTGCAAGGGATGCGGCTGGCGCGACTCCTGCTGCGACTGATCAAAATCGCCCACTCTGATGCATTGAGCACCGTGGGTGGGTACTAGCGCAACAGAGTGGGCGAATTTGGTCGAAATCAGGAGAGGATGAGGTCGGCGTAGAGCGGCAGGACCATGGCCGGTCCGCTCACCAGGAACGTGCTGATGCACGTCTCTTTCCACTTCGCCAGTTCGTCCTTGATCTTGTCGGGCGGACCCACGAGGGCCACGTCCTCGACCATCCTCAGCGGGATCGCCGCCGCCGCTTCGTCCTTCTTGCCTTCGAGGTAGAGGTCCTGCACCTTGGTGGCGACGTCCTCGTACCCCATGCGGGCGAACACCTCGAAGTGGAAGTTGGCGCCCCGCGCTCCCATTCCACCGGCGTACAACGCGAGGAAGGGTCGCACCATGTCGGCGCATTTCTCGGCGTCTTCGCCGGGAATGATCATCACCGTCGACGCCACTTCGAAACGGTCGGCCTTGTTCGGGTCGCCGGACTTGGCGAAACCTTCGGCCAGACATGTGCGATAGAAGCCGTCCTCTTTCGGTGAGAAGAACAAGGGCAACCAGCCGTCGCAGATCTCGGCCGACAGGGCCACGTTCTTCGGTCCTTCGGCGGCCAGGAAGATCGGGATGTCGGAGCGCAGCGGGTGGACGGTCGAACGCAAGGCCTTACCGAGCCCCTTGCCGTCGGCACCGGTGTAGGGGAGGTCGTAGAACTCCCCGTGTTTCTCGACCGGCTTTTCACGCGCCAGTACCTGCCGCACGACGTCGACGTATTCACGGGTACGGGCCAGCGGCTTGCCGTACGCCTGGCCGTACCAACCTTCGACGACCTGTGGGCCGCTCGCGCCGAGACCGAGGATGAAGCGTCCGTTCGAGAGGTGATCGAGTGTGATCGCCGCCATCGCCGCTGCCGTGGGTGTGCGGGCGTTCATCTGCATGATCGCCGTTCCGAGACGCACCTTCTCGGTGTGTGCACCCCACCAGGCGAGTGGCGTGAGAGCGTCCGACCCGTAGGCCTCGGCGGTCCAGATCGAATCGAATCCGAGGCGCTCGGCCTCCTTCACCGCATCGAAAGCACCGGCCGGCGGTCCGGCCGACCAGTAACCGGTGTTGTAACCGAGTTTGATGTCGCGAGTCATGCCGTCACGTTAGGCAGGATCTTCGCCATGCACCGTGTCGAAACACGGCGAGTGATCAGCAACCCATGAACCTCTTGTACGAAGTGACGCCCTTGGTATTGACCATCAGGTTGTCAACGATGGTGAAGCGAAGAGAGCAGGGATCGGTGTCCGAGCTCATCACGAGAGTCCACAGCGATGTGTCGGGGTCCATCTGCTGCTCGAAGTTGAGGCTGAGGCGTCGAGTCACGACTCCCGAGAGCGAGTCGTAATTGAGGTCGACGAAGGCGGGTTTGCCGACGGAATCGACCGACAGGATGACCTGAAGGAACTTGGAGTCACTCCGGTCGTCCAGCTGCACGAGATCGAACGTGACGGTGGTGTTCGCAGGAGCCGAGGTCGACGGCAGAGACGGTGTGCCGAGTCCGGGAATGCTGGGGGTGCCACCCGGAAGCGTGATCGCGGGCGCCTTGGTGGTCGATGGCAGGGAAGGTGTGCCCAGTCCGGGAAGGCTGGGGGTGCCACCGGGAAGCGTCACCACCGGTGCTTTGGTGGTGCTGGGCAGGCTCGGTGTGGCCAATCCGGGCACGGTGGGGATACCGCCGGGCACTGTGATCGTGGGGACGGAGCCACCGCTCGAACCGGCGCCGCTCCCGTCTCCTTGGGGTGAGGTCTGATCGTCCCCACCAGGGAGAGTCGTCGGCGCAACGGTCGTTTCGGGAACGTCGATGTCCAGTTGATTTTCGATCTCGGGGACCACCTGGGTGATGAGATCAGGGTCGGCCTCGGCCAGAAGGTCGGCGAGCTCATCGGGAGTGGCTCCCTGTTGCGCGGCCGCAAGGAGTTGCTCGATGAGCGCCTGGACGTCGGCGTCGTTCGATGCTGAGCCATCGTCTCCGCCACACCCGGTCGCGCCGGCCAGGAGGCCGGCGACCGTGACGGTCGCAAGGACGTAACGCCTGATTCGGAGCTTCGATGGGTGGGTCGCCGAGGTGCGCTTCATGACGGACGGGCCGATCCTTTCGTGAACGTCGTGCCAACCGTTACGGCACGGCGAGCGAGGGTCAGGGAGATCTGTATCTCACGATTGAGTCACAGTATCACGCCAATTCGAAGAATGTTCGAATTACGGGACGGACCCTCCCGTGTCCGCGTCGGACCCCTCGAGTCAGTCGAGAAGCGAGGCCAAGGACTCCACGAACACCTCGGTGTGCCGATCGACGTCGGCCGACCGGTGGGCCGGGGACATCAGCGCCATGTTGTGGAACGGCGTCAGCAGAACTCCCCGGTTCAGAGCGAACAGGTGCATGTACGCGTCGAGTTCGTGGTCGGAGGCGGCGGCGGCATCGGCGCCGTTGCGGGGTGGGGGACAGAACCAGTACTCGGCTCGGGCCCCGAGTTGCTGCACGTGCCAGTCGAGCCGACGCGCCCGGAAGGCGCTCTCGACACCTTTGGTCCACGACGTGGCCAAGTCGATCATTCGCGCGAAGTCGTCCTCGAGAAGGGTGGTCGAGAGCGTCGCTCTCACCGCAGCGAGTGCGAGTGCATTGCCAGTGAGCGTTCCTCCGATGCCCGACACGTCCACGAGATGATCGCCGATGAGTGACTCGACTCGGTCGGCGACCTCGTCGGTCATTCCGTAGACGGCCACTGGCATGCCACCGCCGATCGGTTTACCGATCACGAAGAAATCTGGATCAAGACCCCAAGCCTTGGTGCATCCTCCGGGTCCGGCACAAATGGTGTGCGTTTCGTCGACCACCCAGAGCACTCCGTGACGGCGGGTGACCTCGCGAACTCGATCGAGATAACCGGGATCGGGCAGGACGATTCCTATGTTGGTCAGCGCCGGTTCCATCAAGAGGCAGGCGACATCGCCGTGGGCGAGGGCGGCATCGAGTGCTTCGAGATCGTTGAAAGGCACGACGCGGGTGGTGACTTCCACATCGGCACTCGGACCGATGGCCCCCGGTCGATGCATCGTTCGACCATCGGCCCCGCGAATGACGAGCGTCTCGTCGACTGTTCCGTGATAACACCAGTCGATCACGGCGATCTTCGGACGTCCGGTGATGGCGCGCGCCAATCGAAGAACGAATCGGTTGGCATCGGTCGCCGTCATTGCGATCTGCCATTTGTCGAGACCGAAACGTCGACGTAATTCGTCGGCCACCCACACGGCGTCCTCACTCGGCAACATGGTGGTGATACCGCGACGCGCGCGTTCGGCGAGTGCGTCGGTCACCGCCGGGAGTGCGTGGCCGGCCATGGCCCCGGTGTCACCCATGCAGAAGTCGACGTATTCGTGTCCGTCGACGTCGACGAATCGTGCCCCCGATGCATGATCGACGAACACCGGAAATCCGCCCGGCCACCGCGTCATCCACGGCATGGGAACACCGGCGACGAGATGACGCCGGGCGCTGCCGGTGATCTCGGCCGAACGGGGGTGGGTGCGGGCGAAGAGGTCGAACTCTTCTCGATGACGAGTCGCGAGCCGTTCGCGATCCATGTGGTTTCCTCGGATCAGTTGGGGTCGAAGGTGAGGGGCAGTTTCTCGGGCCCGAAGATCGCCACCGTCGAGGGCTTCCAGGTGACGGCGCCGTCGATCTTCATGTTGGGCATACGGCGGGCGAGAATCGGCAGGGCTTCTTGCTGTTCGGCGCGAGCGAGAGCGGCACCGAGGCAGTAGTGGATACCCGATCCGAATGTCATCTGTGGTTGGCCGGCAGGTTCACGCCTGATGTCGAAGTCGTGAGCGGCGGTGAACACGTTCTCGTCGAGATTCGCAACGGCGAGTGCTGGTGCGACGAACGTACCGGCGGGGAAGTGAATGCCCCGATACTCGATGTCGACGCTCGCGAAACGTCCGGTGCCTCGGACGGCTCCTGCGACCCGCATCGTCTCCTCGACCGCGCGAGGCGCCAGGTCGGGTTCCTCGGCGAGAGCGGCCCACTGATCGGGGTGTTCAGCAAGCAGGGCCACTGAGCAACCGAGTTGATTGCGCGTGGTGTCGGTGCCACCGACGATGACGGCTTGGACCATCATGACGAGTTCGTCCTCGGAGAGTTTGTCACCGGCTTCTTCAGCTGCGATGAGTGACGTGATGAGGTCTTCGGCCGGTTTGCGACGTCGATCGGCGATCAGTCCTCGTACGTACTCCTCGAGTGAATCTTGTGCTTCGATGATGAGGTCGACTTCGTCGGCGGCTGTGGCGTTGAAAATACGAAGGACGTCCTCGGCCCAACGACTGAAGAGTTGCCAATCCTTTCGGGGCGCGCCCAGCAACTCGCAGATGATCGGAATCGGGTAGTGCTCGAGCACGTCGACGGTCAGGTCACAGCGCCCCGACGGCGTATGCGGATCGAGAAGTTCATTCAGCACTTCCCGCATGAAGGGGCGGAGGGCGTCGGCCGAGCGCGGTGTGAACGACGACGCGACCAGCCGCCGCAGACGAGTGTGCGTGTCTCCTTCGGCCGACAAGATGGTCTCGCGACGTCTCTCGTTCAGCCGCGGATCGGAGACGGCACGAAGTTCGGTGACGATGCTCGCCGCGTTGTGCCAACGCTTGTCGCGCAGGATCGCGACACAGTCCTCGTACGAGAAGACGACGTAGCCGAACGGGCCACGCGCCATCCAGGAGTCCCGGGCGATCGATTCGAGGTGGCGGCGCTGGTCCTCGGTGTCGGCGAGGCCGAAGTCGACGGTGGGCAGATTGATTTGATCGACAGGGATTGCCATGAGGTGAACCTAGCCCTCTGCAGACCGCGCGACCCGTGCCGATCTAGTCTCTCGGCATGAAGACCTACCGGAATTTCGTCAATGGCCAGTACGTCGATGCCGCCGACGGGCGCACCATCCCGGTCGTGAACCCGGCCACCGGTGAGCAATACGCCACTGCTCCCTTGTCGGGCGCCGCCGACATCGACGCCGCCATGAGAGCCGCTTCCGACGCCTTCGATGCCTGGCGTGACACCCCGCCGAAGGATCGCTCACTCGCCTTGTTCAGGATCGCTGACGAAATCGAGCGCCGAGGCGAGGAGTTCATCGCCCTCGAGTCCGAGAACTGCGGGAAGCCGATCGAGATCACCCGTTCGGAAGAGATTCCTCCCATGGTCGATCACGTCCGTTTCTTCGCAACCGCCGCTCGACATCTCGAAGGCAAGAGCGCCGGCGAATACGTCCCGAACATGACGAGTTACATCCGGCGCGAGCCGGTCGGTGTCTGCGCACAGGTCGCTCCTTGGAACTATCCGATGATGATGGCGGTGTGGAAGTTCGCCCCAGCGGTTGCGGCCGGTAACACGGTGGTTCTGAAGCCGAGCGACACGACGCCGGTCACCACCACACTCCTCGCCGAGATCTGCGCCGAGTTCTTACCGCCCGGTGTGGTCAACGTGGTGTGCGGCGATCGTGACACCGGCCGGGCGATGGTGAGTCATGAGACCCCGTCGCTCGTGAGCGTGACCGGTTCGGTTCGCGCCGGAATGGAGGTGGCCGAAGCGGCATCGAAGTCGTTGAAGCGGGTGCACCTCGAACTCGGAGGCAAGGCACCGGTGATCGTGTTCGACGATGCCGACATCGCAGCGGCAGCCGAAGGCATCGCCATCGCCGGTTACTTCAACGCCGGCCAGGACTGCACGGCGGCCACGCGTGTTCTGTGCGCCCCCGGGGTCTACAAGGACTTCGTGGCGGCGCTGACCGAACAAGCCAAGGGCACCGGCTGCGGCGCCCCCGACGAGGACGTGTTGTTCGGGCCGGTCAACAATCCGAATCAGCTCGCCCGGGTGTCGGGATTCTTCGATCGCCTGCCGTCGCACGCCAGTGTCACCACCGGCGGTCAGCGGCAGGGAACGCAGGGCTACTTCTTCCCGCCCACCGTGGTGTGCGATCTGAAGCAGACCGACGAGATGGTGCAGACCGAGATCTTCGGACCGGTGATCACGGTTCAGACCTTCGCGGACGAGGACGAGGCCGTTCGTCTGGCCAACGGGGTCGACTACGGATTGGCCTCGAGTGTCTGGACCAAGGATTTCGGACGGGCCATGCGAGTCACCCGGCGACTCGACTTCGGGTGCGTCTGGATCAACACGCACATTCCGATGGTCGCCGAGATGCCGCACGGTGGGTTCAAGAAGTCGGGCTACGGCAAGGATCTGTCGGCCTATGCGCTCGACGACTACACCCGGATCAAGCACGTGATGGCCAACCTCGACAGTTGACGAGTCGTCCCGTGTGACGGGCCGACTCGGGGTGTAGTTTTCGGGTCGTTGGGTCAGCGGTCGACTCCGGAGAGGGGGAGTGGCGAGTCGTGAGCGATCAGGTCATCGAGCTGCGGGGTGTGAGCAAGTCGTTCGGCGACTTCCAGGCCGTGAAGTCGGCCGACTTCACCATCCGTCGGGGTGAGTTCTTCGCGATGCTCGGACCGTCGGGTTGCGGCAAGACCACGACCCTGAAGATGATCGCCGGCTTCGAACAGCCCACCCTTGGGCAGATCGTTCTCGAGGGAGTCGACGTTTCGTCGGTTCCGCCGCACAAGCGAAACGTCAACACCGTCTTCCAGCAGTACGCGCTCTTTCCGCACATGTCGGTGGCCGACAACGTGGCTTTCGGACTGCGGGCCAAGAAGGTGCCCGAGTCCGAGATCAACTCGCGAGTGGGCGACATGCTCGACGTGGTGCGCTTGGGAGAGTTCGCCCGACGTCGTCCGGCTCAGCTCTCGGGCGGCCAGCAGCAACGGGTCGCCCTGGCTCGCGCTCTCGTGAACCTGCCGAGTGCACTCCTGCTCGACGAACCCCTAGCGGCCCTCGACCTGAAGTTGCGCGAAGCGATGCAGATCGAACTGAAGCGCATCCAACGAGAAGTCGGGATCACGTTCGTGTTCGTCACGCACGATCAGGGCGAGGCACTCACGATGTCCGATCGCATCGCCGTGATGAACGAAGGTGTGGTCGAGCAGATCGGTTCACCCGAAGAGATCTACAACCGACCCGAGAGTCTTTTCGTGGCCGGATTCATCGGCTCGGCCAACCTCCTGCCCGGGAACGTCCGTGACGCGAACGCCGACGGGTGTGTCGTCGAGTTGTTGACCGGTCAGAAGATTGCGGCCACTGGACGGCATTCCGTGGGTGACAAGGTGTCGGTCATGCTTCGGCCCGAGCGACTGCACCCGGTCGCCGAGCGACCGGCCGACGGGTTCGGCCTCCAGGGCACGGTCACCAGTGTCATCTTCCAGGGTGCGTGGCTCCGCGTGGTGATCGAACTGCCCGACGGCACCGAGCTGTCCACCGAGGCCGATGCCGACAGCGACCTACCGTCGTTGCGCCCGGGCCAGGAGCACTGGGTGGCATGGTCGAACACGGCGGCCTACGCACTGGCTGGCTGGCCCGAGCGGGCCGGAGCCACGGGCCTCGACGTCGACCACGTGGAGGCCGGACTGTGATGGGTCGGACCGTCATGGACCGGGGACGCCCCGCCGATTTGAGTAGGGTGACCTTGCTCGTCCGTCGAACGACGAAGAGTTCACTGCACAAGGGAGGACACAGATGAACGCACCGAAGCGAGGTTTTTCGCGTCGAGAATTGTTGATTCGCTCCGGCGTCGTCGGCGCGGCGGGCTTGTCGCTGCCGGCCATTCTGGCGGCGTGTGGTGGTGACGACGGTGGCGGCGGTGGTGCCGACGAACTGTTCGTCGAAAACTGGCCGTACTACATCGACCCGACCGAGGACGGTGCCACCGGAACGATCGATCGTTTCGTTGCGGCCAGTGGCGTGAAGACCACCTACTCCGAGGCCTACAACGACAACCTCGAGTACTTCGCCAAGATCCAGCCGCTCCTCGGTACCGGCAAGACCATCGATCCCGACATCATCATGCCGACGCAGTGGATGGCCGGTCGTCTCCGCAAACTCGGCTGGCTCGAGAAGCTTCCGGTCGACAAGGTGCCGAACGCGAAGAACTTGGAGGATGCCTTCAAGAATCCGCCGAGTGACCCGACCGGCGAGTACAGCCTGCCGTGGCAGGCCGGTACAGCAGGTATTGCGTACAACATCGACGTGACCGGCCGCGAGTTGAAGAGTGTCGCTGATCTCTTCGACCCGGCCTTCAAGGGCAAGATCGGCATGCTCACCGAAATGCGCGACACGATCGGTCTGTTGCTCCTCGGTCTCGGCATCAACCCGTCGACGGTCACCTCGTTCAACGAGGCGGCTCCGGCTTTCGAACAACTCGAGAAGGCCAAGGCCGACGGCCAGATCCGTGCTTTCACCGGTAACGACTACATGGATGACTTGTCGCTCGGAAACTTCGCCGCCTGTGTCGGTTGGTCGGGAGACATCCTGCAGTTGCAGGCCGACAATCCGAGTGCCCGTTTCGTGATCCCCGAGGAGGGCGGAACGCTGTGGTGGGACACGATGGTCGTGCCGAAGGGCGCCAAGAACACGGCTGCTGCTGCCAAGTTCATGGACTACGTGTACGACCCGGTTCAGGCCGCGCAGATCACGGCGTGGGTGCAGTACATGTCGCCGGTCAAGGGCGTGCGCGACGAGTTGGCCAAGATCGATCCCGAACTGGCCGACGATCCGCTGCTCTTCCCCGACGATGCCACCCGAGCTCGCCTCTACGCCTTCGCCGACTTGAGCGACGACGTCGAAGCCGAGTTCGAAGAGGCCTTCTCGGCCATCACCGGGGCCTAGATCCTCGTGGCCGCGCCGGTCGTGTCGAGGGTGAGGTCTCTCACCGGATCCTCGAGCGAGCGGATCGGCCTCACGGGCCTCGTCCTCGTCGGCGTCGCCCTTCTTGCCGTCGGTGCGCGATGGGTCTCCGGGCCCATCGCGCTCGTCGTTCTGGCACTGGCCGCATTGGTGGTGGTCGGCTTCATCACCTTGGCAGTTCTCGGAAGTCCCGAGACCAAGCGCGCCTTGTCGCCCTATGGACTCTTGAAGCCGGGGTCGCTGTGGTTGGCGATCTTCTACTTGGCCCCGCTCTGGAGTCTTCTCAGGATCTCGTTGTCGTCGAAGGAGACCCGCTTCGCAGTGTTCCCGACCTTCACGTGGGAATTCAGCAATTACGGAAAGGCCTTCTCCGACTTCGGTCCGCAATTCACTCGAGCGTTTCTCTACGCCGGTATCGCGACCCTTCTCACCATTTTGATCGGGTACCCCATCGCGTACGTGATCGCGTTTCGCGGAGGAAGGTTCCGCAACGTCCTGCTCGGTCTCGTCGTCATCCCGTTCTTCACGAGTTACCTCATCCGAACGATCGCCTGGACGTCGATTCTCGCCGACAGTGGACCAGCCGTGAAGGTACTCGACACTCTGCAACTCACCGGGGTGCTCGAGTTCCTGAACATCATGCAGGACGGCAAATTGATCAACACTCCGGCGGCGGTCATCGGTGGTCTCACTTACAACTTCTTGCCGTTCATGATCCTTCCGATCTACGTGAGTCTCGAGAAGATCGACGTGCGACTCGTCGATGCCGCCCAGGATCTCTTCTCATCGGGAGCTCGGGCATTCCGCAAGGTCGTGGTTCCGTTGTCGATTCCGGGGATCTTCGCCGGCACCCTTCTCACGTTCATTCCGGCGGCCGGTGACTTCGTGAATGCGCAGTTCCTCGGCAATCCCAACACCACCATGATCGGAAATTCGATTCAGGACCAGTTCCTGCGTCAGAACAACTACCCAGTGGCCAGTGCCATGTCGTTCGTCCTCATGGCCATCATCACCGTGATGGTGATCGTCTACAGCCGCTTTTTCGGAACCGAGGATCTGGCGTGAGGTCGAGATCATGAGTGTGATGACCAAACGAGGGCGCGTCGGTCGAGTGGCCCTCAACGTTTTCGCAGCGTTCGGATTCCTGTATCTCTTCCTGCCGATCGCATTCATCGTCGCCTTCTCGTTCAACGACCCTCAGGGCAAGTTCAACATCGTCTGGAGCAAGTTCACCCTCGACAACTGGAAGGAACCTTTCTCCGACCGTGGGTTGACCGACGCCTTCGTCACCAGCTTGCAGATCGCTGCGGTGTCCACACTCATCGCCACCGTGCTCGGCTCGATGATCGCCATTGCGCTGTCGCGTTATCGGTTCAAGGGGTCGGCGGCCTACAACTTCTTCCTGGTCCTGCCGCTCACCACCCCCGAGATCGTTCTCGGTTCGTCTCTCGCCACACTTTTCCTCGGGCAGAGCGTCGTCGATTTCGGCTTCACGACCATCGTCATCGCCCATGCGATGTTCCAGGTGAGCTTCGTCGCCCTCACCGTACGCGCCCGTATTCGGGGATTCGACTGGACTCTCGAACAGGCGGCCCAGGATCTCGGAGCCTCCCCGGTGCGGACGTTCTGGAAGGTCACGTTCCCGTTGATCCTTCCCGGAATCCTGGCTGCGTCGTTGCTGGCGTTCGCGTTGTCTCTCGACGACTTCATCATCACGTTCTTCAACGCCGGGTCCACTCTGACCTTCCCGTTGCAGATCTTCGGTGCCGCACGTGTGCAATTGCCACCGCAGATCAACGTGCTGGCCACGGTGATCCTGGTGGTCACGGTGGGCATCATGGCAACCGGTTCGCTCCTCGGTGAACGACGACGTAAGCGTCTCGGCCAGACGAGCTGAGTCATCTCGTCGGGCGTTCGATCGCCGGCCCGGCGAATCGCGCGTGTCAGTCGCTCGCCTCGCCGAGACGCATGGTGGCCGCGAACGACAACCCAGCCGACGGTGAGCCACTCTCGATGTCGAGATGGTGGAGAGTTCCCGTGAAGATCGCCGGTGAGCGGTACGAGTCGTCGACTTCGAGGCCGTCATGGCGTCCGACCCAGAGTCCTCCGGCGGCCGTGGTGACACCGGGGAACATGAAGAGACCGTCATAGCGTCCGCGGTCGATCTCGTCACCGTCGACCCACAAGGTGACGTCGCCAGCCGACATCGTCACGGCGATCGAATGTCCACCCGGAGACAGCGGTGTCGTCGATCTGAGATGTGTGTGGTGATGGCCATAGGCCACGTCGAATCGAACGTGACTGTCGACGACGTGGAGAGCCCAGCCACCTTGATGGTCGCCGAGGGCGCCGAGCACTCCCTGACATTCCGATTCGACGTCGACGCGTGCCGTCACCGTGAAGCCTCCGAACATGGCCGGCATACGGCTGGCAGCGACAGGTAGATCGGCCGGTCGGTAGCGGGCGGCGCGTGGCAGCGGATATTCGGTGGGGTGAACGGGATAGCCGGCCGAAGGGTCGAACAGCGGGAACACGTTGTTGGCTTCGGCTTCCGATGTCCAGAGCGCCTGGAGTTCGGCCAAGAGTTCGGGTCGCTCGGCCGAGCGATCGGTCGACTCGGAGAAGTCGGACGTCAGATCGAACAGCTCCCAGACATCGGTGTCGTAGGCGTGGCTGCCCGTGATGTGATCGCGCTCGCCGAACAGTGGCGAGACGAAATTACTCGTGGCTTTCCAGCCGTCACGGTAGATCGAGCGGGATCCGTGCATCTCGAAGTACTGAGTGGTTCGGATCTCGGGTGCCGAAGGATCGTTGAACGTCGACTTCGCATCGTGTCCGTCGACGCGTTGTTGATCGACTCCGTCGACCGCATCGGGCATCGCCTCGCCGAGGCACGAGAGGAGAGTCGGAGCCACGTCGACCGAGTGAAGGAATTGTGATCGCACTCCACCACGTTCGGTGATGCCCGCTGGCCAACGCACCACCAGTGGCGCACGTACACCACCCAGCCACGAGTAGCGCTTCCAGAGGCGGAACGGCGAGTTTCCGGCCCAGGCCCAGCCCCATGGATAGTGATTGCTGTGGTTCGGACCGCCGATCTCGTCGATGGCGGCCAGGGCCTCGGCCACCGACGAGTGATCACCGAGCCACGAAGCCGCTTCGTTCAATGTTCCGGTCGGGCCGCCTTCACTGCTCGTCCCGTTGTCGGACATCACGAGAACGATCGTGTCGTCGGATCGATTCTGGGCGTCGATCTCGTCGAGGATCCGTCCGATCTGCGCATCGGTGTGCGTGAGCATTCCCGCGAACACTTCCATGTAGCGCGAGTAGAGACGACGCTCGTCGGCCGGCAGAGTCGACCATTCGGGAACCCACGACGGGCGCGGGGTGAGAACCGTGTCGGGAGGGATCACTCCGAGCTCGAGCTGGCGACGGAAGGTGTCGTCGCGCAACCGCTCCCACCCTTCGTCGAAGTATCCGCGGTAGGCATCGACCCATTCGCGCGCGACGTGATGTGGTGCGTGGGCGGCACCGGTGGCGAACCACAGGAAGAACGGCTTGTCAGGAGCGACGTGGAACTGTGCGCGCAGCATCTCGATGGCTTGATCGGCGAGGTCGTCGGTGAGGTGATACGTGTCGCTCTGTGTCGTGCTCTTCGGCACCTCGATCGGAGTGTTGTCGCGCACGAGTTCGGGAGACCAGTGGTTCGTTTCGGCGCCGAGAAAGCCGTAATACCTCTCGAAGCCGAGACCGAGTGGCCAACGATCGAAAGGGCCGGCTGCCGAGTACTCGGCCTGCGGAGTGAGGTGCCATTTGCCGACGCACATGGTGTTGTAGCCACGGTCGCGCAGAATTCGGGGGAGGGCGGCCGCCGTCTTCGGGAGGCGACCGCTGTAGCCCGGCAGGTCGAACGTCGTCTCCTGGGTCGCGCCCACACCGACGGCGTGATGGTTGCGACCCGTCATGAGCGTGGCTCGCGTCGACGAGCAAATGGACGTCACGTGGAAGCGGTTGTATCGCAATCCCTGGTTCGCCAGACGATCGATGTTCGGGGTGGCGATCGGAGAGCCCATGCATCCGAGTTGACCGAAGCCGACGTCGTCGAGCACGACGACGACGATGTTGGGTGTGTGTTCGGGTCGGTCGGGATATCTCACGAGACGAGACTACGACGTGGTGGTGATGGGAGCCGGGTCGTTGATGGCGACGAGAGCCCGTGGACTAGCGTGCGAGAACCATGTCGAATCCTCCAAGTCCTCGCTCTTTGCGCGTGGCCGTCCTTCCCGACACTGCGGTGTCGTGGATGAGGGATGCGGTCGTCGATGGTGGAGGTGAACTCGTCGACGTTGCCGACACCACAGCACTCGTCTGGGGTGCCGCGCGTGATCCCCGAGGTCTCGAGAGCGTTCTCGAGGCCAACCCCCAACTGGAGTGGGTCCAACTTCCGTTCGCTGGTGTCGAGGAGTTCGCGCATCTGATCGACGACGATCGGCTCTGGACCTGTGGAAAGGGTGTGTACGCCGAGCCGGTCGCCGAGATGGCCGTGGCCATGGCCATGGCTGGGCTGCGCGGACTCGTGACCTACTCGCGCGCTCGGGAGTGGTCGGGACCGGTGGGTCGCAATCTGATCGGCGCGCGAGTGAGCATTCTCGGAGGAGGAGGGATCACCGAACAGATCGTGCGCCTTCTCGATCCGTTCGGATGTCACGTGACCGTCGTGCGTCATCGAGTGACCGACATGGAAGGTGTCGATGTGGTTCTCGAGAGCGATCGGTACGTCGACGCGCTTCCCGGCGCCGACGTGGTGTTCTTGGCGCTCCCGCTCACTCCCGAGACCGAGGGGATGATGGGACGCAGCGAGTTCGAGACGATGGAGTCGCATGCGTGGCTCGTGAACGTGGCCCGTGGCAGACACGTGCGCACCGACGATCTGGTGTGGGCGCTCGAGAACGGAGTCATCGGAGGGGCCGCACTCGACGTGACTGATCCCGAACCGTTGCCGGCCGGCCATCGACTCTGGGATCTCGCCAATTGCCTCATCACTCCGCACGTGGGCAACACGCCCGAGATGGCGATCCCGTTGTTGAGTGAGCGGATCTCCACCAATGTCCG
Source organism: Actinobacteria bacterium casp-actino8 (assembly GCA_001510455.1). The sequence goes on from LFFH01000017.1 coordinate 16,807, forward strand.
GCGTTGGATCGCCGGTGACGAGTTGATCGGCCCGGTCGATCCCGATCTCGGCTACTGACGCCGACCTCGGCGGCTGAAGTCACCCTCGGGGGTCGACGAGCCGACCGTTAGCCTCGCCCACATCGGCGCCTATTACGAACGACTCGGGGTGCGGCCCCAGGCGAGCCAAGCGGAGATCCGTCAGGCGTACCGCGCTCTTGCTCGTCGCCACCATCCCGATGCGCGTGGTGGTCGGCCGTCTCCTGAGATGGCGGCCATCAACGAGGCGTGGTCGGTGTTGTCGGATCCGGCGCGACGGGCACGTTACGACGCCGATCTTCGCGTGGGAGTCGATGCGACATCGTCGAGTGTTCGTCACGATCGACCGACGTCGACGTACGTTCACGTTCCTTCCGCGGCTCCGGCGAGATTTCCGTGGCGATTCGTCCTGTCTCTCGTGGTGGTGGCGACGGCGGCGATTCTTGTCCTCGGAGCACTCACCGGCGGAGCCGAACCAGCACCCATCGACAACCTGATGCAGGTGGGTTCGTGTGTCGACATCGATGACGTTCGAGGGGAGGCCTTCGAGGTGGCGTGCGACGGACTGCACGAGGCCGAAGTGGATGAGATCGTGCCGTTCGACGGTGTGTGTTCGGCCGGCCTGGTCGGTTATCGGGATCGCCAGGGGATGGGCAAGGTGTGCGTGGTGGTGAGGTGACCAGGCCTTGGTAGCGTGCCAGGTCGCTGGGGCGATTAGCTCAGTCGGCTAGAGCGCTACGTTCACACCGTAGAGGTCATCGGTTCGAGCCCGGTATCGCCCACCAGTCACGGCCCGGTCGACAGACCGGGCCGTTCGTTGTCTCCGGTCGACAGACCGGGCCGTTCGTTGTCTCCGGTCGACAGATCGGGCCGTTCGTTGTCTCCGGTCGAGTCGTGGGGGCACGACGGTCGCTCGTCGGCCGGGAGTGGCTGAGTACATTGGGCATCGTGCGGCAGACGTGTGAACGGATCGGTTGCGGGCGCGACGTGGCCGTCGTGTACGGCACGGCGCCCGGACGGGACGGTTCGCTCACGTTGTGGATCGACGCGTTTCGAGCCGACGTCTCGGGGTCCCGCGAGCGCGAGATCATGGGGTTCGTCTGTCGCGAGCACGGGGAGAGGCTCTCACCACCTCGCGGATGGTTGATCGACGATCGACGAGAGAATTCACCTCGGTTGTTCAAACCGCAACCGAATCTCCAGGTCGTTCGGGACAGGCCGGCGCGCAGTCGCAAGGAGAAGGTCGGGGCCTTGCCGCGGCCAAGTTTGTTCGCCGAAACAGCACCCGAGTCCGAGGTCGTCTCCGCGCCTGTTGTCGCGCCCATTTCTGAGGCCGCTCCCTCGATCGCGCCCGACGTCGTGTCCGGATCGGTCGACAGCCCGATCGTCGAGATCGCCGAACATCCCGAAGTCGTCGTCGAGCCAGACGACGTCCTCGTCGAGCCAGACGACGTTCCCCACGACCCCGATCCGACCGGGGACTCGACGGGATCTTGGGAACCCTTCTTCGATCCCGACGACGATCTCGACGGGCAGTTGAACGCCACCGGTTCGATGTTGCGAGATGCCTTTCGGTCGCGTCACAACGGTCGGCGAAACGTCTGATTACCCATGGATCTGGTCGTCGAGCACACGCTCGACAGCACGTGTGATTCCCTTTTCTCGGTGGTCTCCGATCTCGGGCGTTATCCCGAGTGGATGGGGATCGTGCATTCGGCTCGTCTCGTCGGTGACGCCGTCTGGGAGATCCAACTACGGGCCCGTGTGGGTCCGTTCGCCAGGTCGAAGAAGCTGACCATGGCTCGAACGGCGATGGATGCACCACGTTCGGTCAGCTTCGAGCGTCGTGAGACGGACGGCCGCTCGCACGGGGAATGGAACCTCGTGGTGGATGTTCGTCCGGACGGCAGCAGTGCTCGGCTGGCCATGACACTCCATTACGGCGGACGCCTGTGGTCGAGTGTGGTCGAGCGCGTCTTGTTCGACGAGATCGAAGCCAGCAAGAAGAGACTCGAGGCGTTGCTCGCACCCTGAGGTGCGTCACGGGTTCAGGCGGCGGAGGCCGAGAGTCTGCCGTTGGTACGACGTTCGAGTTGTAGTTGCATCCCGAAACATTCCGAGAGGTTGTCCGACGTGACGACGTCATCGAAGGTTCCAGCGACGAGAACGCGACCGGCGCGCAACAGGAGTGCGTGAGTCATTCGAGGTGGAACCTCGTCGAGATGATGGGTCACGAGGACGAGAGCTGGAGCCGATCGATCGTCGACGATTCCGGACAACGTGGCGACGAGTTCTTCTCGTCCACCGAGATCGAGTCGAGCCGAGGGTTCGTCGAGAAGTACGACGTCGGGGTCGTTCATGAACGAACGTGCGAGGAGAACACGTTGTTGTTCGCCCGACGACAACGATCCGAACGAGCGATCCGCGAATTCGGCGACTCCGATACGACCGAGGCATTGCTCGGCTCGCTGGCGATCGGCATCGTCGTAATCGTGCCACCAGGGTTCGAGGGCCGCGTGACGAGCCGTCATCACGACGTCACGCGCCGCGAGGGCCGGCCGAAGGTCGCTGGCCAACGACGCCGAGACGTAACCGATGCGTCGGCGAAGTGCACGAACATCGGTCGAGCCGAGAGTTTCTCCGACCACGGACACCGATCCGCGAGTCGGATGGTCGTACATGGCTGCGATTCTCACGAGTGTGGTCTTGCCGGAACCATTCGCTCCGAGGACGAGCCATCGCTCGTCTCGGCCCACGCGAAGTGACACCTCGTCGAGAACGAGTCGTCCGTCACGGACGACCGAAACGTCCCGAAGATCCAGGGAGGGAGCAGAAGTCATCGTCGGGGTGACGGTAACAGAAAGGACGATTTCGGTACTCTCAATGCGATGTCGTCGCAGTCCCTCCGTCGAGCGCGCCTGATGGTGGGAACCGTCGTCGTGGCCGTGATCGTCGGTAGTGCGACGCTCGCTGTGTCCGGTGTGTCGGCCGACGAGTCGGCCGCCCAACGCGCGGCGGCCGAGATCCAGGCCGCTCGTGATCGGGCCGACCGTGCGGCATCGGCGATGTTCGACGCCGAGTCACGTCTCGACTCGCTGTCGATCGAAGAGCAAGATCTTGCGGTTCAAGTGGCCGAACTCGAAGCGGTGGCATCACAGTTGCAGATCGACGTCGAGGAGCTGGCGGTACAGCGGTTCGTGTCGGGCGCGCGAGGGATTCCGTTGTTGTCGGGCCTGGAAGGACCCACCGAACAGGCGCAGATGGACGTTCTGCTCGCGATCGCCACCGACACCTCACAGGCGAGACTCGACGAATACGACGCCGTGGCCACCGAGCTCGCGGACAAACGTCGTCGATTGGGCCGAGCCAAGATCGCGACCGAGCAGGCCATCGACGACTACGCGGCGGCCAAAGTTCAGGCTGAGGCCGACTTGAAACGTCTGCAAGAGATCGAAGCCGAACGTCTCGAGAACGAAAGAGTGAAGGCCATCCTCGAAGCGCGGCGACAAGCCGCGCTCGCCGAGGCCGCCGCACGCGGACGCGGTAGTGGTGGCGGGTCGTTCCTCGACAACGGTGTGTACATGGATCGAGGAATCGTGTG
>LFFH01000018.1 GCA_001510455.1 Actinobacteria bacterium casp-actino8
GTACGTCGCGAGTCGTCCGATGACCGATGACATCGACGTCACGATCGGACGTGCTGACGCATCGAGATCGGACAACCGCTCGATCACAGCTGCGTCGTAGGCGCTGTCGGAATGATCGTTGATCTCGCCGTCACGAAGTTGCCATTCACCGCACAATTCCTTGAAGGCCCCGTTCAGTTCGAGGAAATCCGAATAATGGGGACTGAGTGGAGAGAGATCGATGCCCTCCAGATCGGTCGCCAGCGCGTCCACGTGAGCCTGACGTCCCTGCGGAGTGAGTTGCCAGAGCGAGCGGGCCTCTCGGAACATCGCCCATTCGGCTCCGGCCATCGACTGGAGGTGACTCTCCACGGAACTTTGATCGAGCTCGATCATCTCGGCCAACGTGTCGACCCGGGCGAAGCCCTTGATCCGAAGGGCGTGGTGGGTCAGAAAAGTCGGCGCCGAAGCACGAGACGGACCCGACGAGGACATGGCATGTCATCGTAGTTCTTGAGACCGACCCGACGGCTTCCATTCCCGGACCTTCCCGACCGAGAGATTCACCTGCGGGTAGGGTCGCGTCGTGCCCCGGCTCAACCTCGTCGTCGTCTTCGGCGGTCGTTCGGCCGAACACGACGTGTCGTGCGTGACGGCCGCCCACGTCCTGCGGGCTGTCGATCGCAGTCGCTACGAGGTCACCGCAATCGGCATCGACCGCGACGGCTCGTGGCACCTGGCCGAGGGGGCGATGTCCGCCCTCGAGAAGGGCCCCGATGAACTGCCCGAGCGACTCGAACCCGACGGTCTTCCCGTGTCGTCGGCTCCCGTCCTCATGGCCGCTGCATCGACAGGCACCACGGTCGTTCTTCCTCTGCTCCATGGGCCAATGGGCGAGGACGGAACGATCCAAGGGCTTCTCGAATTACTCGATCTGCCGTACGTCGGTTCCGGCGTGCTCTCGTCGGCGGTGTGCATGGACAAGGCCATGGCCAAGGACGTCCTCGATCGACACGGCATTCCGCAGCCTCGACACACCACGATCACCGAAGGCGCCTCGACCCGTTCTCGTCTGGAGGTCACGGCGCGCGATCTCGGGTATCCCCTCTTCGTGAAACCGGCCAACATGGGCTCCTCGATCGGTGTCAGCAAGGTGAACGACCTCGACCAATTCGTCGTCGCGGTCGACCGCGCGTTCACGTACGACGAAGTGGTGGTCGTCGAGGAGGCGATCGACGGTCGCGAAATCGAAGTTGCCGTTCTCGGGAACGACGATCCGCGGGCGAGCGTTCCCGGCGAGATCGTGCCCGGGAACGAGTTCTACGACTACGAGGACAAGTACGTCACCGACGGAGCCACTCTTCTCGTGCCCGCCGAGCTCGACGTCGGCGCGATCGCCGACGTCCAACAGATGGCACTGTCGGTCTTTCGACTGCTGAGGTGTTCCGGACTGGCCCGAATCGACTTCTTCTACGAAGAAGGCGGGCGCGGTTTCCTGTGCAACGAGGTCAACACCATGCCCGGATTCACACCGATCTCGATGTATCCGAAATTGTGGGGCGCGTCCGGAGTCGACTACCCCGATCTCATCGACCGCCTGGTCGAATTGGCTCTCGAGCGCCACGAACGTCGTCGACGTAACACGAACCGCTGACGAGGGTTCGACGGAGCCGGTCGCTCACGGAGTGAGTGCGGCGCGCAGGAATGCAACGAGTTCGGCACGAAGGCGACGCAGGCCGGCCGTGTCGGCCGACCATCCGACGACTCGCAGCGCCTCGGGTTCGGTTGCGATACCGGTGACGGTGGCGTACGCAAGCGCCACCACGATGTCGGGGTCGCAACGTCGGAGGCGCCCGGCATCCATTTCGGTCCGCATCCAGGCCACGGCCCGATCGGCGAGGGGTCTCATGTGGGTCGCCACCCGTTCGCTCGTTTCGGGAGGGAGTCGACTCATCTCGCGGATCAACCCGAGCAACGCCGGACGCCGCACGGCCGGACGGAACACTGCCTTGACCACCGCTTCGATCCGGTCGAGGGGATCATCGGGAGCCGCCCGAATCGCTGCCTCCACGACGACCGCCAGTTCCTCGGCCGTCGCCGCCAGGACGTGCTCGACCAGATCGTCTTTCGACGGGAACCAATACAGGAGGGTCTGTTTGGCCACCCCGACCTCCTGGGCGATCTGGTCGAGGCTGACCGCCTCCACCCCCCAGCGCCCGAACAGGTCGGTCGCCCGATCGAGGATCTGGTCACGAGTGCCACTACGACGGGCCATGGGACCTTCCTAGCAGGTTCTTCCCGCTTTCTCTACCAATTGGTAGAGAACTGTGCTACAACAGGACGATGATCGCTCAGGCTCTGGCCGGACGGCGCATCGCCGTCACGGGCGCGACCGGCTTCGTCGGAACGGCCCTCGTCGAACGCCTCCTTCGATCGGTCCCCGACTGCGCACTCGTTCTGCTCGTCCGCGACGGCCGTCGCACTCCGGCCGCCGAGCGCGTGCGACGGGAGATCTTCAAGAACAACGCATTCGACCGACTCCGTGCCGAGTGGGGTGACGACTTCGATGCAACGATCGCCCGGCGCGTGAGCGTCGTGCGAGGTGACGTCGGAACCGACGGACTCGGACTCTCCCCCGACGATCGATCCACGTTCGCCTCCTGTGACGTGATCATCCATTCGGCGGCGAGCGTCGCGTTCGACTCTCCGCTCGACAGCGCCGTCGAGATCAACCTGCTCGGCCCGATGCGCATCGCCGCCGTCCTGAACGACGAGCCGGCTCGAGCCGATGGACGACGCCCTCACCTCGTGGCCGTCTCCACGTGCTATGTCGCCGGCAATCGTCGCGGCAACGCACCAGAAGAGTTGGTGAGCGAGGGTCCATTCGACATCGGTCTCAATTGGAGAACCGAGGTCGCTGCCGCACGACGTCTCCGTAGCGACATCGAAGCCGAAAGTCGCACTCCCGCCAATCTGAAGCGATTCCGAGAGAACGCTCGCCATGAACTCGGCGCCGCCGGCGCGCCGGCACTGGCCGAGAAGACGGAGAATCTTCGCGAAGCCTGGGTGAAGGACCGCCTGGTCGAAGCGGGACGTGCTCGCGCGGCCAGCGTCGGTTGGCCGGATGCCTACGCGTTCACCAAAGCCTTGGGCGAGCAGGCATTGCACGAGACCAAGGGCGACGTGCCGGTGAGCATCGTCCGTCCGTCGATCATCGAATCGGCGCTCGCCGAACCTTTTCCCGGCTGGATCCGTGGATTCCGCATGGCCGAGCCGGTCATCATCTCCTACGCCCGTGGGCTGCTGAAGGAATTCCCGGGCGTACCCGAGGGAACGATCGACGTGATTCCGGTCGACATCGTCGTTGCGGCCATCGTCGCCGTGGCGGCTCTCGGCCCCGATGAGGCTCCGCGTATCACTCAGGTCGCCTCGGGCTCCACGAATCCTCTGAAGTACCGCACACTCGTCGACAACGTTCGCGATTGGTTCACCGAGCACCCCATTTACGACAGCCACGGGCAACCGATCGTGGTTCCCGATTGGAACTTCCCGGGTCGAGGCCGCGTTCAGAAGCAGCTCTCACGCGCGAAGGAACTCGTCACTCGATCCGAGCGGGCCTTGCAGTCCCTGCCACTCCGCGGCGCTCAAGCGGCCTGGTCGGCTCGCCTCGAGGAAAGACGCGGTGACATCGAAAGAGCTCTCGAATACGTCGAGCTGTACGGCCTCTATACCGAGTGCGAGGCCATCTACCAGGTCGACAATCTGATGGCCGTGCACGAACGGCTCGACGACGCCGACCGAGCGGCCTTCTGCCTCGATCCCCGAGTCGTCGACTGGCCCACCTACATCGCGACAATTCATCTGCCGTCGGTGGTGCTGCACGCCCGCGTGAAGACCACGCCAGGCCGCACGGTCGTCGATCGGCGCGAGCGCCTGAAGCGTCAGGTCCTCGATCCGTCCCGCCACGTGGCCGCTTTCGATCTCGAGAACACTCTCATCGCGTCGAACGTGGTCGAGAGTTACTCGTGGCTCGCGACGCGACGACTCGACACCTCCGAGCGCATTCGCTACGTGGCTCGAACCCTGCGCGAAGCGCCCGGGCTTCTTTCGATGGATCGCAAGGATCGCGCCGACTTCCTTCGCTATTTCTACCGACGGTACGAGGACGCTCCCGCCGATCAGATCGATGTCGATGCCGTCGAGTTGCTGTCGCAATTGATCATGACGAAGTCGTTCCCCGAAGGTTTGCGGCGGGTGCGCGAACACCGTGCCCTCGGACATCGAACCGTCCTCATCACCGGTGCTCTCGGGTTCGCCGTCGAAGGTTTGCGACCTCTCTTCGACGAGATCGTGGCGGCCGAGATGACGATTCGCCCCGACGGCACGTATTCGGGTGAGCTGTCTCGCGTTCCCCCCACCGGCGAGACCCGCGCCCAGATCCTCGCCGACTACTGCTCGGCCGAAGGATTCCGGCTCGAGGAGTGCGTCGCCTATGCCGACTCCACGAGCGACCTTCCGCTGCTCGAGGCAGTCGGATTTCCGGTTGCCGTGAATCCCGAGACGCGTCTGGCTGCTATCGCGCGCAAACGTGGCTGGCTGGTCGAGAATTGGTCGAAGGCCGACGGTGCCCCCAAACGCCTGTTGCCCATCGGACCCCTCGTGTCCGAACGAGAGCGTCGACGCTTCGACGCCGACTCCCGTCGACGGGACCGACGATGATTCGCGCCCTGCGTATCGATCGCCGACCGGCCAAGTTGGCTCTGGCGCGGCTCGCCGGGTCCTTCGGCCCGGCCGGCGCAGTACGGCTCGGACCCCTCGAACTCACCTCGCTCGATGCACCGTCACTTCCCGGTGACGGCTGGCAGAGAATTCGACCTCTTCTCGCCGGAATATGCGGGAGCGACCTGTCACTCGTCGAAGGACGAGCGTCCACGTATTTCCTCGACTGGGTGTCGTTCCCCTTCGTTCCCGGACACGAAGTCGTCGGCCTCGACGAGGCGGGCCGACGTGTCGTCGTCGAACCAGTCCTCGGTCACGCCGCGCGCGGTTTGGCCCTCCCCTTCCCCGATGCGGCTCCCGGAGACGGCGACGACTACGCGCACCTCGTCGGCGGAGCTCTCGAACCCGGCATCCAGACGGGCTTCTGCTGCTCGACCGGAGGCGGCTGGTCGGAGGAGTTCGTGGCCCACGAGAGCCAGATCCACCTGATCCCTGATGAACTCGGCGACGAACGGGCAGTCCTGGTCGAACCGCTCGCCGGTGGCATCCATGCGGCATTGTCGCTCCGCGGGGTCGTCGAGCGGGCGCGGTCGGCCGGCGAAACACCGGTCGTGGCCGTCCTCGGCGCCGGAACGATGGGACTGACCGCCGTTCTCGGGTTGCGCCGTTTTCTGGGCGGCGTTCGCATCGTCGTCGGGGCGCGTTACCCGCATCAACAAGCCCTCGCCCGAGCGTTCGGAGCCGACGTGGTCGTACCCGACGACGAACTCCCACGCGCCGTGAGACGCGAAGTGGGTTGCCACGTGGTCGGCGACTATCTCACGGGCGGCGCGCACGCGACGATCGACGCCGTCGGCAATTCGGCGAGCATCGCATCGTCGTTGCGCTTCACGCGCCCGAGGGGAACGATTGCGTTGCTCGGCATGCCGGCCTCGGTCGATGTCGACCTCACCGGTCTTTGGCACCGGGAAACCGCGATCGTGGGCGCGTACACGTACGGCACCGAAACTCTGTCCGACGGTTCACGTCGCCGTACCTTCGATCTGGCGATCGAGAGTGCCCTCGACATTCCGGTCGATCGCCTGCTTTCAGCCACGTACCGCCTCGACGATTACGAGAACGCGCTCACCCACGCCTCGACGGCCGGACGCCGAGGCGCCGTGAAGATCGCCTTCGATCTTCGTCCCACCGACTCACGCCGAACACAGGAGGCCTCCTGATGCCCCGTCCCGGATTCGTTCTCGACGTCGATCGTTCGACTCCACCGATCCTCTTCTGGCGCGGTGAGAACTTCTCGCTCGAGAAGTTGCCGGCTGGCCGCAGCCGCGTCATCTACGCGCCCGAACCACTGCCGGCCATCGAGGACGTCGACGGCGCCATCCTGCACGCGCTCCTGAACCCGATCGACCAGGACCCGCTCCCGACTCTGTTGTTCCCAGGTATGAAATTGACGATCGCGTTCGACGACGTCAGTCTTCCGTTGCCCAAGATGCGTCGGCCCGACATACGTCAACGGATCATCGAAGCGGTACTCGATCTGGCCGCCGAAGCGGGTGTCGACGACGTTCACATCATCTCGGCCCTCGCATTGCACCGCCGCATGACCGAGTCGGAACTGCGGCACGCCGTGGGTGATCGCGTCTACGACGCCTTCGCTCCGCGCGGACTGCTCTACCAGCACGACGCCGAGGATCCCGAAGCGCTCACCTACCTCGGCACCACACCTCACGGTGAGGACGTCGAGATCAACAAGCGGGCCGCCGAGAGCGATCTGTTGGTGTACGTGAACATCAACCTGGTCGCCATGGACGGAGGCTGGAAGAGCACGGCGACCGGACTCTCGTCGTACAAGTCGCTCCGCCATCACCACAACCCGGAGACCATGACTCACTCTCGAAGCTTCATGGATCAGCATCGCAGCGAACTCCACAAGAGCAACTGGCGCATGGGCAAGGTGCTCCTCGACAGTGGAGTGAAGGTGTTCCAGATCGAAACGACTCTCAACACCGACACTTTCCCCTCCCCGTTCAACTTCTTGTCGAAACGCGAGTGGGAATGGTCGCCACGCGATCGCATGACCTACCTCGGCACCACCAAGGCTCTGGCCCGAACTCCACATCGTCTCGCACGAAACATCTTCCACTCGATCGAGGCTCCCCATCAGATGACGAGCGTGCAGGCCGGTGAGGTGGAGGCCGTGCACCGCATCACCACCGCCAACGTCTACGAGCAGCAACTCGTCGAGGTGAAGGGTCAGACCGACATCCTCACCATGGGCATCCCCTACATCAGCCCGTACAACGTTCACTCGATCCTGAACCCAATCCTCGTTCAAGTGATGGCGATGGGCTACTACTTCAACATGTATCGGGGAGCGCCTCTCGTGCGCGAGGGCGGAGTGATCATCATGACGCACCCGTGTCGACCCGAGTTCAACCCGGTTCATCATCCGAGTTACATCGACTTCTTCGAACAGGTCCTGGCCGACACCACCGATCCACACGTCATGTCGCAGAAGTGGGAGAAGCAGTACGCCGAGGACGAGTGGTACAAACACCTCTACCGCACCAGCTACGCCTATCACGGTGTTCACCCCTTCTACATGTGGTATTGGGGTACGCACGGAATGAAGCACTGCAGTCGAGTGATCGTGGTCGGTGGCGACCCGAAGACGGTGCGTCGACTCGGTTTCGTTCCGGCCAGCACCATGGATGACGCTCTCGAGATCGCGAGTGACGTGGTCGGACGAGCGCCCACCATCACACATCTCCACACACCTCCGCTTCTCGTGGCTGACGTGAGCGTCTGATGGCGCGCGACGACGCTCCGTGGCGACCCAGTCGCCTGGCCACTCTCGGCCGAGTCGGCGACGTGTTCGAACGGCTGACTCGACCGACGATGTCCAAGATCGTCCGGCGAGGATTTCCGTACACCGCTCCCACCGTTCCGCGCGGCGTCGAGGTTCCGGCCGAGGAAGAAACCCTCGGAGCATCCTTCGACACCGAATGGAGCCGACGAGCGCCGGCACGATTCGTGCGTCGCGGACTCGTCAACGGTCCGATCTCGTGGATGGTGCGAGGTGTGGCCAGTCCGACCGTTCACGGAACCGATCGCCTGGCCGATCTGGCCCGTCTCGACGAACCACCTGCGCTCGTGTTCGCCCCCAACCATCATTCGCACCTCGACACCGCGCTGATGGCCACCGTCGTACCCGAACCCTGGCGTTCGAAGCTCGTCGTCGCGGCGGCCGCCGACTATTTCTTCGACAAACGATGGAAGGCGGTCATGGCCTCGCTCTCCCTCAACGCGATCCCGATCGATCGAGAAGTGACAGGGCGCAAATCCTCCGAGATGATCAAGAAGCTCATCGAGGACGGATGGAGTCTGGTGATCTATCCCGAGGGAGGGCGCTCCCCCGACGGATGGGGGCAGGATTTCAAGGGTGGTGCGGCGTACCTCTCGTCGCGAACCGGTGCACCAGTGGTTCCGGTGTTCATCGACGGAACCGGCTCCATCTTCGGCAAAGGTGCCAAACGTCCCCGTGCCGGCACCACCAACGTGGTGTTCGGACGCCCGCTGATCGCCTCCGACGGCGAGAACACACGTCGCTTCTCGGCCCGTATCGAAGCGGCCGTGACCGAACTCGGAGACGAATCCCTCACCGACTACTGGACCGCCCGTCAGCGAGCCGCACGAGGTGAGAGCCCACGCCTCACCGGACCCGAATACACGGGCTGGCGACGTCAATGGTCGCTCTCGGAACGACGAGCACTCGGAAACGCCGGAGTCCGGCGTCGTCAGAAGCGCCGTTGGCCCGATCTCGGAACCTGAAGCCGGCCACTGGAACTGGTGGCTGATCTCGGCGAAACACGCAACGATTTCGCCACCAGAACCACCAAGATCAGGGAACTGGTTCCTTGGTGCGAGCCGGAATGTTGATCTCGTCACCGGGAATGATCACGACACCGATGTCGACCCAACCGTTGGCCGCCAGAAGTGCCGAGACCTCGACTCCCCACATACTCGCGATACGCGACAACGAGTCGCCGGCCTGAACCGTGTACTTGCCTTGGCCGGGTTCGGGTGTAGGAGCCTCGGTGTCGGTGGGAATGGGCAGACCGGGAAGAGTCGTCGAGACGTTCGTCGCCGTCGGGGGAATGAGGATCACCATCCCGGGCGACAACGGATGCAGGATTCCGTCGGCCCAACTGTTGTAGCTCGCGATGTCCTCGGCCGACGTGCCGAACTTGGCCGCAATTCCGTACATCGAATCACCCGACACGATCGTGTAGGTCATCGGTGGCGGAAGGGTGTTGGCCGGATCGACCGTGGTGACGACCGACGGAGGTGTCGTGGCGTAATTCGTCGAGGTGAGAGGACGAAGCGTGGTGGCCGTGGCCATCGGGTCGCTGCCGCAGGCCGACAGCACCGCTGCTCCCATCAGCACGGCGACACCTCCTACGGTCCAGGACGACATCACACGACGCTCACGCACGGGCGACAATCTAGTTCTCCGCTCGCCCGACGGGGTGGCAGAACACCCCGCGTCTTCCGTCGTCACACGAGAGGTCGATCGGTCGGACGCACCGGTTCCGGCAACGACGACTCCCCCATGAGGAAGCGATCCACACCAGCCGCGCACGCGCGACCTTCGGCGATGGCCCACACGATGAGGCTCTGACCACGTCCCATGTCACCGGCCACGAACACTCCGGGGACACTCGACATGTACGAGTCGTTGCGTCGGACGTTGCCTCTCTCGTCGAGCTCGACTCCGAGTCGATCGAGCCAACCTCCTTTTTCGGGACCGACGAACCCGAGGGCCAGGAACACGAAATCAGCCGGTATCTCGCGATCGGTTCCTTCCACCTTCACGAACGAGCCGTCCTTCATCTCGACTTCGTGCAGCAGCAGCGCACGAACTCGACCGTTTCCGTCGTCGACGAATCGCTCGGTGTTGACGCTGTACATGCGTTCACCACCTTCTTCGTGAGCCGACGACACGCGATAGGTCATCGAGTACTGAGGCCACGGATTGCCCGACGAGCGAGCTTCTGGCGGACGCGGCATGATCTCCAACTGAGTCACCGAGGCTGCTCCCTGGCGGTGTGCGGTCCCGAGACAATCGGCTCCCGTGTCTCCACCGCCGATGATCACGACGTGACGACCTGCCACGTCGATCGGCGACGAGTCGAGATCACCTTCTTGCACTCGGTTCGCATAGGGCAGGTACTCCATGGCCTGATGGATTCCAGCGAGTTCACGCCCGGGAATGGGGAGATCGCGCCAGGCCGTCGCACCACACGCCAGAACGACCGCGTCGTGCGACGCCACGAGAACGTCGATGTCGACGTTCTGTCCGACGACCGCGTTCGTGCGGAATTCGGTGCCTTCGGCTTCCATCTGCTCGAGGCGTCGATCGACGTGACGCTTCTCCATCTTGAACTCGGGAATGCCGTAACGCAGTAGTCCACCCACGCGATCGGCTCGCTCGAGCACCACCACCTCGTGACCGGCACGAGTCAACTGTTGAGCAACGGCCAACCCGGCTGGTCCGGAGCCGATGACCGCGACGCGCCGACCGGTCTTCACACTCGGGAGTTGCGGGGTGACCCAACCTTCGGACCAGGCACGGTCGATGATCTCGACTTCGACCTGCTTGATCGCCACCGGATCGGCGTTGATTCCGAGGACGCACGCCGACTCGCACGGCGCCGGGCAGAGTCGACCGGTGAACTCCGGAAAGTTGTTGGTCGCGTGCAGACGGTCGATCGCTTCCCGCCAGTGTTCGCGGTACACGAGGTCGTTCCAATCGGGAATCAGGTTGCCGAGAGGACAACCGTTGTTGCAGAACGGGATCCCGCAATCCATGCATCGACCGGCCTGACGCTTCAGGGCCTCCCGGTCGAACGGCTCGTAGACCTCTTTCCAGTCACGAAGCCGAACCGGCACCGGACGTCGACTCGGTCCTTCGCGATCCCATTTCAAGAAACCGGTGGTCTCACCCACTGGACACCTCCATCACCTGGCGCAGGGTCTCCTCTTCGGACCATCCCTTGTCGGATGCCGATGCGAGGACTCCGAGCACACGCTTGTAGTCACGTGGCATCACCTTGCGGAAGTGCGAGACCTCGGCCTCCCATCCGTCGAGGATGCGACGGCCCACGGCGCTGTCGGTTTCCTCGACGTGATCGGCAATCGTCGTGCGCAGGAAATCGAGGTCGGTGCTCTCGAGCGGTTCGAGATCGACGAGCTCGTAGTTGACCTTGCTCGCGAACGTCTCGTCGGGGTCGTACACGTAGGCCACACCCCCCGACATTCCGGCCGCGAAGTTACGGCCGGTGGCTCCGAGCACGACGACCCTTCCACCGGTCATGTACTCACATGCGTGATCACCGACGCCCTCGACCACGGCCGTGGCCCCGGAATTACGCACGCAGAAACGCTCGCCGACCATGCCGCGTAGATAGATCTCGCCGCTGGTCGCTCCGTACCCGATCACGTTTCCGGCGATCACGTTGTCCTCGGCCACCAGTGACGAGTCGCGATCGGGTCTCACCACGAGACGACCACCGGACAAACCTTTGCCCAAGTAGTCGTTGGCGTCTCCTTCGAGTCGCATGGTCACACCCGACGGGACGAAGGCTCCGAAACTCTGTCCGGCCGATCCGCGGAAGTCGATCTGGATCGTGTTCGGCGGCAGACCTTCGGCCCGCCAGCGCTTGGTCACTTCGTGCCCGAGCATGGTTCCGACCGTCCGGTTCACGTTACGAATGGCCGACGAGAATCGAATCGGCTCACCGGACTCGATCGACTTCTCGGCCATGGCGATCAACTCGACGTCGAGTGCCTCGGCGAGACCGTGATCCTGGGTGACACTCTGATGCATCGTCTGCTGATACGGATTCTCGGCGGTGGCGAGAATCGGCGCCAGGTCGAGGCCGCGGGCCTTCCAATGGTCGACCGCCGCCTTGGTGTCGAGCATCTCGCTGTGACCCACCATTTCCTCGATCGTCCGGAAGCCGAGTTGGGCCATGATCTCGCGTACTTCTGTGGCCACGAACTCGAAGAAGTTCACCACGAACTCGGGCTGGCCCGAGAAGCGCTTGCGCAACTCGGGGTTCTGGGTCGCGATTCCGACCGGACAGGTGTCGAGATGACACACGCGCATCATGATGCAGCCACTCACGACGAGTGGGGCCGTCGCGAATCCGAACTCCTCGGCTCCGAGCAGTGCAGCGATCACGACGTCGCGGCCCGTCTTCATCTGCCCATCGGCCTGAACGACGATTCGATCTCGCAGACCATTCAGGAGAAGCGTTTGCTGGGTCTCGGCGAGACCGAGTTCCCACGGTGCGCCGGCGTGCTTCAACGAGGTGAGAGGTGAGGCACCAGTTCCGCCGTCGTGCCCCGAGATGAGCACGACGTCGGCCTTGGCCTTGCTCACGCCAGCGGCGACGGTACCCACACCAACTTCGGCGACCAGCTTCACGTGAACGCGAGCCGACGGATTGGAGTTCTTCAGGTCGTGGATCAACTGCTTCAGATCCTCGATCGAATAGATGTCGTGGTGGGGCGGCGGACTGATCAGACCGACACCCGGAGTCGAGTGCCGGGTCTTGGCCACCCACGGGTACACCTTGTGACCCGGGAGCTGACCACCTTCACCGGGCTTGGCTCCCTGCGCCATCTTGATCTGGATGTCATCAGCGTTGGTCAGGTACTCACTCGTCACTCCGAAACGACCCGAAGCCACCTGCTTGATCGCCGATCGACGCACCGGGTCGTGTAGACGCTCGGAGTCTTCACCACCCTCGCCAGTGTTGCTCTTGCCACCGATGCGATTCATGGCAACCGCCAACGTCTCGTGGGCCTCAGCAGAGATCGATCCGTAGCTCATGGCGCCCGTGGAGAATCGCTTCACGATCGACTCGATCGACTCGACCTCGTCGATCGGCACCGACGAACGCACCCCCGAGCGGAACTCGAAGAGTCCGCGTAGCGTCGCCAGATTTCTCGACTGGTCGTCGACAGCCCGACTGTACTGACGGAACACGTCGTAGCGCTTGGCGCGCGTGCTGTGCTGCAATCGGTAGACCGTCTCGGGATTGAAGAGGTGGTACTCCCCTTCGCGACGCCATTGGTATTCCCCACCGAGTTCGAGCTTGCGGTGGGCTCGGTGTTCGGGGTTCGACGGGTGGGCCACGGCGTGTCGGATGGCGACTTCCTCGGCGATCTCGTCGAGACCGATACCGCCGAGACGACTCACGGTGCCCGTGAAGTACTCGTCGACCAGCTCTCGGCTGAGGCCGATGGCCTCGAAGATCTGAGCACCGGTGTACGACGCCACCGTGCTCACACCCATCTTCGACATGATCTTCAGAACACCCTTGCCGGCGGCCTTGATGTACTTCTTGACCGCGGTGACCGGATCGGCACCACCGAGACCGTGCAGATCCTCGCGGATCATGTCCTCGATCGACTCGAAGGCGAGGTACGGGTTGACCGCACCGGCTCCGTACCCGACCAACAACGCCATGTGATGGACCTCGCGTGCGTCTCCGCATTCGACGACGAGTCCACACTTGGTCCGCTTCTTCTCTCGAACGAGATGATGGTGAACCGCAGCGGTCATGAGAAGTGACGGGATGGGAGCGAGAACCTCGTCACTGTTGCGATTGGACAACACGATGACTCGGGCCCCGGCATCGATCGCCGTCGACACCTCGTCACAGATCTCGCGCAGCGCGCTACGAAGGGCGCCTCCACCACCGCCCACGCGGTAGAGACCCGAGACCACGTGGGCGTGCAATTCCGGAAACGCACCGTCGTCGTCGGCATGGATGATGCGCGCCAACTCGTCGTTGTCGATGACCGGGAAAGGCAGCGCCAACTGGCGGCAGCTGGCCGGACCCGGATCGAGAAGGTTCGATTCGGGTCCGATCGTCGAGGCCACACTCGTGACGACCTCTTCACGGATCGCATCGAGAGGCGGATTCGTCACCTGAGCGAAGAGTTGCTGGAAGTAATCGAACAACAGGCGTGGGCGGTCCGACAGGACGGCGATCGGGGTGTCGGTGCCCATCGAACCGATCGGCTCGGTACCCGTCTTGGCCATCGGCGCCAGGATGACCTTCAACTCCTCGTGGCTGTAGCCGAACTTCTGCTGACGACGCAGAACGCTGAGATGGCTGTGCACCACGTGTTCGCGCTCGGGCAGATCGTCGAGCTCGACCAGACCATCGGCCAACCACTCGGCATAGGGCTGAGCGACCGCCAACTGCTGCTTGATCTCCTCGTCGTCGACGATTCGACCCTGTGCGGTGTCGATCAAGAACATTCGACCGGGCTGCAGACGACCCTTCTTCACGATCTTCGACGGCTCGACATCGATCACACCCACTTCGGATGCCATGACGACCAGACCGTCGGCCGTCACCCAGTAGCGGCTCGGACGCAGTCCGTTGCGGTCGAGAACGGCGCCGATGACGGTTCCGTCGGTGAATGCGACACTCGCCGGACCGTCCCACGGCTCCATGAGCGAGGAGTGGAACCGATAGAAGGCCCGCTTGTCGGCATCCATGGTCTCGTGGTTCTCCCAGGCTTCGGGGATCATCATGAGAACGGCATGGGGCAGCGAACGGCCACCCAGATGCAGCAACTCGAGAACTTCGTCGAAGCTCGCCGAGTCGCTTCCCCCTGGAGTGCAGATCGGGAACGCCCTCTCGAGTCCGGGGATGAGATCGGACGAGAGCAGAGCTTCTCGAGTTCTCATCCAGTTGCGGTTGCCCTGCACCGTGTTGATCTCGCCGTTGTGCGCGATGAAGCGATAGGGATGTGCGAGCGGCCACGACGGGAACGTGTTGGTGGAGAACCGGCTGTGCACGAGAGCGAGAGCGCTCTCGACTCGCTCGTCGGCGAGTTCGGGGTAGAACGCTCCGAGTTGAGGAGTCGTGAACATTCCCTTGTAGACGATGGTGCGGCTCGAGAGCGACGGGAAGTAGGTGTTCAACTCGTCGATCAATTCGTGTTCGATGCGCTTGCGCGCCACGAACATCTTGCGATCGAGTTCGAGTCCACTCGCTCCGCCCGGATCGGACACGAACAGCTGTCGAAACGACGGCATGGCTCGACGGGCGGTTTCTCCGAGCGTCGACGGATCGACGGGCACGTTTCGCCACCCGAGCACCGTCAGACCCTCAGCGGCCACGATGGCGTCGATGGCTGCACACGCTCGGTCGGCATCCGCTGGTTCCGCGGGGAGGAACCCGATACCAACCGCGTACGAACCGGCGGCGGGCAGATCGAACTCGACCTCGCCCCGGAAGAAGCGATCCGGAACCTGCACCAGGACTCCGGCTCCGTCGCCGGTGTCGACCTCGGCACCGGTGGCTCCTCGGTGCTCGAGGTTGCACAGGGCGCCGAGACCCATGACGACGATGTCGTGGGAGGCTCGTCCGTGAATATCGGCCACGAACGAGACACCGCAGGCGTCGTGCTCGAATCGGGGGTCGTACAGGCCGTGCGCAACGGGCAGGCCGGACGCGTTCATGGAAATGGTCATGGTCACTCTCTCGGGTCCACGGACAACGTGATGTTGGTGGCCCCCGGGACGACGCTGGCCCGAACGGCTTTTCAAGCCTAGGTGCGGCCTCGGACCGCCGCCAACCATTTGCCCACCTCAGGGACGATTCGCGTCACACCAGCGTCACGACTTCGTCACGAAATCGCGGCGAGGTCAGGAGGGATCGGCGAAAACCGGAGGGCGCTTCTCGAAATTGGCCATGACCGCTTCGACCTGATTCGGCCGGCCGATCAGCGAACCGATGATTCGGCGCTCGGCGGCGAACTGGTCGGCGGCTCGTTCGGTGAACATCTGATTCAGCAAGGCCTTGGCCCCGCGGACGGCATCGGGACTCCGACCGGCGATCTCCGCCGCCATCGCCAGAGCATCGGTGCGGGGATCGTCCGACAAGCGAGTGGCCAGACCGAGTTCGAAGGCCTCGCGGCCCGAGAAGACACGAGCCGTGAAGACCAGCTCCTTCGCGATGTCGGGTCGAACGAGATGCGACAGAACGAGGGATCCCGTCATGTCGGGCACCAACCCCCAGTGAATTTCCCGAACCGACATCTGAGTGTCGGGGTGAACGATCCGGATGTCGGCTCCGAGAGCGATCTGAATTCCACCACCGAGTGCGTGGCCATGTACGGCTGCGATCACCGGCACCGGGATCTCTTGCCACACCCACGCCACCTGCTGGCCGAGATGGGTGATGCGCCCCTTCTCCATGCTCCCCGGATTGCCGGCATCGTCGGATGCCGTGGCGCCGCCGGCCATCTGTTGAAAGGAACCGAAGTCGAGGCCGGCACAGAAAGACGATCCTTCTCCCGACAGAACGACGACGCGAACCGTCGGGTCGTCCTTCAATCGTTCGCCGGCGCGAGCCAAACCGAGGAACATGTCGCCGTCGAGCGCATTGCGCTTGTCGGGACGGTCGAGACGCACGTCGGCGATTCCCCCGGACACGGATACGGACACACGATCTTCAGCACTCATGAGGCCATGTTGTCAGGTCGACGACCTGCCAGACTCACCGTGTGCGGCCGGCCTCGTCACCACCCGAAAGTCGAGCCGGTGGAAGTCGTGCCGAACGGCGGCCACTTCTCATCGCAGCTCTGTTGGCCGCGGTCGGCGCCGCCACCGTGGCCATCGTCCAGTTGCGGGACGGAATCGTCCCCTTGCTCGACACCGTCACCTACTGGAGCGGAGCCGAGGCGATCGCCTCCGGTCGACCCTTCACGACCCAACTCGCTCCTTCGTTCACGAATTTCGATGCCATCGAATTCTTGAATCGAGGTGGACGACTCCCCTTCGTCGACTTTCCGGTGGGGTACCCGCTCGTCGCCGGATCACTCGGCGCGCTCATCGGAGTTCGGGCCGCGATGCACGTGCTCGTGGTCGTCGCCGTTGCAGCAGTCGCCGCACTCGTCGTTCTCGGAGACAGTCGTTGGAGCGGGCGCCGCGAAGGCTCGTCGCGAATCGACATTCCGCGTCTCGTGTGGCTGGCCGCCGTCGGTGCTGCCCTGGCCGCAATGCCGGCCATGCGTCTCGTCACCCAAGGGGCCCTCTCGGAATCCCTCTTCTGCGCGTCGGTCCTCGGGCTGGTCATCACCTTGGTCCGATATCGCGAAGGCGGCCGGTGGTGGCCGGTTGCAGTACTCGTGGTCGTCACGTCTCTGTTTCGTTTCGTCGGGGCACCACTCGCCCTCGTGGCCGGTTGGGAACACTTCCGGCGAACCGGCGAACGTCGACGATCGTTCGGAGCAGCAACACTCCTCATGATCCCAGCGGCGATCAACATCGTTCTCGCTTCGGCGAACGGCGGGGGCCACAACGCCGGATGGCGCGGCCTCGATCGAGTCGATCTCGAGGTGTTCACACGGTCGGTGGGTGGTTGGTTCGATTCGCGCCAAGGGGACATCCGACGCACCTATTTCACGGGCGAAGGACCTACGTGGTGGTCCTGGATCGTCGCTCTCGCGTGGATCGGCACCGTGGTCGTCGTCGTGCTCGGCTATCTCCGCGGCCGATCCCGTCTTCCGGCTGCCAGTCAGATCGCCCTCGTGGCCACCGCCGTCGTCACCTCGGGACTCGTCGCCGGGATGATGGGATTCGATGCCCTCGTCATCGCCGACAACCGCCTGATGCTTCCGAGTGGTGTCCTCTCGCTCGCTGCTCTGGCGTGGGCGACACCGACCTCCCACCGAACCCTCGGCCTCGCCGCAGTCACAACCGTGGTCTGGTTCGCGGTCGCCGTCGATCCGTCGAATCTCGCCGAACGGTTCAGTGACGACGACACAGTTCCTGTCTATTCCCGTGTCGCCACCGAACTCGACGTGTCCATCGTGATATCGAACGATGCCGACGGAGTCCACTGGGACACCGGACTACCGGCGGCCTACGCGCCGACACCGGTGAAGATGCTCACCGGCGAGAACGTCGACATCGAACCGATCTATCGGAACCTTCCGTGCGCGCTGGCCACCAACGACGGCGCAGTGGTTCTCAGCGATCAGGCGATGTTCTTCGCGGCCGACCTCGAACTTCTCGACGACCAAGTCGACTCCGGTCGACTGCTCAGAACCGACCGCGACGGCGCGATCGTCTATCAGCCGACCGACTCGGCCTGCGACTGACCCCGATCCCGGCCTCGGAAATGGGCGACGAAACGCGACACGAGCACGACCAACAGCACCGTCACCAGAGGATCGACCGCCGTTCGGAATCGTGATTGTTCACCCAACTCGGCCACCGCACCCACGACGATCGTGAACCCGGCCAGCAACGACGTGACCACGATCGTCCAGTCCCCTTGCTCCATTCGACGGCGACGCACACCACGAACTACCACGCCGATCCCGGTCGAAACGACGAGGACGTAGGCACCGACGAGAAGAAGACCGAAATCGGTCGGCGCGACCAGACGTCCGTAGATCGGAGTGCCCCATCCTTCGTTCGTCAGCACACCTCGATAGTCGAGTCGCATCACCGAATAGACATCGTCGAGAAGTCGCATCACCACCGACTCGGATTCGCTCGGTGACGTCGCCACGGCGAAAGTCGTTCTCAACGACCACAGTCGACCCTCGAGCCAGGCATCAGGATGCTCGCGTATCACCGCCCACGCGTCTCGGCCGGCCTGCTCGAAAACGGGAAGGAAGCACTCGTAATTGAAGTTGGGACTGACCTCATCGGTGGTACGAAGGGGTTCGGTCACCGATCGATGGGAATGGGACGGAGAACACGGTTCGACGAAGGGTTCGTACAACGCGTAGTCGCCGAACGGTCCGACCATGGCGATGTCGGAGACGTCACCCTTTTCGTACATCGATTCCAGTTCGTCGCGGTCGAGAACCGGAATCACGGCTCGCTGAAGGTTCATACCGAACCAACTCGACAGGTTGGCCTGGCCGAACAAGACCTGATTCTTCATCACCCAACCACCGACCAAGATCAGTGGCACCAGAGCGGCGATCGTCAGTGATCGACGATCCAACCGCTTTCGTCCCCACGCTCCGAGCACGACCAGGATCGCAACGAGGAGCACCGGGTGATAGAGACTGCGCGTCATCACGAGTGCGGTCAGGACGATCGACAAGCGGATGAAATGGGGGCCGAACTCCGGCTTCGATTCGAGTCGAACCACGGCCAGAGCCACGCCGAGCAGGAGGGCCGCCACGCCGATTTCGTAATTGGGTTCGAAAACTCCCTTCATCACTTCGGGGTGAAGGGTCGCGACGAGAGCCACGGCGATCGACGGGCGACGACCGAGACCGAGTTCTCGTGCGAGTGTGGCCGCGAGTGCCACCACCACGAGACCGAGTCCGAGCATCAGGAGCTGAACCGTCACTCGATCCGAGAGGGGTGACAGCCAAGCCGGAACCCCGAGGAACAGGTTCCAGCCCGGCGGTTGCACGTGGAGGAACCAGATGCTGCGGATCGGGTCCGATGTCAGGACGTCCCACGGAACGAGTTGCCAACCGAAGTTCAGGTACGACGTGTCGAATTCCCGGTCGGTGACGACCAGCGCCACGTAGACGACGAACCAGATCGACACGGCCGGGATCGCCGACGACCGAGACCATCGCCGACGAACATGGCGTCCTATCTCAACCGGCATGGACGGCTCGAATCGTCGCGTCGATCCACTCGACCAGTTCGGGCGCGTACTTCAGATCGATGTGGGCGCCATCGGGCCGCATTCTCGGTTCGAACTCTCCC
The DNA here is from genome assembly GCA_001510455.1 of Actinobacteria bacterium casp-actino8. The sequence continues at coordinate 19,481 of LFFH01000018.1, forward strand.
CCGGGATGAGCTCGCACCTCGGCGGCGAAATCTGCGAACTCGACCCGATCATCGGCCCCGGACACTGAACGAATCAGGGAGTTGTAGCTCTCGGTGCGATCGATCGATGCTTCGTCGAAGGGTGGAGCTCCCGTTTCGCCGGCGATGTAGGGCGGATCGACGGACGGAATGGAGAACCACACGGTCCTGGCACCCGTCGCCGTCACGACGTCGAGGAACGACCTCATCTCATCGGCGATCCACTCGTCGAAGTCAGACTCACCGACATGCGTCCACTGCGAACCCCCGGGAAGAACTCGATCGGACAAGTCGGCCGTTCCTCCCACGATCACGACAACGTTCGGTTTCAGCTTCTGAACGATTTCGGGGAGCGCGTCCCGCCATTCGCTGCATCCGGGACGGCCGTCGGATTCGATTCCGAGATAGCGAATCTTCGTGTTCGCTCCGATACCGCAACCGACACCCGGACTCGCAGCGATGAAGACTCCGTTCGACTCGGCCCACTCGTCGAGACCGGCCGTGAGAACCCAACTCTGCGAATCTCCGACGAGAAGCAACCGTGATGGCA
>LFFH01000019.1 GCA_001510455.1 Actinobacteria bacterium casp-actino8
TCCGGTGGATCGTGGTCGGGTGAGTCGCGAACACCGCGGTCTCGCGATACCGACGGACGTTCTCGGGCGGAGGCCCAGGATCGTCCTGACGGCCGACGTAGAGATCGACGTGATGATCGTCGTAATGATCGACGCGATGACCGTCGTGATGAGCGACGTGATGACCGTCGTGTTGATCGACGTGACGATCGGCGTTTCGGCCGACGTGATGATCGGCGAGACGACGACGCCCGTCGTCTCCCTCCTCGGCGGGCACGCGCCGAGGAACGAGAGCCGAAGAACGAAGCCGAGCGACGTCGCGCGGCGGTGCGAGCGCGCGGGGCCGGACAAGTTCGCAAGGGCATCGAACAGACACGTGTCGAACGTTCGCCCGAGATCTGGATCGATGAAGGATCGGTACGTGATGCGGCGCGCTCGGCGACCGAGCGCGGTCGGGAGACGACAGCGACTCCGAAGCGACGCGAGTCGAAACGTCCTGGTGAACTCGCACCGGATGTGGCGGCCAGAGTCGACGACGTCCTCGAACCGCGTCGAGCGGCCCGTCTGAAGGATCGTCTCCTGCAAGCGCAAGTGGCTCTCGAAGGTGAACGCTTCACCGATTCGTTGCGGATGGCTCGTTCCCTCGTCAAGGAGATGCCTCAGGTCGCGGCGGTACACGAAGTGATCGGACTGTCTTGTTATCGCCTCGGCAAGTGGCGCGATGCCATCGCCTCGCTCGAGATCGCTCGCAACCTGCGTCCTCGGACCGAGGATCTCCCGGTGCTCGCCGACTGTTATCGCGCACTGCGCCGTTGGACCGAGGTCGATCAAGTGTGGGCCGAGATCAAGGATTCGTCACCGTCTCATGAGGTGATGGCCGAGGGTCGCATCGTGTACGCCGGATCGCTCGCCGAGCGGGGCGACATGCGCGGCGCGATTGCGCTCATGGCGAGGACGGCCTCGGTGCCTCGACGGATCAAGCCGCACCACCTGAAGCAGTGGTACGTCCTCGCCGATCTCTACGATCGAGCCGGAGACGTGCGTCGGGCCCGCGAGACGTTCCGGCGCATCGCCGCCGTTGATGCCCGTTACGCCGACGTGACGCAACGTATCGCCTCGCTCTGACGTTCGATTCCACACTTCGGAACGACGACGCACTCACGTCGCGTGCGTTCGATCCGAAAGGGAGGAAATCGTCATGAACATCACGGTTCTCGGAGGAACATTGAGCAGCGATCCGGTCTGGCGTTCCTTGCCGTCGGGAAGCACGGTCGTCGCCCTCGAGGTCACCACCGAGAGTTCGTTCGAATCTCGATCGACGGTTCCGGTTTCGATGGTCGACCCTCGGCGAGTTCGCGATCTCGAACGTCTGGTTGCCGGAGACGCCGTTCTCGTGATCGGAGAGACTCGACGACGATTCTTTCGGGCCGGCGGCACCACGGGGAGTCGCACCGAAGTCCGGGCGTCGCAGGTGATTCCGGTCGGCCAACGGGCTCGGGTGACATCCGCACTGCGCAAGACGGCCGACCTAGTGGGTGCGGCCGTCGACCGAGAACTACTCTTCGGGGCATGAATCAGGAACAACTGACGCGCCTTCGCAGTGGCCACGGCTTCATCGCCGCGCTCGATCAGAGCGGCGGCAGCACCCCGAAAGCCCTGCGTCTCTACGGAATCGAGGAGTCCGAGTACTCCTCGGAGGCAGAGATGTTCGACCTCATCCACGGCATGCGTTCCCGAATGATCACGAGCTCGGCGTTCACCGGCGACCGGGTGCTCGGCGCGATCCTGTTCGAAGGCACCATGGATCGTGAGATCGAAGGGATCGGAAGCGCCGACTATCTCTGGTCGAAGAAGAAGGTCGTACCGTTCCTGAAGGTCGACAAAGGCCTCGAGGACGAGAGCGACGGCGTTCAGATGATGAAGCCCATGCCGCAACTCGATGCTTTACTCGGGCGAGCGGTCGGCAAAGGAATCTTCGGAACCAAGATGCGATCGGTGATCAAGATTGCAGATCGGGTCGGAATCAAGAACGTCGTGGCGCAACAGTTCGCCGTGGGTCGTCAGATTCTCTCGGCCGGTTTGGTTCCCATCATCGAGCCCGAGGTCGACATCAACAGTCCGTCGAAAGACGAGGCCGAGAAGATCCTGAAAGCCGAGATTCTCGACGAGCTGTCCGGGCAACCGGCCGATCAGCCGGTCATGTTGAAGCTCACACTGCCAACGACTGACGACTTCTATGCCGATCTGGTCGCTCACCCGAGTGTGCTGCGCGTCGTGGCGCTCTCGGGGGGTTACTCACGTGACGATGCGAACGCCAAGTTGTCCCGCAATCACGGCATGATCGCCAGCTTCTCACGTGCCCTGACCGAAGGACTGTCGGCTAAGCAATCCGACGCCGATTTCGACGCCGCTCTCGACGCCGCGATCGCCAGTATCTACGCGGCCTCGAACACCTGAGTCGTCGAGGCGGTCACTCGGTCAGAGGTCGAAGAGGGGCCGGATCACGGGTCCGGTACGAAGCTTCGGTGTGAAGAACGTCGATTTCGGCGGCATGAGAAGTCCTTCGTCGGCCGTGCGCCGAATTTCGGCGACGGTCACGGGGCGAATGAGGACACCGGCGGTCGTTCCGCCCCGGCCGGCTCGAATCGCCTCGACCACGTGATCGACGCCGTGTTGGTAGGTCACGTCGTGAGTCAGTGATTCGAGAGCGTGTTCGAGGCGGGCGCCGTCCAGATCGCGAACTCCCGTGAAGGCATCGGCGCGTGGAGTGAGCCAGGTTCCTTGGCCGTCGGGTGCGACCAGAACGAGGGATCCTCGACGATCCATGTCGTTCGTGATGTCGGCAGTGACGGCGCCGGCTGGTTCGAGGTCGAAGGACTGGGCGAGGGTGTCCCGCAGCGCAGTGAAGTCGACACCCGAGTAGAGACGGTGAATCGCAGCCACGCTCAGTTGGTCGGCGATCAATTCGCCCACGTAGGTCATGGTGGTCTCGGCGCGTCCGTGAGACCCGGTGTCGTTGATCCTCTCTTCATCGCGGAAAGTACGGCTGATGGCGTATCGATGATGACCGTCGGCGATCACGACATCGTGGCCGGACACTGCTTGCGACATGGCGGCGACACGGTCGGGGTCGCTCACCCGCTCGACAACGTGGCGAACTCCGTCGACGTCGACCGAGCCGAGAGGTTCTCCCGGTTCGGCGAGAAGATCGGTGAGGCCAGCGGCCAGTGACAGACCCCAGACCGGCGAAAGATTGGAGAGTGTGGCGCGAGTGAGATCGAGTCGGTCGGTACGGGCCTTCGGGGTGGTGCGCTCATGGGGGAGGACTCCTCCGGCACCTTCGTCGACGACCTCGAGCGCGCCGATCACACCGCTCGTACGACGGGAGCGACCCTGGGCATCGACGAACTCCATGCGGTAGACGGTGAACGACGGTTCGACGTCGGCGACGAGGACGCCTTGGTCGACCCACGAACGAAGTCGTCGCCCGGCCTGTTCGTAGCGGGACGGGCCGTCGCTTTCGATCGGGACGTCGACGTGGACGATGTTCGCAGGGTGGAGGGCTCCCAGCTCGCGTCGATCGTTCTCGGAGAGAACGTCGTACGGGGGAGCCAGGACGAGATCGAGATCGACCCCCGAGTAGCGAAGGGCACGGAACGGTTCGAAGCGAGGCACGTCACCAGGTTGGCATCTCGACAGCCCGACCGGAAAACACGAGGCACTGGCAAGATGGGAGTGTGAGCGATCGACTCCTCCTCTGCGATCTGGACGGGGTGATCTGGCTCGCCCACCGCCCGATTCCCGGGTCGGTGGAAGCCGTCCACGATCTGCGCTCGGCTGGTTGGCGCGTGATGTTCGTGACCAACAATTCCTCGTCACCGGTCGCCGCGGTGGAGGAGTCGTTGGCGAAGATCGGGATCCCCGCCACCGGGGACGTGGTGACGTCGGCTGCGGCTGGTGCATCGCTCGTCGAACCTCGCGAACGGGTACTCGTGTGCGGAGGTCCGGGGATTCGCGAAGAGCTCGGCCGGCGGGGAGCGAAGGTGATGTCGCACGATGATGCAGACCGCGATCCCGAGCTCATCGACGCGGTCCTGGTGGGTTTCCATCGGGATTTCGACTTCGAAGTCATGCGACGAGCGGCGACAGCAGTACGAGCGGGGGCGCGATTGATCGGCACCAATGACGATGCGACCTATCCGACTCCCGACGGACCGATCCCGGGTGGGGGAAGCATCCTCGCCGCCGTGGCGACGGCGGCGGGAGTCGCTCCGATCGTCGCCGGCAAACCGCACGTACCGATGGCCGAGGTCGTGCGCCGTCTCGCCGGAGGAGTGTCGACGCAGGCGGTCATGGTCGGGGATCGTCCGAGTACTGATGGACTCTTCGCCCGCACGCTCGGCTGTCGCTACGCGTTGGTTCGTTCCGGCGTGGTCGCTCCCGGTGAGGCGATCGATCTCGACGTCGATGTCCACATCGACACCGCCGACCTGGGATCGGTGGCTCGCACTCTGTTGGAATCGTGACGTCCGAGGTCCGATGCCGGTCGGTACGGTGACCACGTGTCACGCCGCCGTCGACTCGATGCCGATCTCGTCCGGCGTGGTCTCGCGTCCAGTCGCAACGAAGCCCAGGACTTGATCGACCTCGGTCGAGTGCTCGTGAACGGTGCGGTGGCCGAGAAGTCGTCCCGCTTGGTCGATCCCGCCGACGCGCTCGTCGTCGATGCTCCACCGGCTCGATTCGTCTCACGTGGGGGTGAGAAGTTGGCCGCTGCTCTCGAGGGCTTCGACATCGACGTCTCGGGGCGACGAGTTCTCGATGCCGGCGCGTCCACCGGAGGATTCACGGACTGTCTCGTGCAAGCTGGCGCGCGACACGTGGTGGCCCTCGATGTCGGACATGGTCAATTGCATCCGAAGATTCGTGACGACGATCGAGTGACGGTGATCGAACGTTTCAACGTTCGCGAGGTCACCGAATCGGCCATCGGGGGGTCGGTCGACATGGTCGTCGCCGATCTGTCGTTCATCTCGCTCACTCTGGTGATCGACGCATTGATCGGAGTGTGTCGTGACGGAGCGGATCTCGTGTTGTTGGTGAAACCTCAGTTCGAAGCGGGCCGACGCGAGGTGGCGCGTGGTCGGGGGGTGGTCACCGATCCGCTCGTGCATCGTCAGGCCGTCGACGTCGTGAGCGAAGCCGTGACCGCTTCCGGGGCCGATGTGGCCGGCGTGATCGAGTCGCCGATCAAGGGCGGCCAGGGCAACGTCGAGTTCCTGCTGCACGCCAGGAAGCGTGGGAGACTGTCGACATGACGTCGGCCCCCACGGTCCTCCTGGTCGGTCGTGCCGATCGACCCGATGCCGCTGTTCTCGCTCGTCGTGCCGAACAGTGGCTGCTCGAGAACGGTTGTGGGGTGGTGGCTGCGGCCGACGACCGTTCGACTCTCGGTTTGAGTGCGACCAGAGCATGGTCACCCGAGGATCGGGTGTCGCTCGTGCTGAGCATCGGGGGCGATGGAACCGTGCTGCGGGCCGTGAAGGCCGTCGGTGAGAGCGAAACGCCGATCCTGGGCGTGAACGTGGGTCTGCTCGGTTATCTCACCGCCGTCGAACCCCCCGCCATGCTCGATGCCCTCGCCGACTTCTTCGCCGGTCGCCTGGCCAGTGAATCACGATTCGTGCTCGACGTGGCCGTTCACACGGCGGGCGGCGTCGCGCACCATCGGGCCCTCAACGAGGCGTCGCTCGAAAAACTCACCGCGGGGCACACGGTTCGACTGCAGATGCGAATCGACGGCGCGCCCTTCACGTCGTATCAGGCCGACGGAATGATCGTGGCCACGCCCACTGGATCGACTGCGTATTCTCTGTCGGCTCGTGGCCCGATCCTGTCACCGCTCATGAAGGCGATCGTCGTGACCCCGCTGTCTCCCCACATGCTCTTCGATCGATCTCTCGTTCTCGCGTCATCGGAAGTGGTGGAGATGGAGGTCACGGGTGGTCGCCCGGTCGGACTGGCCATCGACGGCGAGTACTTGGGTGTCCTGCAACCCGGTGATCGGATCGAGTGCAGCCAGGCCACCCGTCCGGCCGTCTTCGTGAAAGTCCACGGCGAGAGATTCCACGACGTGCTGAAGTCCAAGTTCGGCCTGGCCGACCGTTAGGAGCGCAATGCTCGTCGAACTTCACATCGAAGATCTCGGAGTCATCGATCGGCTCGACCTCGTGCTGGGTTCGGGCCTCGTCGCAGTGACCGGTGAGACAGGAGCCGGCAAGACCATGTTGATCGAGGCGATCAATTTGCTGGTCGGCGGCCGGGCGGATGCGTCCCGAGTTCGTGCCGGAGCGTCCGAAGCCCGAGTCGAGGGTCGATTCGTCGTCGGGGACGACGAGTGGGTGGTCGCTCGAGTCGTTCCCGTCGACGGACGAAGTCGGGGCTATGTCAACGGACGTCTGGCGACCGTGGCGCAGTTGGTCGAAATCGGCGAGCGCCTCGTCGATCTGCACGGCCAGCACGCCCATCAGAGCCTGTTGTCGGCCTCGGTTCAGCGGGGGGCTCTCGACGAATTCGCGGGTGTCGACCTGTCCGACCTGCGGACGGCTCGGGCTCGGCTCACCGAGATCGACGCATCCCTCGCTGCACTCGGAGGTGACCAACGAGTTCGGGTTCGTGACATCGAGCTGTTGCGATTCCAGATCGACGAAATCGAATCGACGCACATCGTCTCGGTCGACGAGGAAGACGAAGTCGCACGACGAGAAGACGCCCTCGCCGACGCGACGGCGCATCGGGAGGCGGCCGATGAGTCGGCGACGTTCCTCGCGGATGACGAGGGAGTGCTCGATCGTCTCGGGTCGGTGATCGCTCGTCTCGGCTCCCGTCGTCCGTTCGACGAGGTCGTGGCCCGGGTGCGGGCCGCGTCGGCCGAGATCGACGACGTGGTGCACGAGATCCGACGGATCGGGGAGTCGTGCGACGACGATCCCGCTCAGTTGGCCGAGGCGCGGGCCCGACGTCAGCAGCTCCGTGATCTCCGTCGCAAATACGGTGAGACCCTCACCGATGTTCTCGAGTACCTGGACGAATGCCGATCGAGAGTGTCCGAGCTCGAATCCCACGAGGAACGAGTGGCGGCTCTCGAAGCCGAGCGCGTCGAGGTGCTCCGAGTCGAACGAGCGGCAGCCGCTGTCGTGGCCAAGGTCCGGCGTCAAGGGGCTTCCCGCCTCGGCGAAGCCATCAGCCGCCATCTCGGATCCTTGGCCATGGCTCGGGCCGTGGTCACGGTGTCGGTCGACGGTGACGACCCCGCCGATGACGTCTCGTTCCTGCTGGCGGCCAATCCGGGCCTACCGGCCGTACCTCTCGCCAAGGCGGCGTCGGGCGGTGAGCTCGCGCGGACGATGTTGGCCACCCGGCTGGTTCTGTCGTCAGGCCCTCCCATCTTGATCTTCGACGAGGTGGACGCCGGTATCGGTGGACAGGCGGCGACTCAGGTCGCCGACGCCCTGTCGGAGCTCGCCCATGATCGGCAGGTCATGGTCGTCACCCATCTGGCCCAGGTCGCCGCCCGAGCGGATCACCACGTCGTGGTCGACAAAGAGATCGTCGACCGAGCGGGCGCCGAGTCGACAGTGGCTCGGGCCTCGGTGGTCGGAGGGTCGCAGCGCGTCGACGAGATCGCCCGGATGCTGTCGGGAGACACCGACAGTGCGGCGGCCCGTCGTCATGCTCAGGAACTTCTGTCCGGAAAATCGCGTCGGACCTGATCCGAGGGGTCGGACAGTGTCGTCCCCGTGCGCTGACGGCGGGTATGGTGGTCTCCCGTCATCGGTGGTGCAACCGGACGGGAGGTCCACATGCCCAAGCACATCTTCGTCACCGGAGGTGTCGCCAGCTCACTCGGCAAGGGTCTGACCGCTTCGTCGCTCGGTCGTCTGCTGAAGATGCGTGGTTTGCGCGTGACCATGCAGAAACTCGATCCCTACATCAACATCGATCCAGGGACCATGAACCCGTTCGAACACGGTGAAGTGTTCGTGACCGACGACGGTGGCGAGACCGATCTCGATCTCGGACACTACGAACGCTTCATCGACGAGAACCTGACCCGGAATTCGAACGCGACCACCGGCTCGATCTATCAGGCGGTTCTCGCCGCCGAACGACGTGGCGACTACCTCGGCAAGACCGTGCAGGTGATCCCACACATCACCGACGAGATTCGCCGTCGCATTCGACGTCTGGCCACTGACGACGTCGACGTGGTGATCACCGAAGTCGGAGGAACCGTCGGTGACATCGAGATCCTCCCGTTCCTCGAGGCAATCCGGCAGTTCCGCAAGGAGGCCGGTCGCGACAACGTCTGCTACGTCCACGTGACTCTCGTGCCGTTCATCGGGCCCTCGGGAGAGCAGAAGACGAAGCCCACCCAGCACTCGGTCACCGAATTGCGAAGCCGCGGCATCCAGCCCGACGTGATCGTGTGTCGGAGCGAGGAGCCGCTCAGCTCGAGTCTGAAGCGAAAGATCTCGAATCTGTGTGATGTCGACGAGCGCGCCGTCGTCAATGCCGCCGATGCACGGAACATCTACGAACTTCCTCTGATCCTCCACGATGAAGGACTCGACACCGTGGTGTGCGACGTTCTTCGTCTCGACACCGCCGTCGACCTCTCGTCCTGGGAGAAGCTCGTCGACAACGTCGAGAACGCCACTCGACCAGTACGCATCGGTCTCATCGGTAAGTACGTCGAACTTCCGGATGCCTACCTCTCGGTGGTGGAGAGCATCAAGCACGCCGGCTTCCATCACGGGGCCAAAGTCGAAATCGACTGGATCCAAGCCGAAGAAGTGGAAGGGTTGCTCGCCGCCGGTCGTCTCGCGGATCTCGACGGCATGGTGATTCCGGGCGGTTTCGGAATCCGCGGCGTCGAGGGGAAGATCGCCGCCGCCAAACATGCGCGAGAAAATGGAGTTCCGTGTCTCGGACTCTGTCTCGGTATGCAGGTGATGACCATCGAGTTCGCCCGCCACGTTCTCGGACTGGCCGACGCTCATTCGACCGAGTTCGAACCCACGACGACCCATCCGGTGATCGATCTCATGAACGACCAGCGCGACGTGACCGACATGGGCGGAACCATGCGACTCGGGGCCTACTACGCCGTACTGCAGCCAGGAAGCAAGGTCGCCGAGGCGTACGGTGAGCCGGTGGTCAGCGAGCGCCATCGTCACCGTTACGAATTCAACTCGCAGTTCCGGAGTCGTTTCGAGGAGGAAGGCTTCCTCTGCAGTGGAACGTCTCCCGACAAACGTCTGGTCGAATTCGTCGAACTCACCGATCACCCCTTCTGGATCGGCACTCAGGCCCACCCGGAGTTCAAGAGCCGTCCTGACCGCCCCCATCCCTTGTTCCGGGATCTGATCGGAGCGTCACTCGCGCACCGCGAAGTTCGGGCTCCGATCGAAACGCCCGTTTCGCCACGGACGTGACCTCCGGATCGTTCCGGCACGTCGGAGATCGACCGATCCACGACGGCTACGTCTGGAACGTGGTGGTCGGCGACTTCGTCGACCCCGACGGCCGTGCGTTCACACGTGACATCGTTCGGTCACCCGGTGCGGTGGCCGTGGTGGCATTGTTCGACGATCACACCACTTTGTTGGTACGCCAATACCGGGCCGCGTTCGACGCTCACGTCCTCGAGATTCCAGCCGGTATGCGCGACGTCGCGGGTGAAGATCCCGAGGCGACGGCCCGACGGGAACTGATCGAAGAGACCGGCTTCGACGCGTCGACGTGGCGGTTGCTGCATCGATTCTTCCCCTCGGTCGGGATGACCGATGCCGTTCTGCACGTCTACTTGGCAACCGAACTGCGACCGGTCGGCCGTTCGGCGCACGGTCCCGAAGAGGAACACATGGAAGTGGTGCGAATCCCGATCGCCGAGGCGATCGAGATGGTGGAGACCGGGCAGATCCTCGACGCCAAGGCCACAATTGGACTCTTGATGGCCGCGCGCGTTCTCGGAGACGTGTGATCATGAGGGTCGATTGCCATGGCTGATCGACCCCGTTCGTCCGATGTCCCGTCTGACGTCCCTCTCGAAGTGGACGAGTATCTTGCGTGGCTCGTGGCCGAACGTGGGCGTTCGCCGAACACCGTCGCCGCCTACCGGCGCGATCTCGTTGCGTACGTCGCCTGGTTGCGCGAGCGCGATATCAGCGTGCAGTCCGTCGCCTCGTCGGATCTCGATCGGTTCGTGAACGATCGTCGTTCGCACATGGCGCCGGCGTCCCTCGCGCGACAGATGACGTCGATTCGCAACTTCCATCGTTTCTTGGTGGCCGAAGGAACTCGTCGCGATGACCCGACCGCCGATCTCGACGGGGTGCGGGTTCCGGCCGGACTGCCCAAACCCTTGTCGGAGGACGACGTCGAGCGTCTGATCGGTGTCGTGGTGGGAGACGATCCGATCGGACGGCGCGACCGAGCCCTGCTCGAGTTGCTGTACGCCACCGGTGCGCGGATCTCCGAGGTCTGCGGTCTGTCCCTCGGCGATCTGGATCTGGAGGCGGGACTCGCCCGTCTCTACGGCAAGGGAGAGAAGGAGCGGTTGGTTCCGGTCGGTAGCTGTGCGCGGCGTGCCCTCGACGACTGGTTGCGACACGGTCGAACCGAGATGGCCCCCGTTCGCTGGAAGCGACGTGGCGATGCCGAGGCGGTGTTCCTCGACCGTCGTGGCGGGCGACTCGGTCGTCAGGCCGCGTGGGCCATCGTCGTTCGTCATGGTGAACGAGCGGGTCTGTCGGGGCATCTGTCGCCGCACGTTCTGCGACACTCGTGTGCGACTCACATGCTCGATCATGGAGCCGATCTGCGCATCGTGCAGGAGATGCTCGGACACGCGTCGATCTCGACGACCCAGGTGTATACGAGAGTGTCGCAGGAGCGTCTCGTCGAGCAGTACGAGAAAGCTCATCCGCGGGCCACCGTGGAGCGAGGCTCGTGAAACTCGCTCGGCGTTTCGCCCATCTCGCTCGTCGCTGGTGGACGAGTCTCGATCGGTCACCGTTGTCGTCAGGCGACGTCGAGTTCGTTCGAGGCGTCCTGCTCGAGTCGGAATGGGAGCTGTGGTCGCGTCTCGATCTCGCCGATCGGCGACACTCGGTGGTCGTGGCCCGTCGGTTCGTCGAAATGGCGCCCGACTGCGACTCGGCCGAGGTTGCGGCGGCTCTGCTTCACGACGTCGGTAAGTCGGTGACGTCGTTGTCGACATCGGGACGGGTCGTCGCCACCGTCGTTGCACCCATCGTTCGTCCCCGCCGTTTCGAGGCGTACTACCGACACGAGGAGATCGGTCTCGATCTCTGCCGTTCGGCCGGTAGCCGGGAGAGAACTCTGGCCCTCTTGTCGGATGTGAACGACCCGGCGGCCGAGATTCTGCGCCGAGCCGACGACCTCTGAGCGGTCGATTCGTCATCGTCCTCGCCGACTCTGGGACGACATCGGACCGAACGTCTAGAATTCGTCGAATGCCCGGTGCTCGCGTCTTCGACCCGCGTCGCCTCGTGGCTGTCGTGGCTGTTCTCGGCTCGTCAATCGGGCTCGGTGTCGACTCGGCCGGCGCCGATTCGGTGGTGTCGACGGAGCAAGCGGTTCGCGCCTCGGGGGTTCCGTCGACCGCGGCTTTCACCGCCGTCGAACCGGTTCGAGTGCTGGGTGCCGACCGGCCCGTGAACCTGATCGCCGGCGGTATCCAGTACGTGACGATCGCCGGACGGTTCGGTCAGCCCGACGACGTGTCGGCGGCTCGTCTGGTTCTCACCGTCGCCTCGGTCGATCCGGCCGTGGAGATCACGGTTCACGCGTCCGGTGGAGCGGTGCCGCTCGTCTCGACGATGCGGATGGCCGACGCCGGCCGTCCCGTCGTGCGATCGATCACGACGGCGGTGGGGTCGAACGGCCAAGTCGAGATCCGCAGCACGGGTCGAGCCGTCCTGACCGCCGACTTGGTGGGTGTGTTCCGACCGTCCTCGTCGTCGAGGGCGGGACGACTCGTCTCGATCGATCCGGTGTCACTCGGCCAGGTGGACGGACGAGTGATCGACGTGCCACTCCCGTCGTCGGTGCCTCCGGATGTCGACGCAGTACTCGTGTCGTTGACCGGTTGGAATGCCACCGAAGTCGGAACCTGGACCACGACCGATGACGTTCCGACCCTCGCGGTCGGACCCGGACGCATCGAAGCGGGTGAGGCACTCGTTCCGGTGGTCGACGGGCGCCTGCGCCTGCGGTCGAGTGCGACGACTCGACTGGCGGTCGATCTGGTCGGGTGGTTCACCGGCGCGTCGGCGCCGTCGAGTTCGGAAGGTCTGTACGTGTCGGGCTCACCGACTCGGGTGCTCGACACGACCACGGGGCTCAATCCACTCGGATCCGGTGTGGCGTTGCACGAGCGTTGGTCGGTCGAAGTGCCAGTGTCGGTGTTCGGTGCCGTGAGTGCGGTCGACGTCCGGATCGGAGTCAGCGGACCCCATGCGGCTGGTTCGTTGTCGCTCCATGCGTCGGGCCGAGCTCGTCCCACGTACGGGCAGATCCACGTCGCGAAGGCCGGTGTGGTCGAGGTCGGTCGAGCGACGGTTCGGGCCGGCACGCGAGGGATCACGGCCCACTCGAGTGGCGGCACCGATCTCACACTGGACGTCGCTGGTTGGTACACCGGATCGCTTGCGTCGAGTGACGGATCACGGCCCGTCAACGTGATGCCGTCGGCCCATGACTTCCCAGGGCTCCTTGCGATTCCGCGCACACGCACCTTGGCGTACGTTCTCCACGACCCTGATCTGGTCGACATCGATCCGGTGCATCTCCCCGAATCTCGCTCACCCAATCAGCCCGGCAACACGGCAATCTTCGGCCACCGAACGTCTCATGGACGCGAGTTCCGCAACATCGATCGATTGCGAGTGGGGGATCCGATCTACCTCGCGGTCGAGGGGCGCATCTACGTGTATTCCACGACGAGTGTGGAGGTGTTGAGTCCGCAAGACCCTCGGCTCTACGCCTCGACGTCGAACGATCAGACCTTGACTCTCGTTGCGTGTCATCCACCGGGAAGTATCAAGTTCCGCGTGGTGGCCTTCGCGCGTCTGATCGACACCGTGCAGTTCTGAGAATCGACCTACTCGTCGAGGGGCAGAAGTCCGATGTTGCGGTAAGTGCGCGCGAGTGTGGCGGCAGCGACCGAGCGTGCCTTGTCGGCGCCGCGTCGTAGGAGTCGCGACAGCTCGGCTCGATCGTCGAGTAGTGTTCGGTAGCGATCCTGGATCGGCCGAAGGACCTCGACGACCGCCTCGCCGGTGTCGTTCTTCAGGGGTCCGTACTGCTGGTAACCGGTTGCGACCTCTTCGGGGGAGCGTCCGGTACAGGCGGCGAGGATTTCGAGCAGGTTCGACACGCCGGGTTTGTCGGCTCGGTCGAAACGCACCTCCGAATCGGAGTCGGTGACCGCTCGCTTGAACTTCTTCATGATGGTTGCCGGCTCGTCGAGCAAATAGACGATTCCGGAGTCGCCACTCGACGACTTCGACATCTTCGACGTGGGGTCCTGGAGATCAGTGACTTTGGCACCGGCTTTCGGGGTGACGATCTTCGGGACCACGAAAGTGTCGCCGAAGCGACCATTGAAACGCTCGGCGATGTCACGAGTGATCTCGATGTGCTGCCTTTGGTCCTCACCCACCGGGACGTCGTCGGCGTCGTAGAGCAAGATGTCGGCCGCCTGGAGGGCTGGATAGGTGAACAGGCCCGCCGACACGAAATCCGCCTCGCGCTTCGATGCCTTGTCCTTGAATTGCGTCATACGACTGAGTTCGCCGTACGACACTGTGCACTCCATGATCCAGCCGAGCTGAGTGTGCTCGGGTACGTGACTCTGGACGAACACGGTCGCCACATCGGGGTCGAGGCCCACGGCGAAGAGGGCAGCGGCCAGCTCGAGGGTGTTCTCGCCGATGATTCCGGGACGGTCGGTGACGGTCAGAGCATGCAGATCGACGATTCCGTGGAACGCGTCGCACTCGTGCTGACCGCTCACCCAGTTCCGGAGGGCTCCGAGATAGTTGCCGAGATGAACCGGACCGGTGGGTTGGATGCACGAGAGGACACGATTCACGTCGCCGAGGCTAGTGGGACGATCGGGGAAGACCCGGTGAATACGCCGGTGGCGATTAGCCTCTCGTCGTGGCCGTCGATGTGAGCACACCCGTTTTCGAGGGCCCCTTCGACCTGTTGTTACATCTCATCCTGAAAGAGCAGGTCGACATCCACGAGGTCAACTTGGCCCTCATCGTCGATGCCTATCTCGTCGAGGTCGAAAAGATGGAGTTTCTCGACCTCGACGTCGCGACCGAGTTCCTGCTGATCGCCGCCACCTTGGTGGAACTGAAGGCACGGCGGCTGTTGCCCGGTCGTGAAGACGTCGATCTCGACGAGGAGTTGGCCCTCTGGGAGGAACGCGACCTTCTGCTCGCGCGATTGCTCGAGTGCAAGACGTTCAAGGACGTCGGTCGGGTGTTCGGAGCCTTGGCCGAGGACGCCGACCGTTGCTTCGCTCGCTCGGTCGGTCCCGACGAGCGGTTCGCCGATCTGATGCCCGATCTGTTGGAGGGAGTGAAGCCGAAGCACGTTCAAGCCGCGTACGTTCGGGCGACCACTCCGAAACCCGAACCCAAGGTCGACCTCTTCCACGTCGGTGTCATCAAGGCCAACGTGGCCGATGCATTCGCCGAACTCGTGGACGAGCTCCCACGAGTACGACGAATCTCGTTCCGGCGATTGACCGCCGATCTCGTCGATCGCATCGAGATCATCGTCCGCTTCCTGGCGTTGCTCGAACTCTTCAAACAGGGGTACGTCGAGATCGACCAAGCCGAGAAATTCGGTGACATCGACATCGTGTGGATCGGCGACGAAATGGTGTCGGTGGGAGCGATCGCGATCGATGACTACGAAGGCTGACGAATGAACGACGAAACATCACCATCACCCACCGCGGCCGTCGATGCCGATGTCGTACGCGCTCTGGAAGCCGTCCTGCTGGTTGCGACCGAGCCGATTCCCGTGTCGTTGTTGAGCGAGATCCTGGGTCTCGACGGTGAGGTGGTCGATGGGCTCTGTCGTTCGTTGGCCGAGGCGTACGACGAGGCCGGACACGGATTCGAGCTGGTTCGAGTGGCCGGAGGTTTCCGCTACCAGACCCGGGCCGAATTCGCGCCCTACGTCGAGCGGTACATCCTCGACGGCCAGCGAGCCCGTTTGTCGGGAGCCGCTCTCGAGACCTTGGCGATCGTCGCCTACAAGCAGCCGATCTCTCGCAGTCAGATCGCTTCGATCCGTGGTGTCGACCCCGATGGAGTGTTGCGGACTCTGCAGAGTCGCGGCTACATCGATCAGGTCGGACGTGACCCCGGACCGGGTCAGGCGGTGATGTGGGGAACGACCCCAGCGTTTCTCGAGAAGCTCGGGATCGATTCGGTCAACGATCTTCCGCCCATCGCCGATTTCGTCCCCGGGGCCGAGGTCGTGGAAGCCCTGGAGGCCGGCTTGCGGATCCCGAAGGTCGACGACGTCGTGAACGATGGGGCCGGGGGAGCCCACTCGTCCGAGCCGGGCGACTGATGCCCGATCACCCTCGACGGCCCGAACCCCCGCTCTGGGAACAGCTCGCCGCCGCCTCGCGTGCGCTACCTCAAGGCGAGAGATTGCAGAAGGTCCTCGCGGCCCGAGGTTTCGGGTCCCGACGAGTCTGTGAAGAAATCATCGCCGCCGGACGGGTGAATGTGAACGGCGTGGTGGCGGTCCTCGGTCGGCGGGTCGACGTGGCGGTCGACAAAGTGACCGTCGACGGAGAGCCGATCGGAGTGCGTGACGATCTGGTGTATTACCTCGTGAACAAACCGACCGGTGTCGTGACGACAGCGAGCGATCCGCAAGGCCGCCCGACCATCGTCGATCTGGTTCCGAGCGAACCACGGGTGTTCCCGGTCGGTCGCCTCGACGTCGAGACCGAGGGTCTGATCGTTCTGACCAACGATGGCGATTTCGCGCAGTCGATCGCCCACCCGTCGCGCGGGGTCGACAAGGAGTATCTCGCTCACGTCGGTAACGGCCGAGTGTCGGCGGCCGGTCTGCGACGTCTCCGAGACGGTGTGGAACTCGAGGACGGAGTGACCGCTCCGGCGCGTGTGTCGCAGCCCGAGGACGGAGTGCTCCGACTCACGATTCACGAAGGACGTAATCGTCAAGTGCGCCGGATGTGCGAAGCGATCGGTCATCCGGTCACTCGACTGGTACGAACACGCATCGGACCGATCGTCGACCGCGATCTCTCACCAGGCTCGTGGCGCCTCCTGCGTCTCGATGAGGTGCGTGCGCTCGGAAAACGGACCCGGAGGCCGAACTGACCCCCGATACGCTCGGAGCAATGGTCCCTCCGAAGTCCGATGAACGCACGGCCAACGTGGTCGGACTGGGCCTCATCGGAGGATCGATTGCGCTGGCTCTCGGAGAACAGGGTTGGACGGTGTGTGGAGTCGACAGCGACTCCGCCCGTCAAGAGACGGCGATCGAACGGGGAGTCGTCGATCACCTGGGCCTCGATGCCGATGCCCAGGTGACCTTCGTCGCCGTTCCGCCCAAGGCCATGACGGCGGCGGTGATCGACGCGCTGGCCTCCACCCGAGGTGTGGTGACCGATGTCGGCAGTGTGAAGACCGCGGTGTGCGACGAGATCGACGATCGCCGTTTCGTCGGTGGTCACCCGATGGCGGGCAGCGAACTCGAGGGTCTCGATGGTGCAGATCCTCAGATGTTCGCCGGTGCGGTATGGGTTCTCACTCCGACGGCGTCGACCGAGGACGAGGCCTTCGCCGTGGTGGCGTCGGCGGTCAGCGAGATCGGGGCCGAGGTCGTCGGACTCGATCCCCGTCGTCACGACGACCTGGTTGCCGTCGTGAGCCACGTCCCACACCTCACTGCAGCCACGCTCATGCGGCTGGCGGGAGTGCGGGCCGAGGAGCATGCGGCGCTACTCCGTCTGGCCGCCGGAGGGTTCCGTGACATGACCCGCATCGCGTCGGGCCACCCGTCGATCTGGCTCGACATCTGCGAGGAGAATCGACAGTCGATCGTCGACGCGCTGTCGTCGTTGATCGATGGTCTGTCCGACATGCGCTCGGTCGTCGCGTCCGGCGATCGAGACGGACTGCTGTCTCGTCTCGACTCGGCGCGCCGCGCAAGGGCGAATCTTCCGGCCCGCATCAAACGCCCGTCCGATCTCGCCGAGGTCCGGATTCCGATTCCCGATCGTCCCGGTGCGGCGGCTGAGGTCTTCACACTCGCCGCCGAACTCGGCGTCAACATCCCCAACTTCGAAGTCGTCCACTCGGCGGAGGGGGATCGGGGTATCGCCGTCGTGTTGGTCGAAGCGACGATGGTCGACGTCTTCCGTGGCGGTCTGATCGCACGCGGCTACCGTCCGTCGGTGCAGCGGTTGGCGTGATGGGAACGCGATTGCCGGTGGCCACGGGTCCGGTTCACGGAACCGTGGAAGTCCCGGGATCGAAGAGCATCGCCAACCGCGCTCTCGTGTGCGCGGCGCTCGCCGATGGTACGAGTCGACTGAGCAATCTGCCCGACGGTGACGACACCGAGGCGATGCTGGTCGGTCTCGAGCGGTTCGGGATCGGAGTCGAACGGGTCGATGGCGATGACGTTCGCGTGAGCGGCACGGGTCTCGTCGCCGGCGGTGTGGACGTCGACGCCCGACTCGCCGGTACGACCTCGAGATTCCTGACTGCTCTCGCCGCACTCGGCGACGGTCCCACCACCATCACCGGTGAAGCCGCCCTACGCACCCGCCCGATGGGAGTGCTCCACGATGCGTTGCGATCTCTCGGTGCCGAAGTGACACCACTGGAGGGGTCCGGGCGACTGCCGGTGCGAGTGCGTCGAGGTTCTCTCGTTGGTGGCTCGGTCGACATGTCCGGCGATGTCAGTAGCCAGTTCGTGACCGCCTTGATGCTCGTCGCCCCGTATTTCCGAGACGGCCTGTCGATCCACCTCACCAGCCCGCTGGTGTCGCGGCCGTACGTGGCGATGACGGCCCGAGTGATGTCCACATTCGCTCTGGAGGGAATCGGAGTCTCCGATTCGTTGGTGACCGTCGAGCCCGGTCGGTATCGGCCCACCGACACGACGATCGAGCCCGACGCCTCGTCGGCGTCGTATCCGCTCGCATTGGCTGCGATATGCGGGGGTGAAGTGTGCGTACCGAATCTCTCACGGGAGTCCTCACAAGGAGACGTCGCAATCGTCGACATCCTCGGTCGAATGGGTTGTGAAGTCGGCTTCGACGATCGGGGTGCCGTGGTGTCGGGCAGTGGTTCGCTTCGAGGTGTCGACATCGACATGGCCGATGTCTCGGATCTCGTCCCGACGGTCGCGGCGGTCGCCGCTTTCGCCGACTCACCCACCACCATCACGGGAGTCGGATTCATTCGCGACAAGGAGAGCGACCGGATCGGGGATCTCGTGCGAGGTCTGCAGGCGCTCGGAATCGCAGCTCAACCACTCGACGACGGACTGCGTATCGAGCCGACAGGAGTGTCGGAGCATCATGGGGCGGAGTTGTCGACCCATCACGACCATCGCTTGGCCATGGCGTGGTCTCTTCTGGCGGCCCGTATCGAAGGGGTGAGCGTCGATCGTCCCGAGGTGGTGTCGAAGAGTTGGCCGACATGGTGGAACGTTCGGTCGTCACTGCTCTCGACGGCGAGTCGGTAAGGTTCTCCGCCCATGGAACCGGGCTCTCTCGATTCATCAGCGAGCCCGCGGGCGACGGGATGCGTGGTCGCTGCCTTCGACGTCGACAAAACGCTCACGACTCACGACTGCGTCCTTCCTTTTCTTCGACGAGTCGGTGGGGCGGGCTTCGCCGCCGGCCTGCTTCGGCGGACCCCCTCTCTCGCCGCGGCCGCTCTTCGCCAGCGACGGGATCGAGCCAAACTTCTCATGACTCGAGCGGCCGTCACGGGTCGCTCCGCAGTCGACGTCGATCGCATCGCCCGCGACTTCGCCGACCACGTCTGGGAGAGTCGGATGCGACCCGACACCGTGGCCCGGTTGCGGTGGCACGTTCGTAGTGGCCACCGAGTCGTCTTGGTGTCGGCCTCGTACCGCAACTATCTCGAACCCCTCGCCGAACGACTCGGTGTCGAAGCGGTGCTGTCGACCGAACTCGAG
>LFFH01000020.1 GCA_001510455.1 Actinobacteria bacterium casp-actino8
GCCGATCTGACCCGAGTCCCGACGAGCCGGGTTCACTCCTCGTCGTCGTGGGCGATGATCAAGGCGACCGACGACACCGTCTGGCCGTCCTCGACCGACATCACGCGAACCCCGGTGGCAGTGCGACCCTGGGAGGAAATGGCGCGAACCTGGGTGCGAATCGTCGAACCACCTGACGTGACGGCCACGATCTCGTCGTCGATGCCAGCCATGAAGGCCGACACGACCATGCCTTTCTTCTCCTTGATCTGAATGCCGCGCACGCCCATACCGCCTCGACCTTGACGGTTGAACTTGTCGAGTTGGGTGCGCTTGCCGTAGCCGGCCTGCGTGATCATGAGGATCGCCGCTTCGTCTCGAGCCACGTCGACACTCACCACTTCGTCACCGGCCCGCAACTTCATGCCGCGCACACCAGCTGCCGCACGACCCATGGCCCGTACCTCGGTCTCGGAGAAGCGGATCGTCATACCCGACCGAGCCACCATGAAGATGTCGTCGGTTCCCGAGGTTTCGATGACCCTCACCAACTCGTCACCGTCGCGCAGGTTGAGGGCGATGAAGCCATCACGACGTGCCTTGTCGTACTCGTTGAACGGCGTCTTCTTCACCACACCGTTACGGGTCGCGAAGAACAGATAACGCTCGGCTGCGAAGTCGCGGGTGTCGATGATCGCTTCGATCGTCTCACCGGCCTGCAGTGGCAACAGGTTCACGATCGGGACACCCTTGGCCGCTCTTTCACGTTCGGGGAGTTCGTGAGCACGCAGGCGATACACCTTGCCGCGGTTCGAGAAGAACAGCAGGTAGGCGTGAGCCGACGTGAAGATCACGTGCCGCACGATGTCGTCGGCCTTCAACTTGGCGCCGGTCACGCCCTTGCCGCCTCGGCCTTGCGTCTTGAAGTTGGACGCGTGAACAGCCTTCACGTACTGGGCTTCGGTCATGACGACCACGAGTTCGGTGTCGTCGACCAGATCTTCGACGCTCATCTCGCCGGCGTCGAGGGCAATCGGGCAGACGCGCGGTGTGGCGAACCCTTCCTTGATCGCGACCAACTCGTCTTTGATGAGGTTTCGCAACTTGACGTCGTCGGCGAGGATCGCCTGCAGATCGGCGATGCGCTGAGTGAGCTCTGCGATCTCGGCTTCGAGGTCGATCCGCGAGAGGCGAGTGAGCTGACGCAGCTGCATGTCGAGAATATCGATGGCCTGAACTTCGGTGAATTCGTAGGGCTTGGCCATCAACTGGTTCTTGGCGCTCGGAGCATCTTCGCTTTCGCGGATCAACTTGATGATCTTGTCGATGACGTTGAGGGCCTTGATGCGACCTTCGAGGAGATGGGCGCGTCGCTGAGCCTTGTCGAGGCGGAACTGAGTACGACGGGTCAGAACTTCGATCTGATGTCGCAGGTATCCGTTGATGGCGTCGGCCAGTGTGAGCTGACGCGGAACGCCGTCGACGAGGGCCACCATGTTCACGCCGAAACTGGTCTGCAACGACGTCAGCTTGTAGAGATTGTTGAGCACCACGTTGGCGTTGGCATCGCGCTTCAACGTGATTTCCAACTTCGTCTTGCCGCCGGACGAACCGTCGTTCACGTCGGCGATGCCGTCGATGTCACCGGCGTCGACGAGTTCCTGAATGCGACCCGCGATGGACGAACAACTCGTCTGGTACGGAAGCTCGGTCACCACGATCTGCATGGCACCACGCTTCGTCTCTTCGATGGTGGCGGTGGCCCGCATCTTCACACTGCCGCGACCCGTTCGGTAGGCGTCGATGATGCCGGCCCGTCCCAGAATCGAACCACCGGTCGGGAAGTCGGGACCTTTCACGAATTCCATGAGATCGTCGGACGTGGCGTCCGGTGTGAACAGAACGTGCACGCACGCGTCGATCACTTCGCCCAGGTTGTGCGGTGGAATGTTCGTGGCCATACCAACTGCGATTCCCTGGCTGCCGTTCACCAACAAGTTGGGAAAGCGCGCCGGGAGAACCGTCGGTTCTTCACGGCTGCCGTCGTAGGTAGCCACCATGTCGACGGTGTCTTCATCGATATCGGCGAGCAACTGCATGGCGAGCGGGTGCAGACGACACTCGGTGTATCGACTGGCCGCCGGACCGAAGTCGGGTGATCCGTAGTTGCCGTGGAAGTCGATGAGCGGATGTCGAAGCGAGAACGGCTGAGCCATACGCACCAATGCGTCGTAGATCGCGCTGTCACCGTGCGGGTGGTACTTGGCCATGGTGTCGCCGGACACGCGAGCCGATTTCACAAAGGGTCGATCGGGTCGGAATCCCTGCTCCTCCATGTCCCAGATGATCCGGCGGTGCACGGGCTTCAGGCCGTCACGCACATCGGGAAGAGCGCGAGCCATGATGACCGACATGGCGTAATCGAGGAACGAGCGTTCCATTTCGTCCTGCAGCGCAACGGGTTGCACGGGAACGATCGGTTCTTCGGGAGTGGCGTCGTCGGCCGGGGGCGGTGGTGTCTTCTTGGAAGCCATCAGATATCGAGGAACCTCACGTCTTTGGCGTTGGTCTGGATGAAATGCTTGCGACTCTCGACGTCGTCACCCATGAGGACGCCCATGATCTCGTCGGCCAGAGCGGCCTCTTCGACCGTCACCTGCAGAAGTGTGCGCGATCCGGCTTCCATGGTGGTGGAGCGCAACTCTTCCCAGTCCATTTCGCCGAGACCTTTCAGGCGCTGGAACTCCTTCTTGTGGTTCGGGTGTTCTTCGAGGAATCGGTTCTTGGCCAGATCGTCCTTCAGATAAATCTTCTCCTTGCCGATCTCGGTGGAATAGAGCGGCGGCTGCGCGATGTACACGTAGCCGGCTTCCACGAGTGGGCGCATCTGTCGGAAGAAGAACGTGAGTAGCAACGTCCGGATGTGGCTGCCGTCGACATCGGCGTCGGCGAGGATGATGATCTTGTGATAGCGCGACTTGGTCGCGTCGAACTCGTCGCCCACACCACCACCGATCGCCGTCACCAACGCGGTCACTTCGGCGTTCTTCAGCATCTTGTCGAGTCGCGCTCGTTCGACGTTCAGGATCTTGCCGCGGATCGGAAGGATGGCCTGTGTGCGCGGATCGCGTGCGTCGAGAGCGGTTCCACCGGCCGAGTCGCCCTCGACGATGAAGATCTCGCTCTCTTCCGGATTACCACTCGTGCAGTCCTTCAACTTGTCGGGCATGCCAGCACCACTGAGGGCTGTCTTTCGTCGCACGGCGTTACGGGCATTCTTGGCCGCGACTCGGGCCTGCGCCGCCGCTTGGGCCTTCTTCACGACCTTGTTCGCCTCGGTCGGGTTCTCATCGAGCCATTCGGTGAGTCGTTCGTTGGTGGCCTTCTGCACGAACGAGCGCATGGAGACGTTGCCCAACTTGGCCTTGGTCTGACCTTCGAACTGTGGTTCCGACAACTTGACCGACACGATGGCGGTGATGCCTTCTCGGATGTCCTCACCGAGCAGGTTGTCGTCCTTCTCCTTCAACAAGCCGCGTGATCGCGCGTACTTGTTGACCACGCTCGTGAGCGCCGTCTTGAAACCTTCGACGTGCATACCGCCTTCGGTGGTGCTGATGCCGTTCGCGTAACCGTGAATGCCTTCGTGGTATCCGGTGTTCCACTGCATGGCGATGTCGAGGGTTTGACCCTCTTCTTCGTCTTCGTAGTGAGCGACCTTGTTGAAGAGAGACTCCTTCGACTGATTGAGGTGCTTCACGAAGTCGACGATGCCGCCCTTGTATTGGAAGGTGACGTCTTGTTCCTTGCCCGGCCGCTCGTCCTTGAAGACGATCTCGAGACCGCGGTTCAAAAATGCCATCGTCTGCAGACGTTCGAGAACCGTACGGGCCACGAACTCGGTGCCCTCCGACGCGAAGATCGTGGCGTCGGGCCAGAACGTGACGCTGGTGCCAGTGGTTCGACCGCGAGCCGGCGTGGCGCCGGTCGACGCCAGCTTGCCGCTCGGCTTGCCTCCCTTGGTGAATTCCTGTTCGTAGCGCTTGCCGTCACGATCGATCTCGATCGTGAGGCGGCTCGAGAGAGCGTTCACGACCGACACGCCCACACCGTGCAGACCACCGGACACCTTGTAGCCCTCACCTCCGAACTTGCCGCCGGCGTGCAACACGGTGAGGACGACCTCGGCTGCACTCTTGCCCTTGTGCGGACCCGACGGATACGGGTCGACCGGGATTCCACGGCCGTTGTCGTCGACTCGACAGCCACCGTCGGCCAGGAGCGTGACCCCGATGCGTGTGCAAAAGCCGGCCATCGCCTCGTCGACCGAGTTGTCGACGACTTCCCAGATGAGGTGGTGGAGGCCCGCCAAACCGGTGGAGCCGATGTACATGCCCGGGCGCTTGCGCACCGGATCCAACCCCTCGAGAACCTGGATGTCTTTGGCGCCGTAATCGGCAGCGGGGGTCGCGTTCTTGGTGGTCACGGATACCTCGGGAGTGGGGATGACGGGCGGTCGGAACTGTGAGCGGCTGGGGCCGCCACGAGGCGATCGCCACGTCGTAGCAACGTCGAAAATTCTACCTCAAGAAAGGTCCGAAATCGTGGCAAAACACACACTCTGAGCAGGGAAAACGTACCCCTGTCGGGGGTCACGTTCGCAGGTCGAATCAGCGGCGTCGAGCGACCGTGATGTCGAGTCGTTCCACGGCCATTCCGCCCCCGGCTCGGAGGCGCTCGACGACCTCGGAATGGAGGATCTTCAACTGAGTCGCCCAGGCCGGATCGTCGACTTCCACGACCAGTACACCCTCGTCGAGTTTGAGGGGTCGGCAGTGAGCCGCCACCTGATCGCCCACCAGCTCGGCCCACCGAGAGAACACCGACACCGTGGTCGCCCGGTCACCACCTTTCAGGGACGCCAGAAGTCGGTCCATCGACTCCGACAAGGGGCGGGGTTCGGAGCTCATGCCACCACCGTGCCGGCGTCGATTCGAAGGACCCGATCCGGGTTGGCGGCATCAGGCAGCGGACTGGCCGTCGTGATGACCACCTGTCCGTCCGGAAGATGCTCGAGAAGGGCGGAACAGCGGTCCGGGTCGAGTTCGCTCAGCACGTCGTCCAGAACGAGAAGCGGGGTCATGTCGGTGGTCTCGGCCACCAGACGATGAGCGGCCAACCGCATGGCCAGAGCCAAGGAGCGCATTTCGCCCTGGCTTGCGTGCGTGCGAGCCGGCATCGAGCCGATCGACAGCTCGAGGTCGTCACGGTGTGGTCCGACCGTCGACACCCCTCGGCGAACGTCATCGGAGCGGGCGGCCGCCAAGGCCGACTTCATCCCGACTCGCCGCCACTCGGGTTCGTAGCGCAGCCCGACCGCCACTGGGTCGCCAGCGATGCGGTGATAGGCCTCCTCGACCCGAGGCTGCAACCTCCCCACCAACGTGGCCCGTACCTGGCCGACCTCGTCGGCCACCGAGGCCAATCGGTCGTCCCAGACGTCGAGCGAAAAGGCGATCTCGTCGGTCAGTCGCCCCCCGCACTGCTTCAACAAGGTGTTGCGCTGCTTCAACACTCGTTCGAGGTCGAGCCGAAGAGCGTCATGTTTGACGGCGAGTGACACCGCTGTGTCGTCGAGATATCGGCGACGCTCGGCCGGTGAACCCTTCACCAACTCCAGGTCGTCCGGCGAGAACACGGTGACTCGCATGACACCGAGAAGATCACGAGTGCGCGGAAGTCGCTGTCGATTCACCTGAGCCGTGATGCGACCCTGCCGTGGAACAGCTATCTCGACCAACACGTCGCGACCATCGGAGTGACGAATCGTCGCCCGCACGAATGCTTCGTCGGCACCGTTGCGAACGAGAACCGTCGGTGGGACGTTGCGAAAACTCTCGAGCGTGGCGAGAAAGGCCATCGCTTCGGCGACGTTCGTCTTGCCTTGGGCGTTGCGACCGATGATCGCCGTGACTCCTGGATTCAAATCGAACGAGGCTCGCTCGTAGTTGCGGAAGTCGACGAGCTCGAGTCGCTCGACGTACATCAGGAACGCAGAGGCATGAGGAGGTACGTGTAGTCGGCTTTCGCGGCGTCGCCGTCGACCACCGGGCGAATGACGGCCAGCTTGCCGGGTTCACTCGTCTGGATCGACACCGTCTCGGTGGAGCAGGCGTCGATGCCAGCTGCGAGCAATTCGTTGTTGAACGATATCTCGATCTCGTTGCCCGAAAGTTCGGCCTCGATGTTCTCGACGGCTTCCCCGCTGTCCTGGCTGATCATGCGCAACGTGACTCCGTCGGCGTCCATACGAATTCGCAGTGGTGTGCCGATCGGATCGCGGGCCACCAACTTCACACGACGAATGGCGTCGAGCAGAGAGTCGCGCCCGATGACGAGCTGATTGGGGGGACTCGGTGGAATGAGACGTTGGTAGTCGGCGAACGTGCCCGAAATGAGACGCGTGACGAGTCGCATGTTGCCCACTGAGAAGGTGGCGTCGTTCTCGGTGATGTCGATCGACACGTTCTCGGCCCCACCCAACAGTCGCTGCAGTTCTCCGAGGGCTCGCGCCGGAACCACGAAACGTGATCCGTCCGGGAGAACAGCCGCGGCGATGTCGCGAATGGCCAAGCGGTACGAGTCGGTCGCCACCAGTCGTAGAACTCCGTCGACACTGGTCACGAGCACGCCGGTGAGCACACCACGTGCGTCGTCGGTACTCGCGGCCCGCACGACCTGTTTCAGTGCCTCGGCGAGGTCGGCGGCCGAAATGCTCACTCCGCTTCCCACCGAACCGGTCCACTTCGGGAAATCACCTTCCGCTCCCACGGGAACGGTGAAGTTCACACGGCCGGCCGAGATGAGCACCTTGTCGCCCGACAGTTCGATTTCGACGGCACCCGACGGCAACGAACGAACGACCTCGCTCGCCAACTTCGCCGGAACCAACGCGACCCCGTCGGTACCTCCGGCCACGTCGACCGTCGACTCGATCGTGAGGTCGCCGTCCGTACCGGTCACGCGCAACTGAGTTCCGGCCAACACCAAGCGCAGACACGACAACGTCGGATTGGTGGCTCGTCCGGTCGCCGCCCGACTGCTGGCACCGAAGGCTTCGGCCAGGACGTCTCGTTCACAACGGAACTTCACGACTCATTCCTCCCGCTGACGAACGCACGGCGCTCCGAACCTTTCGGGCTTGTCGTCGTCATCTCATGATGTTTCGAACCAATAGCAGTAATAACACCTGTGGATTGTGGACGACGGGTGATATGTCCTGCATGACATCTGTTTCGCGCCGCGCGCCCTTGTCCACATTCGTCCACATGACGCGAGGCTGTGACCAGCGCGTCAGTGGACAACCCTCGGTTGTTCACAGCGCGACCCCCTGGTCGACCACAGCACGTCCACATGTTCGTCCCCAACTCGAGTCACCCCAGCTTCAGTGTCTTGATGAGCATCGTGACCTGGTCGTAGGTCTGCGTGCGCTCTTTCATGAGGCGCTGGATCTTCTCGACCGCATGAATGACCGTCGTGTGATCGCGGCCCCCGAACAAACGAGCGATGGCCGGATACGAAAGATCGGTGAGCTCTCGGAACACGTACATCGCCTCCTGGCGGGCGGCGACGAGTGGGCGTTGACGACTCTTGCCTTGCAAGGCCTCGACACTGAAACCCAGCAAACGGGCGATTTCGTCGAGCAATTCCTGATCGGTGCGCTGTTTCGGGACCTGGTCGGTCAGAAGGTCTTCGAGAAGCCGTTCGGCCTGAGCCACGGTGACGTCCACCTGATTAAGACTTGCGTAGGCGCTCACTCGGATGAGCGCCCCTTCGAGTTCACGGATGTTGGAGGTCACCTTGGAGGCGATGAACTCGAGGACGTCGGCCGGGAACTCGGTGCCTTCCCGTTCGGCTTTGTTCCGAAGGATGGCCAGACGGGTTTCGAGATCGGGCGGTTGGACGTCGGTGATCAGACCCCATCGGAAACGACCGATGAGTCGCTCCTCGAGATTGGGGATGGCGTCGGGCACGCGATCCGACGAGATCACGATCTGTTTGTTGGCTCCGTGCAACGAGTTGAAGGTGTGGAAGAACTCCTCCTGCAGACCTTCCTTGCCTTCCATGAACTGGATGTCGTCGATGAGGAGGACGTCGATATCGCGGTAACGGCGCTTGAAGTTGGCGATGGAGGCCGAACGGATCCCGTCGACGTATTCGTTCAGGAACGATTCGGTGGTGATGTATCGCACCTGGTAGTGGCTGTAGTTCTGAATGACGTAATGCCCGATGGCATGAAGGAGATGGGTCTTGCCGAGACCCGCCGATCCGTAGATGAAGAGTGGGTTGTAGCTACGGGCCGGTGTTTCGGCCACCCGTTGGGCGGCGGCCAGAGCAAAGCTGTTCGACGCGCCGCGGACGAAGGTCTCGAACGTGTAGCGAGGATTGAGTCCGGCGCGCTCGGCCGGACTCTCGACATTGGTCCGGGTCAGGGTGGCGACGTTCGTGGCGTTGATCGACGATGCGACCTCGGCGACTTCGGTGGGTTGGCTCGACACTTCGGCCGGCGCCACCACTTCCACCTCGAGCTGACGGGTTCCGAGACCGATCTCGACGAAGGCATCGGTCACCAAGGGCAGATATCGAGAGAGGATCTTGTCGCGCACCGTTCCACTCGGTACGGCGAGGCGCACGGTGAGATCGTCGGACGGCAAGGCGTGGACATCGTTGAACGTCGAGTACCACACCGCATCGGAGACCTGTGCTCGCAACAATTGCGAGACGGCTGTCCACATGTTCTCCTGGTTCTCCACCTGCGGTTCCCCTCTGACGTCCCCCTAGTCGTCCACAGCGGTATCCACAAGTTGTGGACGACTAATTTGCGATGATTTCTGGCCCCTGACCTGGGAGGGTCCCGAACGGTGAATGGATGTCACGATGCGGGGAAGTCAGGGAGACGCGATAGTAGCAGGCTGTGGATAGTGGACAAAAAGGGGCCACCAACGAATCGTGAGTCAAGGTTGCCCCGATTGCCCAAAGCGCCGTAGCCTGCGCCGATGCGTCGACCGCGGTCGACCGTCCGCCATCGCCCGATCGTCTGGGCGGACTCGAGGAGCCTTTCGTGAAGCGTACGTACCAACCGAACAAGAAGCGCCGGTCGATGAAGCACGGCTTTCGCGCTCGTATGTCCACCCGCGCTGGGCGCGCCGTGCTGAAGTCGCGTCGCCTCAAGGGCCGCCACCGCCTGTCGGCTTGATCGATCGCCTGCGCCTCGGACACGACTTCCGGCGCCTGCGCCAGGAGGGAACACGTGTTCGACGCGGTGTGATCTGGTGCTCCATGCTCCCCGATTCGTCGATTCCGACGCCCCGCATCGCTTTTGCCATCGGTCGTTCCGCTGGTTCGGCCGTGATGAGAAACCGGGTACGTCGTCGTCTTCGTGAGGCAGTTCGCCAGTCTGCTCTGGCTCCCGGGTTGTATCTCTTCGGTCTGACTCGAGATGCGGTGAGTGAGCCGACGTTCGCCGAGGTGACCGAGGCCGTGGCTCACTTCTCGTCTCGGGCCAGCGAGGTTGCGGCGTGAAGCGCATGCTGATCAGGCTGATCGAGGGCTATCAGCGAGGCCGTGAGGGTCGCCCCTCCCCGTGCCGTTTCTTCCCGTCGTGCTCGGAATACGCGCACGAAGCCCTCACTGTTCACGGAGCCGGCCGTGGATCGTGGCTGACCATTCGCCGGCTCGTGCGTTGCCGACCGTTCGGCCCCTCCGGTTTCGATCCGGTACCCGAACGCGAAGGGCGCGCCCACGACCACTCGTCGTGCTCCACTCCCCCCGTTGGAAGGGTTTCCTGACATGTTTCAAGCCGCCGCCTGGCTCATCAGCCAGTTCTACAGCCTGACCTCGAACTACATCTTGGCCATCTCGATCGTGGCCTTCGTGATCATGATGTTGATCTTCCCGCTCACGTTGAAGAGCACCAAGGGCATGCTCGAGATGCAGCGTGTCCAGCCGGAAATGCGCCGTATTCAGCAGCAATACCGCAACGACCGGCAGAAGATGAACGAAGAGATGATGAAGCTCTACCAGGAGCACAAGGTCAACCCCCTGGCCTCGTGTTTGCCCCTCCTGGCGCAGATGCCGATCTTCATCATCATGTTCCGAGTGCTGCACGGGCTCACGTCCCGAGGTGACGATGGCACGTTCGATCCCGACTACATCTCGAAATCGAGTGAGCTGTACAGCAGCCTCGACGACAAGACCGAGATGTTGTCGTGGGGACTCGATCTGTCGTTGCGTCCGATCGAAGTCATCCAGGACGACCCAGGCAAGGGCATCATCTACGCCTTGCTCGTGGTGGCGCTCATGGGCATGTACTACGCCCAGCAGCGCATGATTGCGTCGCGGACGGTGTCGCCCACGATGTCGGCCACCCAGGCCAAGATCATGCAGTACCTGCCGGTCGTGTTCGGCGTCTTCCAGATCTTCTTCCCGGTCGGCCTGGTGATCTACTACTTCGCTCAGACCATCGTGCGCATTGCGCAGCAGGCCTACATCACCCGACGCTTCTACAAGGGTGACGAATCACTGGGCCGTCAAGCCCAGGCAGCCAGCGCCAAAGCTCGGGAGATGAGCAAGAAAGACGGTGGCGGCGGTGGATTGTTCGGCCAGCTCAAGCAGGAGGCGGCCAAAGCCAAGCAGGAACAAGCCACGAATCGTCCGACCAGCAAGCGTGTGACACCGCCCAAGGGCGGTGCGTCATCCAAGGGTGGATCGTCGGGGACCAAGGGTCGCCCGACTCCGTCGAACCGCCCCAAGCCCGGTGGAAAGCCGCGGCATCCCAAACCCCCGCGTCCCTGACGCACGACCTCCTGAGACCGTCGGATCGACGGATGCCGGGACGTCATCACTGAACCTGACACAGAAAGAGGTTGTCCCATGCAATGGGTAGAAACCACTGGCCGAAGTATCGAAGAGGCCAAGAACACAGCTCTCGATCAGCTCGGTGTCGCCGACGCTGATGCCGAGTTTGAAATCCTGGAAGAACCAAAGGCCGGGCTCTTCGGCCGGACTCGAGGTGAGGCGCGAGTACGGGCGCGTGTTCGCCCCCGTTCTCCACGACCTAAGGTTGAACGCAGAGACCGTCGCCGTGGTGATCGTCAGCGCTCCGATGGTGAATCTCGACCCGAGGGGGGCTCACGCGAGCGCCGCCCCCGGAACCCTCAGAAATCCACGGCTGACAAGGGGAAAGACATGAGTGATGAGAGTTCCCGACCGGCTCGCCCGGCGGCTGATCCGGCCACCGTGGCGGCGGAGGCCGAAAAGTTCCTTCAGGGCCTGACCACCGCCTTTGGCGTCGCCGGTCAGACGTCTACCGTCATCGACGGAGGCGAAATCGACGTGTCCCTCGACGGCAACGACCTCGGCCTCTTGGTCGGACCTCGGGGCTCGACCCTGCAGGCCGTCCAGGACATCACCCGGGTGGTGAGCCAGCGTCGGATGGGCGACCACGACACCCGCCTGCGGGTCGATGTCGGGGGCTACCGAGCCAAGCGAAAGGAAGCTCTGAGCCGCTTCGTCAACCAGGTGGCTGATGAAGTGGTGGCCTCCGGAACCGCCCGAGCCCTCGAGCCCATGCCCTCTCCCGACCGCAAAGTGATCCACGATGCGCTGACGGGCCGTACGGATATCGCCACCCACTCGGAGGGCGAAGATCCTTACCGTCGCGTGATCATTGCGCCGGCTGAGGCCCCGTCGGCCTGAGCCGCCAACGACCGATGTCTGAGCCATCGGACGAACAACTGAGCAGTTTGCTGGATGCGCTGGTCGAGGCCCAGCGCATCGGCATGTTGGGGCCCGGATCCCTGGAGGACGCGATCCGTCGGGCATGGGCGTTCGTCGATCGTTGTCCCACCGACGCCCGGACGTTCGTCGATCTGGGAACGGGGGGAGGCCTTCCCGGGCTCGTTCTCGCGGTTGGCCGTCCTTCCTTGTCGGGACTGCTCGTCGATCGCCGGGCCAAGCGGATCGATCTCGTGACGCGCCTGATCGGACGACTTGGGATGACCGACCGTCTCCAGGCCTGGGCGGGTGATGTGGCCGACCTCCCGTCGGTGAGGGGGGAAACCTGGGATGTGGCCACGTGCCGTGGCTTCGGGTCCCCGACCTACACCGCCCGACTGGCACAACCGATCGTCCGAATCGGGGGGTTCCTTCTGGTGAGCGAGCCCCCCGACTCGACGGGGTCCCGCTGGATCGACCCCGCCATCATCGAAGCCGGATTCCAGCTGGGGGATGTCTCCGAGGGCGTCGCTCGTCTCCGGCGGACAGACTGACCACGTCTCGAGGTCTCCTTGTCATGTTCCACGTGGAACATGACAAGGGTGTGGGATCGGTGATGTTCCACGTGGAACGTCATTCACTCGATCCCTCTGATGTTCCACGTGGAACATCACCGAAGAAGCCGTCGGAATCCGAGGACGTGAACCCCACCCCTCCGGTACGATTCGCCCACGGCCTGTCGTCGGCAGGCCAGCCGCAACTCTGAGGTAAGCCTGGTTCCATGAGCGACAGTTCGACTCCCGCCCCCCACCAACGGCCTCTCCCCCGCATCATCGCCGTCGCCAATCAGAAGGGTGGGGTGGGAAAGACCACCACCTCCGTCAATCTGGGCGCATGTCTGGCCGAGCTGGGGTATCGCACTCTGATCGTTGACCTCGACCCCCAAGGCAACGCCTCATCAGGGGTGGGTGTCGATACCCGGGGTGTCGACACCTCGATGTATGACGTGATCCTCCACGACGCATCCATGGAGGACTGCATCGAGCCAGCGGCGGTGCGGAATCTGTTCGTCGCCCCCGCCAATCTTGACCTCGCCGGCGCCGAGATCGAACTCGTCCCGGCCATGGCCCGAGAAACCCGGCTCAAGAAGGCCATCGATTCGGTCCTCGACGAGTTCGATTTCGTGATCATCGACTGCCCGCCATCACTGGGCCTGTTGACCGTCAATGCTTTGGTCGCAGCGCGTGAGGTGCTCGTCCCGATCCAGTGCGAGTACTACGCCCTGGAGGGTCTGGGCCAGCTTCTCCGCAACGTCGACCTGGTCAAGCGCAATCTGAACACCGAACTCGAAGTCAGCACCATCGTGTGTGTGATGTTCGACGCGCGAGCCAAGTTGTCGACCGAGGTGGTCACCGAGGTTCGGGAGCATTTCGGGGACAAGGTCTGCCGAACGGTCATCCCGCGCAACGTGCGGTTGTCGGAGGCCCCGTCCCATCATCAACCCATCAATGTGTACGACCCGTCGTCCAAGGGCGCGGTGGCGTATCGACTCGTCGCAAAGGAGGTCGCTGGTGGCACCCCGCCGCGGAGGACTCGGTAGAGGTCTCGATTCCCTGATTCCCGGGGGAGGAGCGACCCCGCCGCCCTCTCCTGACAGTGGCCTGGTCGAGATCCCGGTTCGAGATCTGGTCCCCAACCCTCACCAGCCACGCGTTCACTTCGACGAAGATCTGTTGAGCGACCTGTCGGCCTCCATCAAGGAGATCGGCGTTCTTCAGCCCTTGTTGGTGCGCAGGTTGGCCGATGGCACGTATCAGCTCATCGCCGGTGAACGTCGGTGGAGAGCAGCACAGCGAGCTGGTCTGGCCACCGTGCCGGCAGTGGTCAAAGAGACCGACGACATGTCGTCGGTCGAGCAAGCCCTGGTCGAGAACCTGCACCGCCAGGATCTTTCACCGCTGGAAGAAGCCTCGGCCTATCAGCAACTTCTCGACGATTTCCATCTCACCCATGACGATGTGGCCAAAAGGGTCGGCAAGAGTCGCAGCGCGGTCACCAACACATTGCGTCTGCTGAATCTGCCCCCGGCGGTTCAGGCCTTGTTGGCTGACGGCCGTTTGAGCGCTGGTCACGCCAAGGCTCTCCTGGGTACTCCCGACCGAGCTTTCCAGGAGCAGCTGGCTCGTCGGGCCGCAACCGAGCATTGGTCGGTGAGGGCCGTCGAGGAGGCCATTCGTGATCGCGGTGGCGACAGTTCGGGCGAGACAGCGTCGAGTGGGGGCGCACCACGAACCGCAGGATCATCGAGTCCCCGTCAGTTACCCGCGGCAGGATTGCTCCAACTCGAAGAACTCCTCGGTGAGTACCTCGCCACTCGTGTGGCGGTGAAGATGGCCAACAAGAAGGGCCAGGTGACCATCGACTTCGCTGACCTGGATGACCTCGAGCGCATTTATCACCTCATGGTCGATGGGCCTCCGGGAGACTGATCCGTTAACCGTGTGAACCTCTGGTCGCGCGTGAGGGTTTCGCACAGGCTGTGGATAAACTTGTGTATAGAACCCAGGTTTTAGTTGTAAATTCACATCTGACCTGGTCAGGGGAAATTCAGAGGATCACAAGGGTGCTGGTCTCACCGAGACCACGCCACAACGGCCAGGTAGACCGCTTCGGCGATGCGAGCCGAACGATCGGCAACCTCGTCCGACGACCCAATGGTCACTAGAACGGCGGGCATTCTCGTCTCTCGAAGAATCGGGAGGCGCAGCCCGACGACGTCGACGCCTGGCACCACGTCTCGCAGGTGACGTTCCATCAGATGGGCAAGTGAACGACCCCCGGCCGACTCGAAAGCCGGAACGGCGTAGAAGGCGACCCGGTGATGAGGTTCGTCAGAGCTTTCGAGTCCGACGAACACCTCGGCATCGCACAGATTGGCATGGGCGGCCTGAGCGGCGGCCGTGGGTTCTTCGGTCGGAACCACCTCGGCTCCATGGGCATCGAGGGCCGCCACCAAAGGTTCGACCAGATCGTCCACGTCACCGAAACGTCCGATGGCAACCTTCATCGACGCGAGCGGCTGTCCCTGTTTCAAGGCCTCGAGGTCCCGAATGGCGGCGATTCCGGGACCGTCGCCGGTCTGGCGAGACAGAACGCGGAGGTGGTCGACCACGGGGGCGCCACAAACGCCGTCGACATCGAGTCCAGCGTTGGTCTGGAAATCGCGAACAGCCCAATCGGCGAGGGGTCCGAAGATTCCGTCGATACGACCACAGTCGAATCCGAGTCTCGACAACACCCGTTGAAGTTCGGCGACGTCGTCACCACGAAGATTCGGTGACCGCAGGGACAAGACGCGGTCACCCAGGTTCCAGGACGCCTCGACCAGCGTGTGCCAGGTGTCGTCGTCACAGACTCCCGTGGCTGGCAAACCTCGATCACTTTGGAACGACGACACCGCCTCGGCCGTCGCGCTGCAGTAGGTGGCCTTCACCACTCCACGGTCCGGGAGAAAGCCGGCCGCTCCCAGCCGGCGCTGGAGCTGCCGGACCTCCTCGCCCGTGTCGCCGGGCGAGAGGGCCATCAGCCGAGAAATTCCTCCAACTCCGAGAGGAGCTGTCCTTTGCCCTTGGCGCCGACCATCCGCTTCTTGAGCTCGCCGTCCTTGAAGACGAGGAGGGTCGGAATGCTCATCACGTTGTAGCGCATGGCGATGTCGCCGTGATCGTCGACGTTGAGTTTGGCGATGGTCACCTGACCAGCCTTCTCGGTGGCGATCTCTCCGAGGATCGGGGCGATCATCTTGCACGGTCCGCACCATTCGGCCCAGAAGTCGACGACCACCGGGGTCGATGCCGAGTTCACGGTCTCGTCGAAGGTGCTACTGGTGAGGGTCACGATGCCGTCGGCCATGGGATTCCTTTGTCCGGAGTGATCGAGAGACAGGCTACCGCGACGCACTCAGTGCTGGGATTCAAGCCAGCGTTCGGCGTCGATGGCGGCCATGCACCCCGAGCCGGCCGCCGTGATGGCCTGACGGTAGGTGTGGTCCTTCACGTCGCCGCACGCGAACACCCCGGGCATATTCGTGTAGGTGGAGTCGGGTCGAGTGATGAGGTAGCCGGTGTCTTCCATGTCGAGCACACCTTTGAAGACGTCGGTGTTGGGTCGATGGCCGATGGCGATGAACAATCCGGCCACGTCCATCGTGCTTTCTTCACCGCTGACGGTGTCTCGTAGCCGAATACCTTCGAGTTGATCGGTGCCGATCAAGCCGGTGACGGCGCTGTTCCAACGCATTTCGATCTTCGGATTGTTCAGGGCTCGATCTTGCATGATCTTGCTCGCGCGCAGGCTGTCACGGCGATGAATGAGAGTCACCTTCGATGCGAACTTGGTCAGGAACGTGGCCTCTTCGACGGCGGAATCTCCACCACCGACGACAGCGATTTCCTTACCGCGGAAGAAGAACCCGTCACATGTTGCACACGTCGACAATCCATGGCCGATGAGGCGCTCTTCTTCTTCGAGACCCAGCATGAGACTCTGGGCACCCGTCGAGACGATGACGGCATCGGCGGTGTGGACGTCGTCGAACACGTGGACCTTGAGTGGGCGCTCGCCGAACTCGACTTTGGTGGCCTTGGCCGTGAGGAACGTGGCTCCGAAACGCTCGGCTTGTTCCTTGAATCGTCCCATGAGTTCCGGACCCATGATTCCTTCGGGAAAACCAGGAAAGTTCTCGACTTCGGTCGTGAGCATCAGTTGACCACCCGGTTGATCACTCGTGCTGGAAGGTTCACCCTCGACTACGAACGGGGCCAGGTTGGCGCGAGCGGTGTAGATGGCGGCGGTGAGTCCGGCCGGACCCGAGCCGATGATGATCACACGGTGATGCTGACCCATCAGACGCTCTCTTTGCTCTGTCGCTTGATCATGAACACCGAGCCCGCCGCAACGAGCAGGCCACCGATCACGTAGTAGGCGACCCACACCGCAGTGTCGTGGTCGAGGGGTGCTTCGAGAACCGAGATCATGGCGCGCGATCCGCCGATCAGAAGCATGGCAACGATGAACGTACCGAGGAAGAAAGCCAGCAACCCGAAGACGAGACCACGGGCGATCATCACGATCGGTTTGGTGGTGCGGTCGCGGACCTTATCGACCGTCGACACGATCGTGTCGGTGAGGTCGGACGCCCAGTTCGGATCGTTGAGAGGGTTGCCAGCCATGGAGTCGAGGCTAGCGAGCACGATCGTCAAGGGACGATGCTGGCCAACTCTTCGCAATCGGACACGGCTCGCAGAATCACACCGGCTTCGGGTGAGAAGTACGCCTGCGCGTCGATTCCGGCGAAACGGATGTCGAGGTCGATTGCTCGGCGACCCCGGTCGTCGTCACAGGCGGGAGCCTCGGAGAGAAGTGGCGGCGATGAGTCGCTCCAGCTGCGAGACAAATCCGAGAGGGCGTCGAGGTCGGAGATTTCGACGGTCACCGAGGTGCTTTCGGGTGGTAGGTCGGTGAGTTCTTCCGACTCCGAAGGTTCCGACTGTGTGTCGTCGACGGCCATGGCCGACGCAGGGTCGTCCTCGGCAACACCGGGGACACTCTTCGGTGCCGATTCGACGATGATCTCATCGGTCGTCGAACGAGCGCCGTCCAGGTCGGTGATGACCATCTGACTCTCGAGGGTGACTGCGACGGGCGAATCGCCGGATCGAAAAATGTTGGCGCCGATGGCGATCACTCCGACTGACGCCGCGGCCATGGCGAGCAAAGGAGTGAGACGTCGCCGCCGAGGCAAACTCGCGATTTCGGGGGGCCGTCGTGCGGCGACGATCGCTGCGTCCGTGACGGATGATTCGAGGGTGTGTTCGGCACCCACACGAAGGAGAGAGCGTCGTTGGGTGGCAAAGGACGCCGATCGCTCCTGCACTGGCGCGCGTAGATCCGCCGGCACATCGGCGAAGTCGATCTCGCGATCGACCAGTCGACTGGCCCACCAATCGACGTCGAGTTCCGGATCGAGTTCAGGTCTGGGGTCGTTCATACGGAATCTCCGTCGATGTCGCCGTGCGGTTCACTTGGACGCTCCACAGGGGTCGTTCGGTTCCCGAAGGAGTCGACGAGTCGCGCCCGGCCCCGAGCGATCCGAGAACGAACGGTTCCGATGGGGACGTCGAGAATGACAGCGATCTGTTCGTAGTCGAGATCGGCGACGTCGCGAAGAACCAGAGCGACGCGAAATTCTTCGGGCAGGGCCGCCAGGGCACGTTCCACCAATTCACGGTTCTCGAGAACGTCTCGGGCTTGATCGGCCCGAGGGTCGGCCACGTTCTCCTGCTGTCGGTCGACGTCGAGTGACGGTCGCGGTCGCCGCCGCCGCCGACGCAACTCGTCGAGGGCGGCATTGGTGGCGATTCGATAGGCCCATGTGGAGAAGGACGAACGTCCGTCGAAGGTCGCCACGTTGCGAGCGATCGACACCAGTGCATTCTGTGCGGCGTCGTCGGCATCGGATCGATGACCGAGGATTCGAAAGCAGACCGCGTGGAGACGTGGATGGTGTCGCCGGAGCAGGTCGTCGAGAGCCGATGAGTCTCCTCGTCGGATTCGTTCGAGAAGTTCGTCGTCGGTCACGGTGCGGCGGACACCGCGATTTCGGCGATTCCGCTTCGATACGGATTGGTGTCGCTGCAGCCAGGGTCACGTGACGCCTCGCGGAGATAGACCATCACGTACTGAACGGGAGACGAGGTGATCCCGGTGAGAGTCGAGCCGGCATCGGAGGAACCACGTGCGATGGGCTCACCCCACGACGACACGTCGGAGCCGACCACGTTCGCGCCGTACATGTCGGCCCTCCACGTCAATCCGGCGAAATCGACATCGACACGCGCGTAGTTGGGTTCGGCGAGTTGCACGATGAGTCCCACACCCGACTTGCTCCCGAAAGTCGGTGACTTGTAACAGAGGGTCGACCAGGACGTGCCGCGATCACCGTC
>LFFH01000021.1 GCA_001510455.1 Actinobacteria bacterium casp-actino8
CATCTTCTTGTGCTTCTTCTTGCGCATCCGCTTGCGTCGCTTCTTGATCAACGAACCCATGGAGAACCTCTCGAAAGACTGAAGGGCCGAGGCTAGCCACGGCCCCACTCCGAGCCAACGCCCGGGAAATCGAGCCAGTAGCCTGGGAGGCACATTCCGGGGTCGTTCAATCGGTAGGACAGCGGATTTTGATTCCGCGAATAGGGGTTCGAGACCTCTCCCCGGAGCACATTCACCCGGGCCGAACAACCGGTGAGGGCTCTGCATCGTGCCGGCCTCGCCGTACCGGGCGTGATATCTCTAGATCGTGCCCGTGAACGCCCTCATTCTGGCCGCCGGTGAGGGGACCCGGATGCGGTCGACTCGCCCCAAACCCCTGCACCTCATCTGCGGGCGACCGCTCGTGATGCACGTGGTCCACTCGCTTTCGATGGTTCGACCTGCCCACACCGTGGTCGTGGTGGGTCACGGAAGTGAACGAGTGACCAAACGAGTCATCGACGATGCACCCGAGTGGGCGCACATGCTCTTCGCCGAACAATCGGTGCAACGCGGGACCGGCGATGCGGCCTTGGTCGGTCTCGACGCTCTCGACGCCCGTCATGCCGACCATGACGACACGTCCACCGTGCTGGTGCTGACGGGCGACACCCCTCTCTTGCGCCCCGAGACGATCGACGACCTGGTGAGTCATCACGAGGCCAACCACCTCGGAGCCACGGTCCTCGTCGCCGATCTGGCCGAGGCCCCGGGCGGTGCCGCCGGGTACGGACGCATCGTGCGGGATCCGAAGTCGGGTCGTGTACTCCGCATCGTCGAACAACGGGACGCCTCGCCGGAGGAACGACGCATCACCGAGATCAACACCGGGATCTTCGCGTTCCGTCGTGACCTGCTCGGCCCGGCTCTGCGCCACCTGTCGCCCCACAACTCGCAGGCCGAGTACTACCTCACCGACGTGGTGGCCTCTCTCGCCGGGATGGGACACCAGATCGGAGCGGTCACCGCCGACGCGGCCGAGACCCTCGGAGTCAACGATCGGTGGCAACTGGCCCTCGCCGAACGGGAGCTGCGGTCACGGATCAATCGCCATTGGCTGCTGAACGGTGTCACCATGCTCGACCCGCGGCAAACGTTCGTCGACACGACGGTGTCGATTGGCCGCGACGTCACCCTCTTCCCCGGCACGATCCTGCAAGGACGCACCACCCTCGGGGACGGGTGCGAGATCGGACCCAACACTCGCCTGGTCGACACCTCAGTGGGTGAACGATCGACGGTCGAGAACACGGTCGCCCATGGCGCGCACATCGGATCGGACTGTCATATCGGACCGTTCGCACACCTCGCCCCCGGATCGCGTGTCGCTGATGGAGTGACGACCGGCGCGTTCTATAGTGATTCGTGAGCAGTGATTCATGAGCAGTGGTTCGTGAGCGAGTGATCGAGGGGCGACGGGAATTCATGGACAAGGTCACGACCAAGCGAATGGTTCTCTATTCGGGTCGTACCCATCCTGCGCTGGCCCAGGAGGTCGCCCAGAACCTCGGCATCGAACTCGCCGATCCGAACCTGGTGGAATTCGCCAACGGTGAGGTGCGACCGCGATTCGGCGACAGCGTTCGCGGCTGCGACGTGTTCATCATGCAGACGCACTACGGCTGTGACGGTCGCAGCATCAACGACTCGATCATGGAACAACTCATCATGATCGATGCTGCGCAGCGAGCCTCAGCCAAACGCATCACCGCCGTGTGCCCCTTCTACGGCTACGCGCGACAGGATCGTAAGGCCGAAGGTCGTGAACCCATCACGGCCCGTCTGATCGCCGACTTGTTCCTCGCTGCCGGAGCCAAGCGCATGGTCTCGATCGACTTGCACAGTGGTCAGATCCAAGGCTTCTTCGGAGGGCCGGTCGACCACCTCACCGCCATGCCAGTGATCGAGGACTACATCCGTGCCAACGCCAAGGATCCGGTGATCGTGTCGCCCGATGCCGGTCGCATCAAGGTGGCCGAACGTATGCAACAGCACCTCGGCGCCGACCTGGCGTTCGTGTACAAGCGCCGCCCGAAGGGCACCACCAACACCGCTCAGGCCCTCGACGTGATCGGTGACGTGGAGGGGCGTCTGTGCATCCTCACCGACGACATGATCGACACCGGTGGCACGATCGTGTCGGCCGCCGAGCTCCTCTTGAACAAGGGCGCCACCGAGGTGTGGGCCATGGCCACCCACGGAGTGCTGTCCGGACCGGCCATCGAGAGGCTCCAGAACTCTCGTATCGACCGGGTGATCCTGACCAACACGTTGCCCATCCCGGCCGAGAAGAAGATCGACAAGATCGAGGTCATCTCGGTGGCTCCGATCATCGCCGATGCCTTGTCGGCGGTGTTCGACGACACGAGCGTGTCGGAGATCTTCGGCGGCGAGAACCAGGCCTGATCGGGGTCCCCGGCCCGGGTGGGATCCCCTCGGATCAGCCCGTAGCATGGCAAGCCGGTATCTCCCCAGGGCTCGAATCCGGGGATCCACGAAAGGCCCGTCATGTCCACCACACTTCGCCTCACATCGGGACGCGCCGAGGGTTCGGCCGCCGCCCGTCGCCTGCGTCGCCAGGAATCGATTCCGGCCGTTCTGTACGGACTCGGCATGTCACCGGTGTCGGTGGCGGTCGAGCGCAGTGCGCTTCGTCTCGCTCTGTCGGGTCCCGCCGGAGCCAACACCATCCTCACTCTCGAAGTCGACGGCAATTCGTATCCGGCCGTCGTGAAGGACATGCAGCGCCATCCGGTCCGTCGTACCGTCGCTCATGTCGACTTCATGCGCATCGACCTCAGTGAAGAGCTGACCGTGTCGGTCCCCGTGCATCTCGTCGGAAACGCCAAGGCCGTTCTGTCCGAGGGTGGACTCGTCGACGCCGCCGCCGACACCCTCGAGATCGTCACCACACCGGCCAACATGCCGAGCGAAATCGCAGTCGACGTGTCGAACATGCAGATCGGTGACGTCATTCGTCTCTCCGAGATCACGATGCCGGCCGGGTGCCGCGCCATCGGTGATCCCAAGATGCCCGTCGTCACCACCGTGACTGGTTCGAAGGCCGCTCAGGCTGCCGAGGCCGCTCCCGCCGAGGGTGCCGAGGGTGCCGAAGCCGCTGGCGAAACTCCGGCTGAGTCCTGACCCGACACTGGGGATCTCCCCAGACGTTCGGTGAACGCGAGACTGTGACCCATGGGACTCATGTCGCGCGGTGATCGTGGCGGCAAGAAGCACGCCCCGACCTTCGACTTTCTCGTGGTCGGCCTGGGCAACCCGGGTCAGCAATACGCACGGACCCGTCACAATGTCGGTGAAGAAGTCGTGGCCGAGCTCGCCCGGCGTTGCGGAACGTCGCTCTCGTCGGGACGCGACTCGGCGACCGAGGCACAGGTGCGAATCGGTTCTCCCCCGTCGACCAAGCGAGCGATTCTGGCGTTTCCGCTCACCTTCATGAACGAAAGCGGACAGGCCGTTGCGAAGTTGATTCGACGTCACGGCTTCGTTCTCGACAAGAACTTCCCCGAGCTGATCGTCATTCACGACGAACTCGATCTGCCACCTGGAACGGTGCGAGTGAAGTTCGGTGGCGGGTTGGGCGGTCACAACGGTCTGCGCAGCATCACGTCTCGGATCGGCACTCAGGACTACACCCGCGTTCGTATCGGCGTCGGTAAACCGACGTCCAAGGAACAGGGCGCCAATCACGTTCTGAGTCGTGTCCCTCCGTCCGAGCGCGAGGTTCTCGACGTTGCGGTCCGAGTAGCAGCCGATGCGGTGGAGAAGATCGTTCTCGACGGCGTCGATGCGGCCATGAACCGGTTCAACGCTTCGTGAGCGTTCTTGCGACTCTTCCACCGCGACTGCGCGACGATTCGGCTCTGCGCAGCCTGATCGGAGCCGTCGACGGCACCATCGCTGTTCCTGATTCGGCGCGCGCCATCACCGTGGCCGCGCTCGCTCAATTGTCGGGACGGCAGCCACTCGTTCTCGCCTGTCCGACCGGAACCATGGCCGCTCAGTTGTACGACGACCTCCGCTATTTCATGCCTCGTCGCGGAGAATCCTCCGAGGTTCTTCTTTTCCCGGCCTGGGAAACGCTTCCGTTCGAGCGCGTGAGCCCGAGCGTCGAGACAATGGGACGACGGCTCGAAGTTCTGTGGCGACTCGCGGACCAATCGCATGATCGACCGTCGATCATCGTGGCGAGTATGCGCTCGCTGCTCCAGCAGCTCGGCCCCGACACTGCGCCCGGTGAATCGGGGTGCGCACCGATCGTCGTTCGAAAGGGTGCGACTCTCGACCCGGTCGAGGTGGTCAAGACATTGGTCGAACGGGGCTATCGCCGAGAGGATCTCGTCGAACATCGAGGTGAAGTCGCACTGCGTGGCGCCATCGTCGACGTCTTTCCTTCCACGAGTGATGTTCCCGTTCGTATCGATCTGTGGGGTGACGAAGTCGACCGACTCACCACCTTCTCCGTCCACGATCAGCGCAGTGACGCCGACCTCGACGAAGTACTGATCTTTCCGGCGCGTGAAATGATCATGAGTGAGACATGTCGCGAGCGAGCGGCAGCACTCGTGGCATCCGATCCGTGGGGACGCGAGAACTGGGAACGTCTCGCCGAAGGGCAGATCTTCGACGGCATGGAGAGCTGGCTTCCCTGGCTCACCGAGACCCCGCGACTGCTGACCGACGTCTTGTCGCCCGAGGCCAAGGTGGTCCTCGTCGAACCTCGTCGACTGCGCGATCGAGCCCAAGATCTTCTGGCCGAAGAAGCCGACCTCGCTCGAGCTCTCGCGTCGTCGTGGGCCCGCGACGAGTCGCGTGAATTTCCGCGTCTTCATGCCGAACCCGATCGTCTTCTCGGATCCACCCGTGGCTCGTGGAATCTGATTCCGGTCGCCGATGGACCCGAGGTGCCTTTGCTCGAGGCGAGCGGGTGGGGTGTGGCCACCGGCATGGGAACGCTCGGTGAGGGTCCGGCCGGACGTTTCACGCAATTGTTGGCCGACGGATACCGCGTGGTGGTTGCCGCCGACGGCGTAGGCTCGGCCGAGCGCCTCACATCACTGCTCGGCGACACCGGACTCGCATTCGCTGTCGTTGACGCCGATCGTCGCGAACACCTCGACCTCTCGGGGTCTGGCGGTGTGGTGGCCGTTGCGCCAATGCACCGGAGTTTCACCATTCCTTCAGCCAAGCTGGCCGTGGTCGCCGAGGCCGACATCACCGGGCGACGCCGCGCCCACCGCAAACCGGCCCGTCGTCGGGCTACGTCGACCACGATCTTCGAAGACCTACAACCCGGCAACTACGTCGTGCATCACGTGCACGGGGTCGGCAAGTACGAGGGAATGGTCAAGCGAACCATCGGTGGCATCGAGCGTGACTATCTCCTGCTCGCCTACAAAGGTGGCGACAAGCTTTATGTGCCGTCCGATCAGATCGACACGATTCGCCAGTACGTCGGTGGCGAGACACCCGTCCTTCACCGTCTGGGTGGATCCGATTTCTCGAAGTCGAAGGCGCGCGTTCGCAGCGCCGTTCGTGAGATCGCTCAGGAACTGGTGGTGCTCTACCAGAAGCGCGTGACCGCACCCGGTCATGCCTACGGCCCCGACACGCCATGGCAACACGAAATGGAGGACTCCTTCCCCTTCGTCGAAACTCCCGACCAGAAGAAGGCGATCGACGAGATCAAGGTCGACATGGAACGCCCCTACCCCATGGACCGCCTGGTGTGCGCTGACGTGGGCTTCGGCAAGACCGAGGT
The DNA here is from genome assembly GCA_001510455.1 of Actinobacteria bacterium casp-actino8. The sequence continues at coordinate 5,819 of LFFH01000021.1, forward strand.
CGCGGTACGAGCGGCGTTCAAGGCCATCCAGGACGGCAAACAGGTCGCGGTTCTCGTTCCGACCACATTGCTCGCTTCTCAACACGGCAACACCTTCTCCGAACGTTTCGCCGGCTATCCGATTCGCGTCGAGGTGCTGTCGCGATTCCTCACCCAGAAAGAAGCCAACCACGTCGTCGCCGGTATCGAGTCGGGCGAGATCGACTGCGTCGTCGGAACTCACCGTCTGCTGGCGAGCGGCGTCAAGTTCAAGAATCTCGGACTCCTGGTCGTCGACGAGGAACAGCGCTTCGGAGTTCAACACAAGGAGGCCATGAAGCATCTGAAGACGAACGTCGACGTTCTCACTCTCACGGCGACTCCTATTCCGCGAACACTGGAGATGAGCTTGGTCGGTATCCGCGATCTGAGCCTCCTTCAGACTCCGCCCGCCGATCGCCAGCCGATCCTGACCTTCGTCGGCGAGTACGACGAGCGAGTGGCGATCGAAGCCATCCGACGCGAATTGCTCAGGGAGGGCCAAGTGTTCTGGGTGCACAACCGCGTCCAGTCGATCGAGGAGTGTGCAGCCGGACTGCGGGAATTGGTGCCCGAGGCTCGGATCGCCGTCGCCCACGGTCAAATGGACGAAGGAACTCTCGAACAGATCGTTCTCGACTTCTGGGAGGGCGAGTACGACGTTCTCGTGTGCACCACCATCATCGAGAGCGGTATCGACATGCCGACGGTGAACACACTCGTGGTCGAACGCTCCGACCTGCTCGGTCTCGGCCAGATGCACCAGCTGCGCGGACGAGTCGGTCGAAGTGGTCAACGTGCCTACGCCTACCTCTTCCATCCGGCCGACCGAGCACTCACCGAAGAGGCCTACGAGCGCCTCCGCACGATCGGCGAATCGACCGAACTCGGTAGTGGTTTCAAGATCGCAATGCGGGATCTCGAGATCCGAGGCGCCGGCAACCTGCTCGGGGAAGCCCAGAGCGGACACATCGCTGCCGTCGGCTACGACCTCTACTGCCAGATGGTCACCGAGGCAGTCGGTGAGATGAAAGGTGAGCCGGTCAAGGAGCCGTCCGAGATCAAGATCGACGTCCCCACTCACGCCTTCCTCCCGACCGACTACGTCCCGAAGGAGGCACTCCGACTCGAGGCCTATCGACGTTTGGCCACTGTCGAGGACCACCGCCAAGTCGACGACATTCGCACCGAGTGGCTCGATCGCTACGGTCCGGTCCCCGATCCGGCCGAGATGCTGCTCCAGGTCGGCCGGGTGCGCGCCGAATGCCATCGACTGGGGGCCACCGAGGTGGTCGTCACTCGATCCGATGCCCGCTTGTCTCCGATCACCATGAAAGTGTCGGACACGATGCGTTTGTCACGACTGGCGAAGGACGCCATCTACAAGGACACCCTTCAACAGTTGATCGTGCCGGTACCGCGCACTCGTGAACCCGTGGAATACCTCCTCGAGTTCCTGAGCCGTCTCTTCCCGACCGGTGACAACTAGTTTGGCGACGTGAAAATTCGTCGCCCCCTCCCCGTCGTCACCGGTCTGCTCGCAGTACTCGCCGTCGCTTCCCTGTCGCTCTCGGCGTGTTCGAGTGTGGAATCGACGGCCATACGGGTGAACGGCCAGTCGCTGTCGGGCGCCGATTTCGACGAACTCCTGACCGGTTACGCCGCGGCCATTCCGTCCGCCCAGAACGAGACCGGCACCGTGAACGCCGCCGTGGCCCGTGGGCTGCTCTCGGATTGGGCCACCACGGTGGTGCTGACCGAATCACTGGCCGCACGTGACGTCCAGATCGACCAGGACGATCTCGACGAGGCGCGCCGCATTCTCGAGGGGCAGGCCGGATTCGGCGACGCCTCGGTCACAGCCCAGGATTTCTACGTCCGTGCCACGGCCGTGCAGCGCGTGTTCGCGAACACCTTCGGACCGTCGACCGACGAATTGCGTGCTCTCTACGACGCTGGCCCGAGCGAATCCGGGGCCTTCTGTCTGCGAGCCATTCTGGTGACCGATGAGACCCTGATCGCCGACATCTCGAATCAGCTCGACGCCGGCGCCGACTTCGGTCAACTCGCGGCGCAGTATTCGATCGATTCATCGGCTGCCAACGGCGGAATCGTGACCGATCCGGGTTCGGGGATCGCCTGCTTCGATCGAGTCGCTCTGTCGAGCCAGATCGTCCCCGAGTTCGCCGTCGCACTGTCGAACGCCGAGGTCGCCGTTCCCACTCCCCCGTTCGAGATTCCGAACGTCGGATGGGTGATCGCTCTGCTCCGCCCTTTCGACGAAATCGCCGACGACGTTCGCGAACTGGTCGGTCTCGGTGCATCGGAGGCCGAGCGACAGACCGTTCTCTCGACTGCTGACGTGTGGGTGGCTTCCGAGTACGGCATCTGGGAAGCCGAGACGGGCCGCGTCGTTGCGCCGTGACGACTCGGCCACTCGAGTCCACTGATGAGCGCGTGATTCCGACCCTTCACGTCGTCGGACTCGGGCCCGGAGGAGACGAGTACGTCACCGACCACACCAAGAGTGTGATCGCCCGTTCTCCCCGTCGGCTCCTGCGCACGTCGGTTCATCCGAGTGCCCATCTGATGGCGGGAGCGTCGTCGTTCGACGAGATATACGAACGAGCCACCGACTTCGATGCCGTGTACACGACCATCGTCGAGCGACTCGTCGACGAGACGAATCGTGCGCACGCCGCCGGCGAGGAGATCGTCTACGGCGTCCCCGGCTCACCCCTCGTTCTCGAACGAACCGTTCGTCTTCTGCGAGACGATGATCGCCTTCACGTCGTCATCCACCCCGCCATGAGTTTTCTGGATCTGGTGTGGTCGCGCCTCGGGATCGATCCGATCGACGATGGGGTGACCTTGGTGGACGGTCACGAATTCTCGCGACGAGCCGCTGGTCTGGCCGGTCCACTGTTGGTGGCGCACTGCCATGCCAATTGGGTGCTGTCAGAGATCAAGTTGGCCGCCGAAGATCTGATCGACGTCTCGAACGACGATTCCTCGGTCGTTCTCCTCCATCACCTCGGACTCCCTGACGAACGCATCGAACACACGACGTGGGCCGAGATCGACCGAACACTCGATGCCGACCATCTGACGTCACTGTACGTTCCGTCTCTCGCCGCCCCGGTCGGACGTGAACTCGTGGCGTTCCACGATCTGGCGCACACTCTTCGCCGTGAATGCCCCTGGGATCGCGAGCAGAACCACCGCACTCTCGTCACCTATCTCCTCGAGGAGACCCACGAGGTGGTCGACGCGATCCTCGCTCTCGACCCCGATGATCCGGTGACCGACGAACATCTCGTCGAAGAACTGGGTGACCTGCTCTATCAGATCGAATTCCATGCTGCGATCGCCGAACAAGAGGGACGCTTCACGATGGCCGACGTCGCTCGGGGCATCAATGACAAGTTGGTGCGACGACATCCACACGTGTTCTCGCGCGAGAGCTCGAGCAGTGAGACATCGATCGATCGACTGGTGTCCGATTGGGACGCGATCAAACGAGCCGAGAAGCAAGCACGGGGCGTCACCGATGGCCCTTTCGACGGCATCCCGTCGAGTTCGGGCTCACTGTCGTATGCCGCGGCTGTCTTGAAGAAGATCGAGAAGATGAACCTCGACCCGCAGCGCCTCGCTCCCGACGTCGACGACGAATCGCTCGGCCGCGAACTACTGGCGCTCGTGATGGAGGCTCGCCGTCGTGGCGTCGACCCCGAGGTGGCACTCCGGGAAACGACGAACGAACTCCGAGGTCGTGTCGAGCGGAGCCTCGATTCCTGACGGTCCCCGAGACCCCTCCAACTAACGTGGGCGCATGAGCGAAATCGCCCGCGTGATCGCACGAGAAGTTCTCGACTCCCGAGGTAACCCCACTGTCGAGGCCGAGGTCCTGCTCGACTCCGGCGCATCGGGTCGAGCCATCGTTCCGTCGGGCGCGAGTACCGGTGAGCACGAGGCCGTCGAGTTGCGAGACGGTGGGCGACGCTTCCTCGGCAAGGGAGTGATGACGGCCGTCGGCTTCGTCAGCGGCGAGATCGACGGCGCGCTTCGAGGCCTCGACGCCCTCGACCAACGGGCCATCGACACCTGCCTCGTCGATCTCGACAGCACACCCAACAAATCGCGGCTGGGTGCCAATGCGATCCTTGGCGTGAGCCTGGCCGTCGCCAAGGCCGCCGCTCTCGAACTCGATCTTCCGTTGTGGCGCTATGCGGGTGGGCCGAACGCGCACGTGCTGCCCGTCCCCATGATGAACGTGATCAATGGTGGTGCTCACGCCGATAACACCATCGATCTTCAAGAATTCATGATCATGCCTGTTGGTGCGCCGAGCTTTCGGGAGGCATTGAGGTGGGGCACCGAGACCTACCACCATTTGAAGAAGATCCTTCACGACCGCGGTTTGTCGACCGCCGTCGGAGACGAAGGTGGTTTCGCCCCGAATCTCGCCACCAACGAAGACGCGATCCGAATCCTCGTCGACGCCATTTCGGCGGCCGGGTTCACTCCGGGTGACGACATCGCGATCGCCCTCGATCCCGCCATGAGCGAACTCTTCGTCGACGGGCGATACGAACTAGCGGGAGAGGGAAAGGTTCTCGCTCCGGCCGAACTCGTCGAGTACTGGACTCGCCTCGTCACCACGTATCCGATCGTGTCGATCGAGGACGGAATGCACGAGAACGATTGGGCGGGCTGGGCCGACCTCACGTCTGCTCTCGGCGGTCGCGTGCAACTGGTCGGCGACGATCTCTTCGTCACCAACAGCCGGCGACTGGCCGAAGGCATCGAACGCAAAGTGGCCAACAGCGTTCTCGTCAAGGTCAACCAGATCGGCTCTCTCACCGAGACGCTCGAGACGATCGAACTCGCGACGCGCCACCGATACACCAGTGTCATGAGTCATCGCAGTGGCGAGACCGAAGACACAACCATCGCCGACCTCGCTGTCGCCACCAATTGCGGCCAGATCAAGACCGGCGCACCAGCACGAAGTGATCGAGTGGCCAAGTACAACCAGCTGCTGCGTATCGAGGAGCAACTCGGTGACGCGGCGCGTTTTCGTGGGCGCGCGGCGCTGGCCCCTCTCGACTGACGGGTTGCCACCCACCGCAGTCCGAAAACCGGCACAATGTCGGGGTGGCAGCCAAACGGGGACGCGTGACCGCGCGCACACAGGGAAAGAGGTCGACGCGCGTGAAGCGCACCGATCTGACCCGACCCACACCTCGTCAGGAGCGCCTCGTCCCGAAGCGAGTGGGGTACGTTGTCCTCACCCTCGGCATGATCCTGGTGGTCGGCTCCTTCGCCAACTCCTTCCTGGTCCTGCCCGTCAAGTCGTGGTTCGGACAGCGCACCGAGTTCGAGGACCGATCGGCCGAGCTCGAGGCCCTTCAGGAGGCCACCGATCGTCTCCAGACCGAGGTCGACCGCCTGAACACACCCGAAGGTGTGGAAGACGCAGCTCGCGACGAGCTGGGATTCGTCATGGTCGGTGAGGATCGCCGGACCGTGGTGGGTGACGCCTCGGCCCCGATCGATCTCCCCTGGGGTTGGCCCTACGACCTGGTCGAGCAGATCGTGCAGGTACGCGAGGCCGAAGCCCGAAGCGCAGCCCGGAACTCGGAACCGCCGATCGACTCGGTCACCGGCTGAGACCAGCCCGAAGCGGGCGAGTAAGGTCGGGCGAAAAGGTCCGACGTCCAGGGGGTCCACAGTGGCTGGTGGCAGCATTCTCGGTAACCGCGTTCTCCGCAAGGAGGACCCGAAGTTCTTGACGGTCGGCGGTGAATACGTCGACGACATGGACGAACCCATGCTCGCGGGTGCCGCGCACGTCGTGTACGTGCGTTCGACCGTCGCCCACGGTGTGATCAACTCGATCGACACCTCCGATGCGGTGTCGATGCCCGGAGTTCTCGGCGTGTACACGGCGGCATCACTCGGCCTCGAACCGGTTCCCGCTGCTTTCAACCCGATGGTGGCGCGTACCGCATTGGCGAGCGACAAGGTCCGTTACGTGGGTGAACCCATCGCCGCCATCGTCGCCGAAACTCGCGAACAGGCAACCGATGCCGCCGAGACGGTGTTCGCCGACATCGATCCTCTCGATGCGCTCATCGACCTCGAAGCCGCCATGGCATCGTCCACTCTCATCTACGAGGGCGCCGGTAGCAACGTCGTGTTCGACACCACGGCACTCGGTATGCCCGAGAACACCGGTGACGCCTTCTTCGCCGACTGTGAAGTCGTCACGAAGGGTCGCTTCCTGAATCAGCGCGTGGCCCCGTGTCCACTCGAGGTCCGCGGTGCCGCCGCGGCATGGGACTCCGACGGTCGACTCAACCAGTGGCTATCCACTCAGCACGCTCAGGGCGCGGTCGAACCGCTCGCCAAGGCCAATGGCGTCGAACCCGACAAGGTGCGAGTGCGTACACCCGACGTGGGTGGCGGCTTCGGAGCCAAGATCGGCACTTACGCCGAGGAACTGTTGCTCGGCGTCCTCGCCAAGAAGCACGGACGTCCCATGAAGTGGCGTGAGACCCGAAGCGAGAGCATGGTCGCCCTCGGTCACGGTCGTGCACAGCTGCAGTACGTCACGATCGGTGGCAAGAAAGACGGCACCGTCACCCATTATCAGTTGCACGCCATTCAGGACTGTGGCGGTTTCGCCGACATGGGCACCATCCTCGCCCCGTTCATGACCCGTCCGATGTCGAGTGGCGTGTATGCGATTCCGAACATCGAGTGCCGAACCACGTCGGTCATCACCAACACCACGCCCACGGTCGCGTACCGCGGTGCTGGTCGACCGGAGGCCACGGCCGCCGTCGAGCGGGCCATGGATCTTTTCGCCCTCGAAATCGGCATGGATCCCGCCGAGGTCCGTCGCAAGAACCTCATCCCGAAGTTCCTCGAGCCGCACACCACTGCGGTCGGCCAGACCTACGACGTCGGTGATTACGAAACCGCTCTCGACAAGGCTCTGAAGGCTGCTGACTATCCGGCCTTGCGCGCCGAGCAGAAGAAGCGTCGCGACAGTGGCGACGTGAAGCAGCTCGGCATCGGCGTGAGCGTGTACGTCGAGATCACCGGCGGCGTCGGAAACGGCGAATCGGCCAAGGTCGAGGTGCTCGACGATGGTCGAGCCGTCGTGTACACCGGCACCTCACCGCACGGCCAGGGTCACGACACGGCATGGTCGATGCTCGTCCAGGAGCAGACCGGTATCCCGATGGATCGCATCGAGTTGGTGTGGGGTGACACCGATCTCGTCCCGATCGGCACCGGCACCATGGGATCACGCTCACTGCAGCAGGGTGGCAATGCCGTGTTCCAGGTGGCCGGCACTCTGGCCGAGAAGGCCAAGTCAGTAGCGGCTCGTCTTCTCGAGGCGAGCGAAGCCGACGTCGTACTCGACAAGGAACGAGGTGTCTTCCACGTGGCCGGCACACCGTCGGTCACCAAGTCGTGGGCCGATCTCGCCCAAGCCGAGAAGGCCAGTGGCGGACTCTCGCACGACGACGTGATCAACGTGTCGGGAGCGACGTTCCCCTTCGGTGCCCACGTCTCGGTCGTGGAAGTCGACACCGAGACCGGTCAGACCCGACTCGTTCGTCAGGTCGCATGCGATGACGCCGGCAAGGTGCTCAACCCGATGCTCCTCGACGGTCAGATCCACGGTGGAATCGCCCAAGGTGTGGCTCAGGCTCTCTTCGAAGAGGTGATCTACGACGCCGATGGAAACCCGACCACCTCGAACCTCGCCGACTACGGATTCCCGTCGGCGGCCGAGTTGCCGAGTGTGGAAGTGGTTCATATGGAGACCCCGACACCGGTCAACGCCATCGGGGCCAAGGGAATCGGCGAATCGGGCACCATCGGTTCCACACCGGCCGTTCAGTCGGCAGTGGTCGATGCCGTGTCGCATCTCGGTGTGCGTCACATCGAGATGCCCTGCACCGCCCAGCGCGTGTGGGCGGCGATTCAAGCCGCCAAGTGATCCGACGACTCGATCCTGCGACGAGTCGCTCCGCTGTTCATCCGGTGGTGCCGAGTTCCACGATGTAATCGGTGATTCGCTGAACTTCGGCGTCGGTGAGTGACACCAGCGGCATCTGCAATGTCGACCCCAACCGTCGTTTGGCGTTGGGGTCGACGATCGATTCGACCACGTACTCACGATCGGCGATCACCATCCCACCTTCGACGAGTGGAACCTCCGAACCGACCAGACCGATCCAGGTGGGTCCGACGCCACCGCTGAAGTCGCCCCCGTGGCAACTGTTGCAACCGCGAGCGATGGCGATGGCCCGACCTTCGACCGCACCTGGCGACAGGGCAGCCGGTGGTTCGGGCGTCGAGCAACCCACCATCAGGATCACACCGCCGAGAACCGTCCACGATTTCTGCATCGTCATCAAGTGTCGCCGAGACCAGTCGTCCGGTTCCCCGACTTTCGTCATCGGTCACCATCGTCTCGCGGCCGTTCGGACCGAGTCGGTCGAAGTTGACCACTGCTTGTAGACTGCAACATTGTGACTGCCAGCCCCTCCGCCCCCATCGTCGCCACTGGCCTCGTCCGACACTTCGGATCGGGAGACTCTCTGGTGAGAGCAGTCGACGGTGTCGATCTGCGGGTCGAGGCCGGTGAGATCTTCGGCTTTCTCGGTCCGAACGGCGCCGGGAAGAGCACCACAGTGCGTGTCCTCACCACATTGTTGAAACCGTCGGCTGGTTCGGCGACCGTCGCCGGATTCGACGTGGCTACCCAAGCCGACAAGGTGCGACGCGCCATCGGCGTGGCGTTGCAGGACGCCGCTATCGACCCACTCATGACCGGACGAGAACTCCTCGATCTCCAAAGCGTGCTGTACGGGATTCCGAAGTCGGTCGCCGCGAAGCGCGGACCCGAACTTCTCGAGCGCGTCGGACTCACCGCGGCCGCTGATCGACGAGTGGGTACGTACTCGGGCGGTATGCGACGTCGACTCGACCTCGCACTCTCACTCGTGCACGAACCGTCGGTTCTCTTCCTCGACGAGCCGACCACCGGCCTCGATCCGATGAGTCGACTCACTCTGTGGGAAGAGGTTCGTCGACTCAATCGCGAAGGCACGACCGTTCTCCTCACCACTCAGTACCTCGAAGAGGCCGATCAACTCGCCGATCGCATTGCGATCATCGATCACGGCAAGATCGTGCGCCAGGGTGTCCCTCGTGATCTGAAGGCTCAGGTCGGCTCCCCCACACTTTTCATCGACGTCGACAGTGAACACACCGACACTGCGCGAGGAATTCTCGAGCGTTTCGGTGATCTGCGGCCGACGTCGGAAGGCAAACTCGGTGTCGGACTCGCCCTCGGCGCCGAAGCGGTGGCCGGTGTCATCCGCACCCTCGACGAGGCCGGCGTACACGTCCGGCATCTCGAATTGAACGAACCCAGTCTGGACGACGTATTCGCCGAAGCGACCGGCTACCGGCTTGAAGGAGCCGATCAGTGAGCACGGCCGCTGGAAGCGCGATTCTTCACACTGCAGTCCTCACTCGACGAAGCGTCGTCGGACGACTGCGTCAGCCGGCAGCGCTCACACCGTCGTTCGTCTTCCCCCTTTTCTTCGCGGCCCTCGGTTCGGCGAGCTTCAGTCGTATCGCTGATCGGCCCGACTTCGCCTCCATCGCCCCGTCGTTCCTGAACTACGCCGTCGCCGGCGCGATCGTCCAGGGGGTTCTGTTCGCCTCGACATCGGCAGCCGGTGATCTCGCCACCGACATCGAACAAGGCTTCTTCGAACGACTACTCGCCTCCCCCGTGACTCGGACATCGATTCTCCTCGGTCGACTGGGCAGCGCCATGGTCGTTGCGGTCATCCAGGTCGCGATCTTCCTCGCCATCTTTTTGGCCTTCGGTGCGCGCATCGAGACCGGTGTGATCGGATTCATCGGCCTGGTGGTGGCCGGAGCCCTTCTCGCCTTGGCGATGAGTGGACTCATGTCGGGTCTGGCGATCAAGTCGGGAAGCCCCGAAGTGGTCCAGGGGGCCTTCCCCATGGTGTTCGCACTCATGTTCTTGTCGTCGGCCTTCTTTCCTCGCCAGTACATGACCGGCTGGTACCAGGACGTCGCAACCTGGAATCCGATGTCGCACGTCGTCGAAGGCATGCAGGGCTTCATGAATCAACCCCTCCACATCGATCAGTTCCTTCGTGCCTGGCTCGTTCCGTTCGGAATCGCCGCCGCATCGATCGCCTTCGGACTTCGCTCCCTCAACAAGCGATTGGCAGCGATGTGAACACCACCACCAGCACCGCCAACTCGGCCACCAACACCGCCTACGTGACCCGACCCAGCTCGGTCATCGGTGCCTTGGTCCGTCGAACGATGTTGCGAGTGCGGCGCATGCCGTCGGCCTTCGTTCCGTCGATCGCCATGCCCGTCTTCCAACTCATCGCCTTCTCGGGTGCCTTCGGTGCCGCGGTGCGTTTCGCCGGCATCGCCAACGCCATGGATTGGTACGTGCCCCTGAACGCGATCCAAGGTGCGAGTTTCGGTGCCATGGGTGTGAGTTTCGGCCTCATCAACGACATGCAGACCGGATTCTTCGACCGTCTGCTCATGGCTCCCACCCGACGTTGGGCACTCGTCGTCGGACCGATCGCTGGATCGATCGCTCGCGCTGCGCTCCCCATCGTTCTCGTGATCCTCGTCGGCTTCCTCGGTGGAATGAACGTGCCCGGAGGACCACTCGCCATCGTCATGGTGATCATCGCTGCACTCGGCGTGTCGATGTCGGCGTCGGCTTTCGCACTCGGGCTCACCTACCGCATGCGGAACATGGGCGCCGCCACTCTCACCCAATTCGCGATCTTCTTCACGGTGTTCCTCTCCACGTCCCAGGTCCCACTGTCGTCGATGGCCAGTTGGCTCCATGCGGTGGCCCGGATCAATCCGATGACCAATGTCTTGCGCCTCTCCCGGCAGGGTTTGCTCGGCGAGGTGACCTGGGATCAGACCTGGGGAGGTCTCCTCGCTCTCGCCGGGATGCTTCTCCTGTCGGGATGGTTCGCCATGAGTGGACTGAAGTCGCTCGAGAAGTGAGCGATCAGTTCACACGGGTCGCGCCCGGTGGCAATTCGCCGATCAGAGCTTCGGACACCCAGCACCGTGTGAGGTGCAAGGTCGACTCGATACGAACGACCCTCTTGGGTTCGTTCACCGCGACCCCGCACATCGACAGGGCGGCCTTCATGCAGTTCTCCTCGTCGGCCAACACCATCGGCATCCGACTGCGCCGCACACCGGACGGCCCGGCAGTGAAGCAATTGACGTAGGTCTTCTGCCAATCGATCTTGTCGGCGAGAGACACGGGAACGAAGTCAGCCAACCCGATTCCGAGAAGATTGCCTCCCGAAACATCGGTGATGTCGAGCAGAACAATGGTCGACACGTTCGGAGATTCGAGATCCTCGAGCCCGTGCACCCAGAATCGACCCGTCACGTTGGGGTCCATGCCGGTTCCGGAGATGTCCTTCCCGGCCTTCTCGATCACGAGAACGTCGATGTCGTCGAACGGAAGAGGTGGAACGAGTTCACGTGACATGGAAGCGAGGCGCGTCTCGGCCGGACCACCGACATCGGTCGCCGTCAGACCTTCCACCACGACGACTCGTCCACTTGCCGACTCGACCGATGCGACGCCACCGAGCAGACGTCCGGTCGACCGCAGCGAATCGATGCCGTCGAGAAGTCTTCGCCTCATCTCGTCGGGACCACACGAGTGAATCTGCGCCGCACCGGGCTGCTTACCGAAGCCGACGACGGCCATCTTGGTGCAACCACTCTCGATCGAGCCCTTGAAACAGGTGTGCGGCTTCACCCGATTGACCGGAAGGATTCGATCGGCCTCGGCGGCGTGACGGTCGAGATACAAGGGCATACCACTCGTGGTCCGGGCGACTTCCACCGTTTCCATGGTGGCGCGAATCTCGCAGTCGAGAGAGTCCTCGGTCATTCCGAGCGATGCCATCATCGCCACCTGACCGTCGGCAGTGGCACCACCATGACTTCCCATGGCCGGCACGACGAACGGCTTCGCGCCCAATTCGCGCAATCCGATGATCGTTCCACGCAGAAGTTCGACGCGCCCCGACAGGCCGCGACTTCCACCTCCGACGGCGACGGACATTCCGGGCGTGACGTCAGCGGCCAGTCGATCGACCACGGCCGATCGAGCCGCGGCCTCGACGTCGTTCACCGGAGCGGGATCAGGAATGGCGAGACGAATCTCGTGCAGAGGCGGAATCGTCAGGTCGGGGTGGAAGGGAAGTTCGACACCGGCGCGCAATTGCTCCCAACCCGAACCGACCTCGGCCATGCCGTCATCCTGTCAGATGTCCTACCCTCGACTCGTGCGCATCGTCTCGCTGCTTCCGTCCACGACCGAGATCGTGTTCGAACTCGGGTTGGCCGACTCTCTTCTCGGCGTCACCTTCGAATGCAATCATCCACCCGAAGCCCGAGTCGATCGTGAGATCGTCGTCGGTGGCCTCGACACCAAACACCTGACGGCCGCCGAGATCGATGCTCAAGTGCGTGAACGATTGTCGATCGGTGATGAGCTCTACCGACTCGACGAGGACGCACTGCGGCGATGCGATCCCGATCTGATCCTCAGCCAGGATCTGTGCCGCGTCTGTGCCGTACCGAGCGGTGATGTCGACGAGGCAGTCAAACGACTGGGATGTCATGCCCTCGTCCTACAGATCGATCCGCAGACCCTCGACGAGGTGATCGATTCGGTCAGGACGATCGCCGATGCCGCCGGCGTCTCCGAGCGAGGGCTCGCG
>LFFH01000022.1 GCA_001510455.1 Actinobacteria bacterium casp-actino8
CAGACGCATGGTCCGATAGAGGTGAGTGGCCAGATCTCGATCACCGAGGTTGAACCAGGTGTTGGCGGCCGCCGAGCCGACCGGACGCACGTCGATGTAACGAGACAGCGACTCCATGGTGCGCCAGCTCTCGTCGGAAAGTCCCCAACCTCGCTCGGGATCGATGGCTCCGGCCACGGTGTACGTCACGGTGTCGAGATCGGGGGAGACTCGAAGGCCATTGATCAGTGAGTCGTCGCCGGTGTTGACCACCGCGGTGATCGTCGATGGATCGACGGCGGTCATCAGCCCGCGTAAGAAGCGAGCCGCTCCGACGCCCCCGGCGACGACAGTGATCATCCCGTCATTCTTCCGTAGAGGTCGATGAAACGGTCGACCGAGGTCGCCCAGGAGAATTCCGCTCGTCGTGAGCGGCCGGCCTCGATCAGACGTCGACGAAGCGTTTCGTCGGTGAGCGCATCGGCGAGCCGACGTGCCAGTCCGTCGACGTCACTCGGTCGGACGAAGAGGGCGGCATCACCGGCTATCTCGGGGATCGAGCCGGCATCGGATGCGACGATCGGAACATCGCACGACATGGCTTCGAGCAAAGGAAATCCGAAGCCTTCGTCGAGAGAGGGATACGCCAGGACGGTCGCGTGACGAAGGATCCACGCCGCGCCGTCGTCGTCGACTCGTCCGAGTACGTGAATCCGCGAACGAGTGCCTGGAGGCGCGGCCGACAGAGCCGCTTCGACCAACGGCGCGTCATCACCCATCGATCCGGCGATCACGAGTCGGACGTCGGAGTGCTGGTCGGCCAGACGCGTGAAGGACTCGATGAGAACCGGAACGTTCTTTCGGCGTTCGATCGTTCCGATGCATGCGATGAAAGGTTCGTCGACCAGTACCGAAGGCAACTGTGTCGGAATGGCGGTCGGTGCCGGACGCGGGTCGGTCGGTCCGAGATGGATCACTTCCACCCGCGCGTCGGGGAAGTGATCCGTGAGACGTCGGGCCGTGGCGTGTGAGGACGCATGAATCACTGCTCCGTCGTCGACCGAGCGACGCAGCGCGTTCATGGACAGACGAACGTCGGCGTGCACGTATTGCGGATGATCGAGTGCCCAACAGTCGTACACGCTCACCAGACGAGGTTTCTTGGTGGGTGGTACGACGTAATTGGTGCCGTGGACGACATCGACGTCACGCCACAGATGCTCGAGTCGAGGGCGCGACGTCGCGGCCCAGGTGCGCAGGGCCAGAGCCGCCGGAAGTGGAATCCGACGGGTGTCGGCGGCGAGACGGGCTCGAAGGCTGAGCACGTAGGGAACGATTCGCACATCGCGTTTCGACAACTCGTCGACGAGTCCTGAGGTGGCCCGGGCGATTCCCGTGGCCGGACCGTGCAGCGGACCGGTGTCGACGGCGATGGTCAGCACGTGACGAGTGTACGACCGTAGAATGCGCCGACGCCCTCGACGGGCATTGACGAAGGAGTCCCATGCCCCGCGCCCTCATCACCGGAGTCACTGGCCAGGACGGCCAGCACCTGGCTCACCTTCTTCACGAGAAGGGTTACGAGGTGTTCGGCGTCGTCAAGGGTCAGAACAACCCCAAGCTCGAGATGATGCGGGACGAATTTCCGTTCGTCGAGATCGTTCCGGGTGATCTGGCCGACCTTCCGTCACTCGTGAAGGCGCTCGAAGTCGCGAACCCCGACGAGGTGTACAACCTGGCTGCGATCTCGTTCGTGGCGTTGTCGTGGAACCAGGCCGAACTGACGTCGAACCTCACGGGAACGGGAGTTCTTCGCATGCTCGAAGCGGTTCGCATGGTGGGAGGGGCCGAGAACAACCCCATTCGCTTCTATCAGGCCTCGTCATCGGAAATGTTCGGCAAGGTTCGCGAGATCCCGCAATCGGAGAAGACGGCGTTTCATCCGCGTTCGCCATACGGGTGTGCGAAGGTCTTCGGACATCACATCACCGTCAACTACCGAGAGAGCTACGGCCTCTATGCGTGTTCGGGAATTCTCTTCAACCACGAAGGGCCCCGACGAGGTGTCGAATTCGTGACACGAAAGGTCACCAACGCAGCCGCGCGTATTCGGCTCGGACTTCAGGACGAATTGGTGATGGGCAATCTCGACGCCAAGCGCGACTGGGGATATGCGGGTGACTACGTGAAGGCGATGTGGCTGATGCTTCAGCAGCCCGAACCCGACGACTACGTGATCGCCACCGGAGAGACTCACACGATCGAAGAACTCGTCCAGCTGGCCTTCGCCGAGGTGGGACTCGACGATTGGAAGAAATACGTCCGACAGGATCCGAAGTTCTTCCGGCCGGCCGAGGTCGATCTCCTCATCGGTGACGCGTCGAAGGCCCGAGAGCAGCTCGGCTGGGAACCCGAAGTCACCTTCCCGGAACTCGTGAAGATGATGGTCGCCCACGATCTGCAGCGAGAGGCCACCAAGGCCGGTCTTGCGATCCCGTCCTGATCAGCCCTCGAGTGGGCGGTCGGTGAAGGCCTCCAAGGCCGAGCTGGCGTCGGGCGTGAGACCCTCGGCGAGTCGTCGTCGCAGTGAGATCGCGAAGACCACGAGTCCGCAGATGGAACTGGCCACGAGGCCGATCTCGACGCGTAGATACAAGTCGTCGGCTCCGACCGCAGTGGCGACGACGAACACGGCCATCGAGACCAACCAGCCCAGGCCGACGACGGCGTGTCCGTGCAGAGCGATCACGGCTTGAGCGGTGGCCAGCGCCACCATGTAGATCGAACTTCCGAGAGCAAGAAGGGTGAGGGTGCGCCGATCGAGCCCTCCGTCGTACACGACGTCGAGCAGTGGTGGACCGATCAGGAACGATCCGACGGTTCCGATGGCGCCGACGCCGATCACGACGAGCAGAAGTCGTCGAAAGCCGTTGCGAAACTCCTGGAGGTCGTTTTGCGCCGCGAGTCGTGCGAGTCGGGGGAGGAGAGCTGCTTGCACGGCCTGGAAGAGGAACAGTGGGATACGAGCGAGGAGAACGCCGTTTCCGAAACGGGTGACACGTTCGGCTTCATCGGAGCGGGCGAGAATGTCGACCGCGATCGGCCCGGCGTTGACGAGCCCGGCCCCCATGAGCGAACCGAGCAGGAGCCAACCGAGGTTGGGTGTGACTTCGCTCCAGGGTGCCTCGGGTCCGCTGTCGGTGGTCAGGCGGCCCCGCGCCACCACGTAGGCCACACCGGTGAGTGGTGAGAGAGCGACCAGCAAGGCGTACGCCCCGACGTTGGTGACGTCGAGCTGCCACAAAACGACGGCACCCACGACGCGAACGAATCCGTCGGCCCCCATGACGATTCCGTACGACGAGAATCGAGCCTGGCCGGAGCAGATACCGCGTGCCAGGTGAGCCGGTGCATAGGCCATGAAGGCGATGATCAGCGATGCGGTGACGAGGGCGTAACCCTCGAAGAATTCTCGGGTGGCGATCGAACTGAAACCGGCCATCACGGCCACCACGACGGCGGCGATGGCGACACCGAGTGGAACCACCCGTGCCACGATCGGCCGACCACCGATTCCGAGTGCGCGCCGGTGGGCGAGGGCGCGTCCCATTTCCTGCTCGAGGGGCAAGAAGAAGCCGGGCGCCACGACGAAGGTGGCGAACCACAGCGCGACGATCGGTTTGAAGTCGTCCTTGCCCAGGGCTTCCTGGCCGACCTTGAAGAAGAGGTAACTCGACAGACCGGCGATCACGAGTCCGACACCGACGGCCGTGGTGCCCTCGGGCAGGGAAGTTCGGGGCTCGACGCCCTGGTCGGTCTCACTCATCGTGGCGTCGTCGTCTCCGCTCATCGTCAGGTCCTCCACGCTAGCGATGAGGGGGGTGTCGGACAGGGGAGCGACCTCATCGGGGCTGGCCACACGGGTAGCCTTCGCCCATCGTGGCCTCACCCTCCACCCCGACCGAGCCCCTCGTGGGCCAGGCGGAGCCGGGTGGGGCGGTCCCCGGGGTCGTGGCCGCGGTGGTGGTCGCCCCGTCCAGTCCCGACCTGGCCGACGTCTTGACGTCCCTGGCCGCCCAGGACTATCCCTCGGTCCAGGTCGTTCTTCTCGTGACCTCGAACGACGAGACCGTCATCTCGGCGCATCGCGACCTTGCGCAGTCGATGCTTCCGACCGCCCATGTGCGGGGGGTGGGGGACATCGGATTCGCTCGGGCCGCCAATCAGGTGTTGCGGTTGGTCGAAGGTGACGGCGGCCTGTTCCTCCTGATGCACGACGACGTCGCGTTGGCGCCGGACGCGATCCGGCGTCTCGTGGAGGAGATGTTCCGGTCGAACGCCGGTGTGCTCGGACCGAAACTCGTCAGGTGGGAGGCGCCAGGGGTCTTGTCGTCGGTGGGGTTCGATGTCGATCGATTCGGTGAACTCGACGACGGTCTCGAACCTCTCGAACTCGATC
Source organism: Actinobacteria bacterium casp-actino8 (assembly GCA_001510455.1). The sequence continues at coordinate 4,439 of LFFH01000022.1, forward strand.
AGGAGCAGCACGATGCAACCGGTGACAAGTTCGCTCTGTCGTCGGCGTGCTTGCTGATCCGAGCCGATTTGTTCCGACGTCTCGGCGGATTCGACATCGATCACGCGTACCACGGTGAGGCACTCGATCTCTGCTGGCGAGCTCACGTCGCCGGCGCTCGGGTCGTGATCGTTCCCGATGCCGTCGGGCGCCACCGCCAGGCGATGTTCCATCGTGCTCCGACGTTGGTGAGCGAAGTCGATGCCGAACGTCAGCGATTGGCCACCGTCGTGTCGGCGACCGGCGGGCTACGTCTCGTGACCGTCATTCCCGGCCTCGTGATTCTCGGCGTCTCGACGGCGCTGGTCGCGTTGTTACGCGGACGCCCCAGGGCGTCGGCGGCGCGCCTCGTCGCGCTGGTGTCACTATTGACCGGATTGCCTCGCATCATCTCGCGGCGCCGGCGAGTCGCAGGAATTCGGACCGTACCCGACCGCGAGATCGCCGATCTCCAGGTGCGGGGAAGTGTCCGGTGGAATCGATTCCGACGAGGTCGGGCGCGCCACGCCGATCTCGACGAGGTCGTGTCCGAACGTTCGACGGCGTCGATGGTCGTGTGGGGTGTGCTCATCGCTCTGTTGTTGGTCGGAGGTCGACGTGTCGTCACCGACGGCATCCGACCCATCGGCGAGTTGTTGCCGATTCCCGATTCGCCGTTCGACATGATCCGGTCCCACCTGTCGGGCTGGTGGAACCGCGGACTCGGCGACACGACGGCTCAACCCACCGGACTTCTGCTGCTCGGTGTCGCCGGAATCGTGTCGTTCGCGCAGATGGGACTGGTACAGACCCTCGGCGTCCTCGGAGCGCTTCTCCTCGGATGGTCGGGTGCATCGCGCCTCGTGCCGGGTCGAGGTGGACTCGTGGCCGCCGTGGTGTACGCCGCCGTTCCACTTCCCTACGCAGCGATCGCCTCGGGTCGCCTGGCGGCTTTGGTCGCTTACGCCGTGATCCCTTGGACCGTGGTGCTGGCTCGCCGAGTGGTCGATGACGTGACGATCGAAGAGAGAATTCCATCGCTCGCTCGTCTCGTGATCCTGATCGCCGTGGCCGCCGCATTCGCCCCGTCCGCGGCGATGGTCGCGCTCGTCGTTCTGGTCGTGGTGGCCGTTGCGTCGCTCGTCGGCGGCGATTCGTGGCGCCGTTCGGTCATGACGATCGCTGTTTCGCTCGTGGCCTTCACGGGTGCCATCGTTCTCCAGCTTCCGTGGTCGTTGCGCTTTCTCGACGGTGACGGATGGATCGCAGTCGTCGGAAGCCCCGAGCGTCTGACCGCCGACCGCGGACTCTGGCGACTCCTGCGATTCGACATCGGCCCGGCTGCTCTCGGTGGCCTCGTGATCGGTGTGTACGTCGCTCTTCTGGTCGGACTGTTGGTCGCACGATCGGCCCGACTGATCGGAGCGTTCACTGCCGTCCTCGTGTCGTCACTCTTCCTCGTTCTGGCCGTCACTGCCGATGGTGGAGCATGGTGGCTGCCTCAGGCCGGAGTTCTTCTGGCCCCGGTTGCGTTCGCACTTGCTCTCGGCGCCGGAAATCTCGTTCTGTCCTTCCAGTTCGACGTTCGTGGAGGTCGTTTCGGATTCCGACAGCCGGCGAGCATCATCGCTTTCGTCGCCATGTTCATCGGTTGTCTTCCTCTCGCGGCGGCGGCCGTCGACGGAAGATGGCAGCAACCGTCCACGAGTTTCGTCAGTCAACTCGACGAATTGTTGGCCGATCCGGCGTCGAGTGGCGACTATCGCGTCCTGGTTGTGGGTGATCCCGAGCTCGTTCCCGGTGCCGATCGCTTCCACGCCGAGGGGATCGCGTACTCGATCGTCGACGGAGGCCGATTCGACGTGAACGAGACGTGGTCGGCGCCCGGATCGGTGGACGGACGAGTCGTGGACGACGTTCTCACGGCCATGGCCACCCGTTCGACCGCCCGGGCCGGACGTCTGATGGCACCATTCGGAATTCGCTACGTCGTCGTTCCCGTCGTCGACCGGGTGAGGTCGACGACCGAATCGCCGCGGCCACTTCCTGCCGGGTTGGTCGCGGCCCTTCGTGAACAGCTCGATCTTCGTTCGGTGTACAGCCCGGCGAGCATGATCGTGTTCGAGAACGAGCAGTGGATCTCGACGACGGCCATGTTGAGTGATGCCGCCGCCGAGGCGAGTGAACTCGGTGGCGCCGGTGCTCTCGTACGAACGGAATTCGGAAGCACCCGCCCGGTGCTCTCCGGTACGACCGCATGGTCGGGTCCGAGCGAACCTCTCGGACCCGGTTACGTGCATCTCGGCGTTCCGTTCGACGACCGTTGGTCGATCGACATCGACGGACGCCGTGTCGATGCACAGGGATCCTTCGGATCGGTGATGGCCTTCCCGCTCGACGGACGCGGCGAGGTTTCGTTGCACTACGACCGTCCGCTCGGTCGTTGGGCCTGGTTCGTCCTTCAGATCGCCGTCTGGGCCGTCGTGCTGGTGGCGGTGCGACGGCGTCGTCGCGTGCCGAAGATCGATCCGGCGGCGATCGTCCCGATCGATTCGGGGGACGACCGATGAGCCGGCGTCTCGTCGTCGTCGTTCTCGGACTCCTCGCCGCGGCCGGTGTCGTGGTCGCAGCTGCGCCCGAGACATCGAGCACCGATGTCGTCTTCGGCCGGGCCGATGATCCCGGCACACCACGTCTGGTGATCGTCGACGACACCGTCACGACGACGTGGTTCTGTGGAGGGACGGCGGCTCTCGGACAGAGCGAGAGCGGGGAGTACGGCGGTGAGGTCGTGCTCACCAATCCCAGCGACACCCCATCGTTCGGAACCGTCACGGTCTTCTCGATCGATCAGGATCCGGTCCCGATCGGCGTCGAGTTGCAACCGCGCTCGCAATCGGTCGTCGATCTCGATCGAACCGTGACGGCGTCGTACGTGAGCGCAATGGTCGAAGTCGACCGCTCCGAGATCGTCGTCGAACAACTGTCGCGCCATCCGGCCGGAGACGTCGTGTCCACTTGCACGACGACCACATCCGACCGTTGGTTCGTGGCCGATGGTTTCACGGCCGAGGGGTCGGACATGAGAGTTCTCGTGACCAATCCGTATCCCACGGCAGCGATCATCGACGTCGAGATCTCGACGACCGCCGGTCCGCGCACCCCTGATCAGTTGCAGGGCTACGTGATTCCGCCCCGTTCGCTTCGGGTGCTGAACATGGAGGACACCGGTTTCCGTGACGAACCCGTCGTCGCGGTCAACATACGCGCCACCACCGGGCGAATCGTGGTGGCCAAGGATCAGCACTATCTCGGCGGTGGTCGACTCGGGCACGTGACGTCTCTCGGTTCGCCGGCGGTGAGTGACGAGTGGTGGTTCGCCGACGGTCTGCTGGCCGAGGGAGTGACCGAGCGGTTGATCATCTTCAATCCGACCGAAGACGACGTCGAGGCCGATGTGGTCGTTCTCGGTGTTCAGGCACTCGAAACCGACTACGAAGCCGCCTCGTTGACCGTACCGAGTCGTGAGGTCGTCACGTTCGACGTGTCGGGTGTTCCGACGATCGGTACCGGTCCTCACGCTTTGCTCGTGACCGCTCTTGCCGGACCTGCTCTCGTCGTCGAACGAGTGATCACCGAACCCGCCGGTCAGTCGGTGGTCACGTCCACCATGCTCGGCGTTCAGGGTGAAGCGCTGGCGAGTGAATGGTTCGCGTCGTTGACCGCCGCCGACGGTGACGGCACGGCCCTCGTGATCCTGAACGTCTCACCCGGCCCGACGACCATCGACCTCTCGTCGTTCGGTCCTGGTGGTCCCGAGCCGATCGCCGAGCTGACCGCAGTCACTCTCGAGGCCAACGAACGCCGCGAGATCTCGCTCGGTGCGGTCTCGGGGCGACCGGTGTCGATCGTGGCCTCCGATGCGATCGTCGTGGAACGTCTGCTCGAACGCAACGAGAGCGGGATCGGTCGACTGCACACGTTGGCCCTACCGGTGCAGAGGCGGTGACCCCGTGAGCAACGTTCTCGTCGCTCTCGGGGTGTTCGTCGTCGTGGCGATCATTGCACTCGCCGCGCGGCGCCGACAGGTGGCCGACGCTCCGACCCAGAGATCCTGGACGGTTCCTCAGCAACTCGACCCGATCGACTTCCCGGCCGACCCGGGCCAAGAGTGGTCGGTGGTCGTGTTCACCTCGTCGTCGTGTCACGTGTGTGCCGACGTTGCGACCAAGGCCCGCGTGCTGTCGAGCACCGAGGTGATGGTCGTCGAGGTGGAGTACACGGCCCGTCGAGAGTTGCATCAGAAATATGGCATCGACGCCGTGCCGACTCTTCTGGTGGCCGACCGCCAGGGTGTGGTGCGACATCACGCGCTCGGTCCGGTGACCGCCACCGATCTGTGGGCCGCCGTGGCCCGGGTGCGCGACCCCGATCTACCGATCGCCGGGTGTGCGGCGCACGATCACGACGAATGACGACGAGAACGGGTCACTGATCGGCGAGTGTTTCGGCCGAGGGTGACGGTTCACCGAGGCCCTGTTGAACCAGGCGAGCCACCTTGTCGCCATCGATCGTTTCCTCGTCGAGCAGTGCCTCGGCGACCAGGTCGAGTCCGCGACGATGAGCCATGAGAAGCTGGACGGCGCGCTCTTCTTGCTGGCGCAGAATCGTGTTGATTTCTTCGTCGACGAGCCGAGCAGTGTCATCGGAGTATTCGCGACCACTCGTCATGAGGTCTTCACCGAGGAACACCTGCTGGTTGCTGTGCCACGCCATGGGTCCGACCTTGTCGCTCATTCCCCATTCGCGCACCATACGACGAGCGAGTCCGGTCACGACCTCGAGATCGTTCGCTGCCCCCGTGGTCTGCTGATCGAACACGATACGTTCGGCGACTCGTCCGCCGAGGGCCATGCAGATGCGGTCGAGCACGTACTCGCGCGAGTAGCTGTGGCGCTCCTCGGGGAGAGTCTGGGTCACGCCGAGGGCCATACCGCGGGGAAGGATGGTGACCTTGTGGAGGGGATCTCCGTTGGGGAGAACCGCGGCGAGGACTGCGTGACCGCCCTCGTGGTACGCGGTGGTTCGCTTCTCTTCGGCCGACAGGATCAGCGAGTCACGGCGGGCACCCATCATGATGCGATCGCGCGCCGACTCGAAGTCGATGCGTTCGATCTGAGCACTGCCGCGGCGGACGGCGAACAAGGCCGATTCGTTCACCAAGTTGGCCAGATCGGCACCACTCATTCCGGGTGTGCCCTTGGCCATCACCTCGAGATCGACGTCGGGTCCCATGCGCTTGTCGAGGGAGTGCACCTTCAAGATGGCCAGGCGTTCCTCGAACTCGGGGAGGGGTACGACGATCTGTCGATCGAAACGACCCGGGCGGAGCAACGCCGGATCGAGGATGTCGGGCCGGTTGGTGGCGGCGAGGATGACGATTCCCTCGGACGTCTCGAATCCGTCCATTTCGGCGAGCATTTGGTTGAGCGTTTGCTCCCGCTCGTCATGACCTCCGCCGAGACCGGCACCGCGCTTGCGGCCGATGGAGTCGATTTCGTCGATGAAGATGATGGCGCGTCCCATCTTGCGGGCCTGCTGGAAGAGGTCGCGCACGCGACTCGCTCCGACGCCGACGAACATCTCCATGAAATCGGAACCGGTGACCGACAAGAAGCCCACTCCGGCCTCGCCGGCCACGGCTCGGGCGAAGAGTGTCTTGCCGGTTCCGGGAGGGCCGACCAAGAGGATTCCCTTCGGAACACGAGCACCGATCTCCTTGAAGCGCTCGGGCATACGAAGGAAATCGACGACCTCTTTGATCTCGGTCTTCACGCCGTCATAACCGGCCACGTCGGCAAAGGTGGTGGAAGGGCGGTCGGTCGTGTAGGCCTTGGCGCGACTCCGACCGATCGACATCACGTTGCCCATCTGGCCCGAGGCTCGCCGATTCATCCAGACGAGGAACGCCATGATGAGGATGAATGGGAGAAGGAGCGGGATGAGGCTCACGAGCCAGTTGGACTGTGGAGTGCTGGCCTGGAAGTCGACTCCCTGTGTTCGGAACAGCACGCGGTCGGACTCGTTCGGGAACCCGGGCGGAGCCGTGGTCGAGAACTCACTGCCGTTGGTGAACACTCCCGTGATCCCGAGAGTCGTGTTGTTGAGTTTGAACTCGTCGACTCGGCCGGCCTCGACCTGGGTCATGAACTCCTCGAAGCCGATCTTCTCGCGGTCGGGACCGGGGAGCAGTTGAGGGCCGAAGATGAGCAGCAACACGATGCCGAGCAGCACCCATGGCGACCATTTCGGAAGGGCCGGGCGACCGTTGCGGCCCTCGGGGCGCGTGTCGTCGGGCTTGGAGGGGGACGAGCGTCGGCGGTTTCCGGATCGGTCTCCGGGCGGAGGAGGCGGCGGAGGGGGAGTCGGATCGCTCATGGAACCATGCTAGGGCGGGGGTGCGCGAGGCCGCACCGCGGAGCCGGACCTGAGAGAGACGTCACGCTCGAGTGCCGAGACACAAGATTGGTGCAGGTAGGCAGGCTGAAATCCGCGATCTCGGGGTCCGGTTTGCGTACCGTTGTCGTATGCGTCTCTGCACTCGCAACGGCTGTCGCGAACACGCTCGCACGTCCATCACCTTTCACTATCCGTCGTCCGTGATCTGGCTCGATCATCTGGCCGATGAACGTGTCGCCGGTGTCTACGAATTCTGCGAGGCCCATCTGCAACGGTTCGTGTCTCCGAGCGGTTGGCGCCTCGAGGATCGTCGACGCGTCGAAGTCCTTCCTTTCGTTCACCGTCTCGCCGGCTGAACGTTCCGTGCGACCGGCCAGTCACGACGCACGTTTCTCGATCGCCGCAGCAGCGGCCGTGTGGCTCGGCGCGTACGTCGCCGCTCTTCCCCTTCAGGCGGCGATCATCGCCATCCTCGGTCAGTCGGGAGTCGATCCCGACGATTGGCCGACGTCGACGATGGTGGCCACCGTTCTGTGTCTGTGGGTGCCCTTCGTCGTCGCGCTCGGCGTTCTCAGTTCTCGTCGCGGGTCGGGATCGATACGCGACGACTATCGCGTTCGCTTCCGCCCGATCGATCTGGTGGGACTGCCGATCGGAGTCGTCGGTCAGTTCGTCCTCGTCCCGTTGCTCTACTGGCCGCTCAGGTCACTCTTTCCCGACGCCTTCGATCCGGCCAAGGTGGAGGAGCGGGCCACTGACCTCTGGAATCGCGCCGATGGGTGGTGGATCGTCGCGTTGATCGTCGTCGTCGCCGTCGGTGCACCACTCGTCGAGGAGTTCGTGTACCGCGGTGTGATCCTTCAGTCGCTCGAAGGTCGGTTGAACGACACGATCGCACTCGTGGTGTCGGCAGCGTTCTTCGGTGCGATTCATCTGCAGCCCGTCGAATTTCCGGGTCTGTTCCTCATCGGTCTCGTGTTCGGCCTGTGTTGGCAACGTACGGGTCGTATCGCCTGCCCGATACTGGCTCATCTCGCTTTCAACGCCTCGGGTCTCCTTCTCGCCGCCAACTGATCGAGTCGAACCGCCGTCGAATGGCAGAATGACGGGGTGAGCGAGTCGTCGGAGCTCCCGGTGGATGGGGTCGAGTCCGATCGTCGTGAGGTCTGGAATCCGTTCCGCGGCTGGCCACGAGAAAAGCTGGTTCGGTTCTGGGTGCGGCTCGTCTTCTTGGGGGTCACCACCTTCATCGCGATACGAGTGGTTCAGCCGTCACTTCTGTTCCGTGACTCGACACCGACCGGTGGTGACATGGGAGCCCACGTCTGGGGTCCGGCGTACCTGCGCGATCACTTGTTGCCCTGGAAGCTGAACGGGTGGTCGATGGACTGGTACTCGGGATTCCCGATCTACCGCTTCTACATGGTGGTGCCGGCCATCTTCATCGTTCTCCTCGACGTGGTCCTGCCCTATGGCGTCGCCTTCAAGTTGGTGGCCGTCCTCGGAATCGTGACCTTGCCGGTGTGTCTGTGGATCTTCGGACGGTTGGCTCGGTTCGCCTACCCCATCCCCGAGATGTTCGCCGTGGTCGGCTTGGTGTATCTCCTCGACGAGAGCTACACGATCTACGGCGGCAACGTGGCGTCGACCATGGCCGGTGAATTCTCCTTCTCCATCTCGCTCTCGTTCGCAGTACTGGCCTTCGGCCTGTTCGCGAACGGGCTCGAGACCGGACGCCATCGCGCCAAAGCAGCGATCTTCATGGCTCTCGCAGTCCTGAGCCATGGGATCGTCGCGATCTATGTCGCAGTGGGTCTGATCATCATGGGACTGCTCTGGCTCGATCGACGCCGTCTGCGCTGGTTCGCCGTGACAGTTGGAACGGGTTCGCTCCTCGCGGCGTTCTGGATCGTTCCGTTCCTCTTGAACCACGCCTACATGACCGACATGAAGTACAAGGGTGAGCCGGGTAACGGTTCGTTCACGTCGTACTGGGGAATGTTCTTCGCCCTGCCGCCGTTCTGGAACGTGTTCTTCACGTTCTTCGCGGCGGTCGGCCTCGTTGCGGTTCTGGCCCGACGCCACACGAACGGAGTCTGGATCGGGGTGACCGGTCTCGTCTTCGTGGCCCTCGTGTATCTGTTCAACGACAGCTTGCCGGAGATCGGCCTGCTCTGGAATCCGCGACTGCTCCCCATGGTGAATCTCTGCCGGTATCTCCTGGCGGCGATCGGCATCGTGGAAGCGGTCCATGCGGCCGTCCGACTCGTTCAGATCGAGCGACGTGAGCGAGTGGTCGATCCGGTGCCGTGGGTCGCCGATGCCGTCGCGCGTCGAGCGTTCTTCCGGTGGCGAACGATCGCTGCCGTGGCGAGTCTCGTCGTGACCCTCGTCGTGTTGGGCTTCCGCTTCCAGGTCTTGCCGGGCGGTCGACTGATCGACGAAGGGCAGGGACTCGAGTACACCTGGGGGCCTTTCGAAACCGAGGCATCCGACAAAGGTTTCGTCGACGGATGGGCGCGCTGGAACTTCACCGGCTACGAAGGTCGCTCGGCCTACGGTGAGTACTACGAGCTGATCCAAACGATGAAGCAGATCGGTGAGAACCGAGGTTGCGGCCGCGCGCTGTGGGAGAACTACAGCAACAACGATCGCTACGGCACCACGATGGCACTCATGCTCCTGCCGTTCTGGACCGACAGCTGCATCGGATCCAGCGAAGGATTGTTCTTCGAGGCGGCGGGAACGACGCCGTATCACTTCCTCGCGGCCGGAGCGATGTCGAAACAGAGTTCCAACCCGGTTCGCGAACTTCGGTACGTGAACAACGATGCCGAGACCGGCATTCGGTACTTGCAGTCACTCGGAATCCGTTACTACATGGCCGTGACACCCGAGGCCATCGACGAGGCCGACGCGCTGGCATCGTCGACCGGCGAACTCCTCGAGATTGCTCGCTCGGGTCCGTGGAAGGTCTACGAGGTCTCGAACTCCGAGATCGTCGTACCGCTCGAAACTCGGCCGGTCGTCGTCGAGGGACGAAGTGGTGATCAACGAGAGCGTTGGCTCGAACTCGGAACCAGTTGGTTGCAGAACACCGACGAGTGGAACGCACTTCCGGCTGCCGATGGACCCGATGCATGGCAACGGGTCGCGGTCGAGATCGATCTCGGACGACGGGTCGGAGAACCCGGTGCCGACTCCCGACAGGTCGACGTCGTGGTGCCGGTCGAATCGATCGAGCAAGTCGCTGTCGAGCCGGTGACGATTTCCGATGTCGCGGTGGGTGACGATTCGGTCTCGTTCTCCGTCGATCGGGTCGGAGAGCCGGTGTTGGTGCGAGTGAGTTATTTCCCCAACTGGAAGGTGTCCGGTGCCGATGGTCCATATCGGGTCGCACCGAACATGATGGTCGTCGTTCCGACCGACAACGAGGTGTCGTTGACGTTCGAAGCGAGCCTGATCGACCGCTTCGCCTACGTGTTGACTCTCGCCGGATTCGTCTGTCTACTTCTCATTCGGCGGGACGATCGTCGCCGGCGAGGAGCATTCGACCGATCGGCCGATGCCTCCGGCGACCAGTCCGTCGATGAGGTATCGACCTACGATTTCCCCGATCCGGTCGAGGTATCCCTGTCACCTTCGGATGAATACGGTGATTCACCAGGGGAAACACCACGCGAAGGTTCCTGAACCTCCTCGTGGGTGCGACGCCCCACCGCTAGCGTGGAGGATCGCTATGCCGAACGCCGAGACCCTCGACACGATCGTCAAGGCGTACGACATTCGTGGCACCGTGCCCGATCAGCTCGACGCCGACATCGCTCACGCGCTCGGCGTCGGATTCGCTCGTTTCACCGACGCGTCGGTCGCCATCGTGGCTCGGGACATGCGTCCGTCCGGCATCGATCTGGTCGACGCGTTCTCACGGGGGCTCATGGAGCAGGGGGTCGACGTGATCGACATCGGCCTCGCCTCGACCGATCTCGTCTACTTCGCCGCTGGACGCCTCGACGCTCCCGGAGCGATGTTCACCGCATCGCATAACCCGGCTCAGTACAACGGGGTGAAGCTGTGCCTGGCTGGCGCCCGTCCGGTGGGTGTCGACACCGGACTCGACGTCGTGAAAGAGGCCGCTCGTCGAGTGTTGAACGGCGATGGTCCGAAGCCGGCCGATCGATCGGGTCGCCGGACCGAGCGCGACCTCCTTGCGTCGTTCGTCGACCACGTGTTGTCGTTCGTCGATGTCGACGAGCTCCGTCCGATGAAGGTCGTCGCCGACACGGCCAATGGAATGGGTGGACTGGTCGTACCGGCGGTGTTCGAACGGTTGCCGCGCCTCGAACTCGAGGTGATGTACCCCGAACTGGACGGAACCTTCCCGAACCACCCGGCCGATCCTCTTCAGCCGGCCAACCAACGTGACCTTCAGGCACGAGTCGTCGCCGGAGGATTCGATATCGGCCTCGCCTTCGATGGTGACGCTGACCGCGTGTTCGTGGTCGACGAGCAGGGTCGCGGACTCTCCGGTTCCACGACCACGGCGATACTCGCAGCATCGATGTTGCGCAAGAATCCCGGGGCCACGGTGCTTCACAACTTGATCTGCAGCCGTGCCGTGCCTGAGGTCATTCGTGAGAACGGTGGTTCTCCGGTCAGAACCAAGGTGGGTCACTCTTTCATCAAACAGACAATGGCCGAGACCGGCGCGGTGTTCGGTGGTGAGCATTCGGCGCACTACTACTTCGCCGACAACTACCGCGCCGACAGCGGACTCATCGCGACCATGTTGATGTTGGAAGAGTTGTCGCGCTCGGGAGTTCCGATGTCGGAGCTCCGGCGGCCATTCGAGCGTTATTCGTCGAGTGGTGAGATCAACACCCAGGTCGAGAATCCGACGGCTGTGATCGATGCGGTGTCGAAGAAGTTCGGGAACTTCCCCCAGGATCGCCTCGACGGTCTGACGGTCGACTGTGGTCCGTGGTGGTTCAATCTGCGCCCGTCCAACACCGAACCCTTGCTTCGATTGAATCTCGAGGCGTCGAGTCGTGAGGAGTGCGACGAGAGGGTGGCCGAACTACTCTTGGAGATCACGTCGGTCTGAACCGGCTCGATGTGTTGGAGGAAACATGCCCCTCGATTCCGAACTCGTGAGTGTCCTGGCCTGTCCTGAAGATCACGGGCCGCTTCACGTGTTCGACGACGAGGACTGCATCTACAACCCTCGTCTGAAGCGCCGGTACGCCATTCGAGACGGCATCGCCGTGATGTTGATCGACGAAGCCGAAACGGTGTCCGAAGCCGAGCACGAGAGGCTGATGGCCCGAATTTCACAGGGTGAAGGTCGCGCCACCGGCACTCGTATTGCCTAGTCTCGGACCAACAGACGTCATTGCCCCCGTTCCCGTCAGGAGTTCCTGTGTCCACTCTCGCCGCCCGTCGTGACTATCGCGTCGCCGATCTGTCCCTCGCACCGTTCGGCCGCAAGGAGATCCACCTTGCCGAGCACGAGATGCCAGGACTGCGGGCATTGCGCAAGGAGTTCGGTCCGCAGAAGCCCTTGAAGGGAGCTCGGATCTCGGGATCGCTCCACATGACCGTGCAGACCGCAGTTCTCATCGAAACTCTCGTGGAACTGGGGGCCGAAGTTCGTTGGGCGTCGTGCAACATCTTCTCGACACAGGACCACGCGGCGGCGGCCGTCGTGGCCGGACCGAACGGTTCGCCTGACGATCCAGAGGGTGTTCCGGTGTTCGCGTGGAAGGGTGAGACGCTCGAGGAGTACTGGTGGTGCACCGAACAGATGATGACCTGGCCCGACGGCGACGGTCCGAACATGATCCTCGACGACGGTGGTGACGCCACTCTCTTGTTGCACAAGGGCGTGGAGTACGAGAAGTCCGGTGAGGTTCCTGATCCGACCACGGCGTCGAATGCCGAGCTCGCCATCGTCCTCGGCCTGTTGGCCCGGGGCTTGAAGCAGGACCCCACCAAGTGGACACGCCTGGCCGCCGGGATCAAGGGAGTCACCGAAGAGACGACCACCGGTGTGATGCGTCTCTACAAGATGCACGAACGCGGCGAGTTGCTCTTCCCGGCGATCAATGTGAACGATTCGGTCACCAAGTCGAAGTTCGACAACTTGTACGGCTGTCGCCATTCGCTCGTCGATGCCATCTGCCGAGCCACCGACGTGATGCTGGCCGGCAAAGTCGCCGTCGTGTGCGGTTACGGCGACGTGGGCAAGGGATGCGCCCAGGCACTCACTGGTCAGGGCGCCCGAGTGATCGTGACCGAGATCGACCCGATCAACGCTCTGCAGGCGGCGATGGAGGGCTATCAGGTCACCACGCTCGACGAGATCGCGCCCACGGCCGACATCTTCGTGTCGGCTACCGGTAACGACCACATCATCACGGTCGACCACATGCACCGCATGAAGCACAACGCCATCGTGTGCAACATCGGACACTTCGATTCCGAGATCGACATGGCCGGACTGGCTCGCAGTGGCGCAGTGAAGGACGAGCTGAAGCCCGGTACCGATCTCTGGTCGTTCCCCGACGGGCACTCGATCATCGTGTTGGCCGAAGGTCGACTGGTGAACCTGGGTTGTGCGACGGGTCATCCGAGTTTCGTGATGTCGTGTTCGTTCTCCAATCAGGTGATCGCTCAGATGGAGTTGTTCAACAACCTCGACCAGTATCCGCTTGGGGTCTACGTGCTGCCGAAGCGTCTCGACGAGAAAGTTGCAGCTCTGCACCTGGAAGCACTCGGTGTGAAGCTCACCAAACTCACCGACGAACAGGCCGACTACCTCGGTATCGAACCATCGGGACCCTTCAAACCCGATCATTACCGGTACTGAGCATTCAGTGGACCGAGTGCCCGAGCGGCTGACGCGCTGCGTCGTCGGCCTGTTCCTGTTCGGTCTGGGCATCACGTTCTTCATTCGTGCACGGGTGGGCCTGGCCCC
>LFFH01000023.1 GCA_001510455.1 Actinobacteria bacterium casp-actino8
AGCGGCTCGGAGAGCAACTCACGTAAGTCACACGACACGTCGAGACAGCCACCGAGGCCGCTGGGATCAGAAACCCGGCGGCCTTTTTCGTTGTCCCGACACGAGGAACCAGTCCACACCCAGGAGACCCACCATGACCATCATCACCACCGACATCCAGGCCACCGTCGACGACGCCACGTTCGCGTCCGTCTCGCCGGTCGCCAAGCCCGTCGCTCGCTGCGGTGACGGCCACGGAACTCTCACCGCTCTCTTCTTCAGCGACGACATCGTCGACATCGCCCGGGCCAAGGCGATCTGTGCACGATGTTCGCTACGTGGACCCTGCCTCACGGGCGCACTCGAACGACTCGAGCCGTGGGGCGTCTGGGGAGGTGAACTCGTCGAGAACGGACGCATCGTCGCCGACAAGCGACCACGCGGTCGACCGGCGGTTCTTCCCCGCCCCACACTCGTGATCGACGAGGATCGAACGATTCGACCGATCACCGACTTGGCCGACAAGGGTGAGTTCGAGGTCGCCATTCGCGTGGCCTGATCTCACACACTGACCGTCGATCACTGGCGGACCGTTCACCACGGTTGCGGATGACGCTCGACGAATCCGCAACTGCTCGGGATCCCGGTCGTGATCGCCGTCTCGAATCCCCCGCGAGACGGCGGTCACGACTGTGGCTCCCTTCCATCCGCCGATGACGACTGCGACGCAGTCGTTAGCCTGGACACGTGACGAGAGCACTTCGATCGATCGCCGTCGGCATGATGATGGCGATCACGCTCGTTGCCTGCGGATCGACATCCGATGGGGTCGAGTCGGTACTTCTCGACGAACCCGGCGAATACCAAGAGCCCGGTATCGCAGTGAATCAGCCGGTTCGTGGCCAGCCCTTCGAGACGGCTGTCGTGAGAGGGTCGGACGGATCGGAATTCGACGTCGCCGATCTCCTCGGGCGTCCCATGGTGGTCAACTTCTGGTTCTCGGCCTGCCCACCCTGTAAGCGGGAGATGCCTGCCATCGAGGAGGCTCATCTCCGATTCGGCCAAACGGTGAGCTTCGTCGGCGTCAATCCGGTCGACTCCGAGAAGCGGATGAACGACTTCGCATCCGAGATCGGTGTCACCTACACACTCCTCAGCGATCCCGACAGTGAACTCTTGGTGGCCAACGGCATCGCCGCCTTCCCCACCACATTGTTCATCGACGCCAACGGAGTCGTGACCGACCAGATCTCGGGTGAGGTCACCCTCGACATGCTCACCGAAGCGATCGGGGATCTCGTCTCATGACGACTGCACTCTGGGCGGCCACGAGCGATCGGCTGTGGCTCAGTTTCGGCAGCGGACTACTGGCCGCGGTCAATCCGTGCGGTTTCGTCCTGCTTCCCACCTACCTGATGTACTACCTCGGCCTGTCCGGACGTCCGGGAGAGGCGCGCTCGACCGAAGGTGCGGTGTCGCGTGCTCTCGTCGTCAGCCTGTCACTGTCGGCCGGCTTCATGTCGGTGTTCCTGGTGGTCGGTTCGATCAGTCGTCTCTTCACCGACTGGATCAACCAGAACGCCAAGTACGTGTCGCTCGTGATCGGTCTGGCTCTGGTCGGACTCGGTGTCGCCATGTTGTTCGGCTATCGACTGCCACTCACCACACCGAAGCTCGACGTCGGTGGGCGGGCCAAGGATCGAACCGTCCTGTCGATGTTTCTCTTCGGAATCGCCTACGCGGTCGCCTCGATCGGCTGCACGATCGGCCCCTTTTCGGCCACCGTTCTCGGCACGATCGACACGTCCGGATTCGGCGCCGGCCTGATCGCCATCGTGTTGTACGGCGGAGCGATGTCTCTTCTCGTCACGGCCCTCACGGTGTCGCTGGCCGTTGCCCAAGGTGGGCTCCTCAGGGTTCTCCGCAAGGGCATGACCTATGTCGAAGTGGGTTCGGCGGTCGTCATGATCCTGTCGGGGCTCTACCTCGCCTGGTACTGGTTCAACGACATCCGTGAGAGGTACGACGACGAACTCACGGGCAACGTCATCGGCTGGCAGGAATCTCTCGCCAACTGGATCGACGGTAACCGAACCGAACTCGCGGTCGTGTTCGGAATCGTGATGGTCGTCTCCGTGTCGACGACGGTTCTTCATCGACGCCGACACAGTCAGTGACATGTCTCGCTTCCGTGATCTTCTGGCTCATCCCGATGTGGAGGAAGTGTGCGTCCTCCGCAATCACGACGCCCCGCGCGATCGACGAATCGGCTTCATGGCGTACCACGGCGGCGGGCTCGAGGCGATGACCGACGTGATCGCGCGCGAGGCCGCCGATCGATCAGGTGTCAGCTACTACGGAGTTCATCAGCCACCCGGTATGGAAGATCACATTCCGTCGATCGACGTGTCACCCGAACATTCCTCGGCTCTCGCGTCTTTCATCGATCACGTTCACTCGGTGATCACCATTCATGGATACGGGCGCCGCAAACTCTTCACCTCACTTCTGGTGGGTGGACGACATCGCGAGTTCGCCGAGCACATCGGCGATCACCTGCGTCGTCATCTTCCGGCCTACTCGATCGTCACCGACATCGAATCGATCCCGAACGAACTGCGCGGTATGCACTCGCGCAACCCCGTGAACCTTCCCCCGGGTGCTGGCGTTCAGATCGAGCTGCCCCCTCGAGTGCGAGGTTCGAGCCCGCTCTGGTGGGACTGGGAAGGCCCCGACCTCACACCGCACACTCGTTCACTGATCGACGCCCTCACCGCCGCCGCCCAATCTTGGTGATTCTGGTGGCACGAAACGGCCTTTTCCGTGACGTTTTTGCCACCAGAACGACCAAGGGTCAGGGGGCGAGGCGGGTGATCGACCAGGTTGTCGTCGGGGTTTCGTCCGCTCGCGCATAACGAAACCGGTCGTGCAACCGACTCGGTCGACCCTGCCAGAACTCGAACGTCGACGGGACGAGTCGCCATCCTCCCCAATGTTCGGGACGAGGAACGTCGTCAGGGAAACGAACCTCCATGTCCTGGACTCGGCGCTCCAACTCGGCGCGATCGGCCAGAGGGCGACTCTGTTCCGATGCCCACGCACCGATCCGACTGTCACGCGGGCGCGATGCGAAGTAGGTGTCGCTCTCGGCCGAACTCATCATCTCCACACGTCCGCGCACTCGCACCTGGCGGTGCAGATCGAGCCACGGGAACACCAACGAAGCCGATGGATGTCCTGACAATTCCTCACCCTTGGCGCTCTCATAGTTGCCATAGAACGAAATTCCCGAGTCGTCGACACCCCGAGCCAACACCACACGGGAATCGGGAACACCGTCGACGCCGATCGTTCCGAGAACCATCGCGTTCGGCTCGGCCACTCCGGCCTCCACGGCATCGGCGTACCAGCGATGCCACATCGCGATCGGCGACGGATCGAGATCCCCCACGTCGAGACCCGCCGTCTCGTATTGCACGCGACGGTCGCGAACGTGATCGTCGTGACGGCCGTTCACGCTCTGCGACATGCGATCAGGCCGTGATGCGCTCGAGGCCACGCATGTACGGGCGAAGGACTTCGGGAATCACGACGCTGCCATCGGCCTGCCGGAAATTCTCGACGATGGCTGCCCACACACGAGGAACGGCCAGCGCCGATCCGTTGAGAGTGTGGGCGATCTCGGTGCCCTTCTGTCCGGAGCGACGGAAACGAATGTCGGCCCGTCGAGCTTGGTAGTCGGCGAACCAACTGACCGACGACACCTCGAGCCAGGCATCGCAGCCGGGTGAGTACACCTCGATGTCGAAACTGCGGTGGTGACTCTGACCCATGTCGCCGGTGCAGATCTCGATGATGCGATAGGGCAACCCGAGCGACGCGATGGTTCCTTCGGCTCGTTCGACGAGTTCGGAGAGAAGAGCCGGTGATTGCTCGGGTGTGGCCAAGGCGAGGATCTCGACCTTGTCGAACTCGTGAGAGCGCAACATGCCACGCGTGTCACGGCCCGCTGAGCCCGCCTCGCGCCGATAACACGACGTGTGGGCCATGAGCCGAACCGGCAAGTCGGCCTCGTCGACCACTTCACCGGCGTACATCGAGGTGAGTGGAACCTCAGCGGTCGGGATCATCCAGAGGTCGTCGCGTTCGATCGCGTAGGCGTCGTCGGCGAACTTCGGGAGGTGTCCGGTCGCCGTGAGAGTGGACGTGCTCACCATGGTGGGTGGGCGAACCTCTTCGAACGCATCGGCATTGCGATCGAGGGCCAACTGGCAGAGCGCCCGAGCGAGCGCAGCACCGGCACCACGTTGCATCGTGAACATCGACGCCGCGATCTTGGTGGCCCGTTCGCTGTCGAGAATGCCGAGTTCGGCTGCGGTCTCCCAATGTGGGACGCGTTGGTGATCGGCGAAGGAATCGGGCATCTGCACCGGACCCTTCACCAACGGATTCTCGTGGTCCCCCTCTCCGTCGGGCGCGTCGGCGTGGGGCAGGTTCGGGATACGAAGGAGAACCTCACGAAGTTCGGACTGCACGTCGTCGGCCTGGGCGGCCAAGGCGTGCTCTTCGGCTCCGAGGTCTCGACTTTCCGCCTGTGCGGACTCGGCAGCGGCCTCGTCACCTGAACGCTTCGCCTGTCCGACCGTCTTCGAGAGTTCGTTGACCTTGGCGCGAATGTCGTCACGCCGGGTGGAAATCTGTCGGGCCTGAACGTCGAGGGCGATCGCCACGTCGAGTTGCTCGAGCAATTCGGGTGTCTGCCGTCGGGCGAGTGAGGCCCGAACGCCGTCGGGATCGGTGCGCAGGAGCCGAACGTCGATCACAAGAGTCAGAGGTTACCGCCCACCATCGGAGCGAATAGGTGTCGATTCACCGTCGACAGACGGTCGGCGGACAGTCGGCACACGTTCCGGCGGTCGGCACTAGCCTCGACCGAGTGAACTCGGGAACCGCATCGACGTCTTCCCTCGGTTCCCGCATCGTCTCGGGTTCGATCGACAACGTGGTCGAAGTCCACGATCTGACGATTCGCTACGGACGGGGTGACCGCGCTCTGACGGCCGTCGACGGTGTGTCGTTCTCGGCCCGAGCCGGCCAGGTCACCGCGGTCCTCGGCCCGAACGGAGCCGGCAAGACGAGCACCATCGAGGTCTGTGAAGGACTTCGACGTCGCACCTCGGGTGACGTCCGAGTTCTGGGTATCGATCCGAGCGGCTCACGTCGTCAACGCCGCAATCTTGCTCGTCGGGTCGGACTCATGCTGCAAGAGGGTGGCGTGTATCCATCGGCTCGTCCCCTCGATGTCCTGCGGCAATACTGCGGTATCCATCGAGTGACCGACGATGGCGCTCCTCACGAACTTCTCGACTTGGTGGGTCTCACCGACCGGGCTCGAACGTCGTGGCGACGACTTTCCGGAGGCGAGAAACAGCGTCTGTCTCTCGCCATGGCACTCGTCGGTCGACCCGATGTCGTGTTCCTCGACGAACCCACGAGCGGGGTCGACGTCAATGGTCGCGACACCATTCGCGCCATCATCGCCTCGCTCACCGAACGCGGTTGTGGAGTGGTCCTCGCCACCCACGAGCTCGACGAGGCCGAGCGGATCGCTGATCGAGTGGTGATCTTCGACAAAGGAAAGGTGCTCGTCGAGGGCACGCTCGACGACGTACGACGAGCCCGACAGGCCGTCCGATTGCGAACGGTTCGGCCCCTCGTGATCGACGAGATGCCCACCAACATCGGGGACTGGCTCGTCGAGGTCGAGCCGGGCCACTACACGATCGAGGATGCCCCTCAGGGACTGGTGGCCGCTCTTGCCGTGTGGTTGAGCGAACACGGGATCGACGTCATCGAACTTCGGGCCGGTGTCGCCAGTCTCGAGGACGTGTTCAAGAAGTTGACCGGAGACCCCACATGAGTGGTCCGCTGCGCGCCCAACTCGGGGCCGAACTGCGCATCCTGTCGCGCAACGGCGAGCAATTGTTGCTCACGATCATCATCCCGGTTCTCGTCCTGGTGTTCTTCGGTATCGCCGATGTGTTGCCGACTTCACTCGACGATCACATGGACTTCCTCACTCCCGGAGTCATCGCCCTCGCCGTCATGAGTACGTCCATGGTGAGCCTCGGCATCGCCACCGGCTTCGAACGTAGCTACCAAGTTCTGAAGCGACTCGGAGCCACACCCCTCGGCCGACCGCGATGGCTTCTGGCCAAGATTCTCACCGTTCTCGTGGTCGAGATCGTCCAGTTGGCCGTTCTCGTTCCGGTGGCCATCGCTCTCGACTGGAACACCGATGATGCGTCATGGCCCCTCGCCCTGGCCGCCGTCGCCCTCGGCACCTTCGCCTTCGGCGGACTCGGCCTCTTCATCGCCGGACGTCTGCGCGCCGAGATCAACCTGGCCGCCCAGAACGGGCTCTACATCGTGCTCCTGTTGCTCGGCGGCATGGTCCTTCCCTTCGACGAATTGCCGGGATTCCTGGCCGACGCCAGCCCGTATCTTCCGTCGGGTGCACTGGCCGATGTCATGCGTGATGCTCTGGTGAGCACGTCCACCCAGGCGTCCACCTCGTGGATCGTGCTCGGGGCGTGGGCCCTGGCCGCGCCAGTGATCGCGGCCCTCACTTTCCGCTGGGAATGATGAGTGAATGACCAGCGAGCGATCAGTCGATGATCAACGCGGTTCGGGTTCGCGCGCCGGAGGAGTCTCCGAGAACGCCTTCTCGACGTCGGCGGTCGTGAGTGGCTGTCGAACGTAAGCCGAGTCGTTCTCGGCCCGGAAGGTCTTCGCGAACTTCTGGACGAACAGCACACCGATGATCGTCCAGAGGAAGACCGCTCCACCCAACTTCATGATCGCGCCGGCGATCTGCTGATCGTCGGTCACCGAGATTCCCCACACTCTCCACGGAATGTTGTAGTGCTTGTACACGACACCTTCGGCGAAGGTGAGCCAGCCCGCTGGAACCGTGGCCACCACACTGTTCATGAACAGGTAGATCATCTTGCCCATCGGCGAGATGTGCAGTTCGGGCATCGGGCCGCACACCGGCAACCACATGATGATCGCCGTCGTGACGAGGAAGATGTGCACGGCGTAGTGCAGTGGACCGTTCGACACCGAGGCGTTCACCACACCCGGAACGTGACTCACCATGACCGCCACGTTGAAGACGAAGGCGGCCCGCACCGGGTGGGCCATGAACTTCACGAATCGATACAAACCCTTGTCGCCGATCAGGATCCTGACGAACCACTCGGGCGTGGCCAGAACGACCAGCGGTGGCATGAAGTAGGTGAGCGCCATGTGCTGGAACATGTGCACCGAGTAGAGGTACTCCTCGGCGATGTCGTGGATCGGCCAGTCACTCGACAGCCACATGATCAGGATTCCGGCCACGAACGCGTACTTCTGGCGATTGGTGACGACGACTCCGCCCGGTTCGACCGCACGCGGACCGAGAACCCGAACCATGTAGACGTAACCAGCCGTGAGGAAGGCGACCAGTAGCCACACCTCGATGTGCTGCTGGAAGCGCCACGGGTCGACGGCCAACATCGCCACGACGATCGCCTCTACGACAAGAAGAACTTGAAAGTCGCCAACGCCCCCACGTAGACCGACACGGCCAGGATCAACCCCGAGTAGAACAGATAGCTGAACAACTTGTTGTCGAACTTCAGATGCATGAAGTACGACACCACGATCACGAATTTCACGATCATCAGCACGAACAGAGTGGGCAGGAACAGCGGCCCGAAGTCGACGTAGTACGTCGACACTTCGATCGCCGTGAGAACGGCGAGGATCAACGCGATGACGATGTACTGCTTGTCGGACGCGCCGTGACTCTCACCGTGTTCGGTGGACTCGTGAGTGACTGTTTCAGTGGCTGTGCTCATGATCAATCCTTCGTGGGAGCCGATCAGGCCGGAATCAGGTAGACGAGAGTGAAGATGACGATCCAGACGATGTCGACGAAGTGCCAGTAAAGCCCGATCATCTCGACGGTCTCGGCCTTGCTCCCCGGGATGCGGTTTCGCCGCACCATTCCCACCAGAGCCATCAACATGATGATGCCGACCGTCACGTGCACACCGTGGAAACCGGTCAACGTGTAGAAGCTCGAGCCGAACAAGCTGGTGGTGAAGCCCAGACCTTCGCGGTAGAACGCCGTGAACTCGTAGACCTGACCACCCACGAAGGTGGCGCCGAGAATTGCCGTCACCGTGAGCCACAGATTGGTGTTGCGATCGTCGTTGCGATGAGCAGCCGACACGGCGAGCACCATGGTGAGCGAACTCATGAGCAACACGAACGAGCTCACCGAGGTGAATGGAATGTCGTAGATCTGATCGGGCTGGGGACCCTCTCCGACTCGGCCCTTGTAGAGCATGTAGGTCGAGATGAGACCCCCGAACAACAAACACTCGGAACCGAGGAAGATCCACATCCCGAGCTTGTTGTTCGACAAGCCCGTGGACGTGTGGTGCGCGCCGTGGTCGGCGCCGTGAGCGACAGCGGTGTCAGCCAAGGGGTGCCAACTCCTTCGTGTGGCCCCCGTCCTCGCCGGACGCGGGGGGATCGAAATCGTCATCGGGCGCCGTGGCCGGCTCCATGGCCCAGCCGAACATGGTGAGCAGCAAGAACGCCGCACCGACGGCCATCAGCATGCGGTTGTAGATGAGTCCGTAGCAGATGATCGGCAGGGCCAGGGCGACAAGGATCGGCCAGTACGACCGCGACGGCATGTGGATGTGCTCGTCCGGGTGGGCGTTCATGACGGCCAGAACTTCTTCGGCCGATGCGACCTGCTTGATCTCGTGCGTGTTCGGATCCTGCTCGTACTTGCGATGGAAGAACTCGTCGAGGTGATCGATGGTCGGGATCGAGTCGAAGTTGTGTTCGACCGGCGGGTTGGCCGTCATCCATTCGAGCGAGCGGGCATCCCACGGATCGAGCGGGGCGATGGCGACCTTCTTCGACTTGTGCGTATAGACCACGTTGATGATGAAGAAGAGAATGCCGAGCGACAGGATCAGCGAGCCGAGCGAAGCGATCATGTTCCAGAAACCGAGGTTGAAGAACCCTTCGCCAGCTCGAGCTTCCGTCCAGACCTGCATACGACGGGGCTGACCCTGGAGGCCGAGGATGTGCATCGGACCGAAGGTCATGTTCATACCGACGACCATGAGCCAGAAGTTCCATTTGCCGAGCGTCTCGTTGAGCTGCTTGCGGAACATCTTCGGCCACCAGTAGTAGAAGCCGGCGAACAAGCCGAAGATCGCTCCGCCGAACAACACGTAGTGGAAGTGAGCGACGATGTAGTAGGTGTCGGTCTGCTGAGTGTCACTCGGCGCGACCGAGTGCGTCACGCCCGAGAGACCACCGATGGTGAACTGCACCACCAAGCCGATGGCGAAGAGCATCGGCGTGGCGAAGGTGAGCTTGCCTCCCCACATGGTCATGACCCAGTTCACGATCTTGACACCGGTGGGTACGGCGATGGCCATGGTCGCCAAGGAGAACACGGCCACCGACACCGGACCGAGACCCGACGCGAACATGTGGTGCGCCCACACACCCCAACCGACGAATCCGATGGCCGCACCCGACAGAGCCACGATCGGGTACCCGAAAAGCGGCTTCTTCGAGAAGACCGGAATGATCTCGGACACGATGCCGAACGACGGCAGGATGAGGATGTACACCTCGGGGTGACCGAAGATCCAGAACAAGTGCTGCCACAGCAACGGGTCGGCTCCGGCGGCCACGTCGAAGAAGGTCGCATCGAAGGATCGCTGGAAGGACAAGAGGAAGAGCGCCACGGTGATGACCGGGATGGCGAACAGCAACAAGAACTGCACGACGAGCACCATCCACGTGAAGATCGGCATGCGCATGAGCTTCATGCCGGGTGCCCGCATGTTGAGGATGGTGACGATCAGGTTGATCGAGCCGGTCAACGATGCGATACCAGTGATCTGCAGACCGAGCACCCAGAAATCGATGCCGTGGGTCGGCGAGAAAAGGGTACTCGAGTTGGGGGCGTACATGAACCAGCCACCGTCGGCGGCCCCGCCGAGGAACCACGACGTGTTGAGGAAGATGCCACCGAAGAGGAAGCACCAGAACCCGAAGGCGTTGATTCGCGGGAACGCCACGTCTCGTGCGCCGATCTGCAAGGGCACGAAGTAGTTGGCGAAAGCCGCCGCCATGGGCATCACGAAGAGGAACACCATGGTGGTGGCGTGCATCGTGAACATCTGGTTGTACTGATCGGCGCTCAGAACCTTGCCCTCGGGTCCCATGAGCTGCAGACGGATCAGCACGGCCTCGAGACCGCCGACGATGAAGAAGAAGAAGGCTGCGACTCCGTACATGATGCCGAGCTTCTTGTGATCGACGGTGACGAGCCAGTCCTTCCACGACGACGTGGCGGCCGGACGCTTGAAGACACCGAGAGCTTCGCTGGGCTTCACCACGGTGGGTGTGCCGGGAACCGCAACTTCGGTGGAGGGACGTTCGATGATGGCCATCTCAGTGTTCTCCTGTTACTTCAATTCGAGTAGGTAGGCGACGAGGGCGTCGATCTGATCTTCGGTGAGACCGAGTGCCGGCATACCGCGGTACTTGCCGTCGGTTTCCTGCAACTTGGTCGGATCGGCGTACATGGGCTTTTTCTCCGGAGCGTTGCGCAACCACTCGCGCAGATCCTTCTGGTTGAGACAGGGCTCGGACACTCCGGCGAGGTACTTGAGACCGAACTCGGACGGGTCGGCGTTCCAGACGTCTTCACGACAAGCCGGCGTGAGGAGATCCCACGAGGCACCGGCGAAGGTGTTGCGAGTCATGAGGTAGGTGAGGTTCGGAGCCGCACCCGACACGACGTACTGCTCGGGTGCCGACACGATGAGGGAACCGTCGGAGTTGGTCAGTCCGTTGACCTGATGACAACGGGCGCACTGCGCAATGAAGACCGACTCTCCTTCGGCGGCAAGAGTTCCTTCGGCCGGCGGCGTGTACGACGACAACTGGTTGGCGACCCAGGCATCGAAGTCGGGGCGACTGAGCACGACCGTCTCCATACGCATGTAGGCATGGGAGAGGCCGCAGAACTCGGTGCACTGACCGGCGTAGATGCCCGGTTGCGAAGCCTCGAGGCGGAGCGGGTGCACGCGCCCAGGGACGCTGTCCTTCTTGCCGTTCAACTTCGGAATCCAGTACGAGTGGATCACGTCACGACTCGTGACTCGCAACAGCACCTTGGTGTTCTCGGGAATCACCAATTGGCCCGACGTCACGATCGGGGCCGCGATGCCGTAACGATCGGCGTTGTCACCGTTGGCCGGATAGTCGTACTCCCACCACCACTGCTGGCCGGTGACGTTGACGATCATTTCGGTGTCGTCGGTCTTGGCGAGGTCGAAGATGGTGCTGGCCGTCGGGATGGCAACACCGATGAGGATCAGCACCGGAATCACCGTGAGGGTGATCTCGAGGGCCGGCTTGCCGTGTGTCTGCTCAGGGATTCCCTGGCCGCGGTCGCGATAGCGGAACACCGCCCAACCGACGGCGAGGAACACGATCACACCGACGATGCCAGCCACCAGGAACACGGGCTGCTGCAGGTTGTCGATCTTTTCGGCATTGGCGCCAGCCGGCTGCCAGGTGTCCTGAGGAGCGTCCTTCGCGCATCCGGCCAAGACGAGCAACCCGAGGGCCGCCGAAGCACCACCCAACCAACGCCGACGAGACTTGGTGTTCATCACATCTCCAGGTCGTTCCACTGATTCACTGACTCCAGATCTATCCATCACGGCACCACGACGCTCAGTCGCGCCGACGAGACACCCGGCACGGTGATCGAGAACGGTTCGTCACTGGCGAAGGATGGCTGCGGGATCCGGACGGTGACCGACTGCTGTCCGCCCTTCTCGACTTTGCTCGTGCACGACTGAAGAAGGGTCTCGCGCTCGACTCCGTCACCCAGATCTTCGACGACCTTGCCGTACGACAACACCATGCGTCGGGCTTCGTCGCTCTCGTTCACGAACAGGATCGTGGACGGGTTGGCGCGCTGGATGTAGAGCTCGCTCTGAGGCTCGGAATAACCGGCCACTTCGGCGATCAACTGACCGTCACGCAAAGTCACGGTGGCCAAGATGTTGCTCTTGGCCGCCACCGAGCGCGAGGCCTTCTTGTCGGAATAGGCCTTCTCGGCGGTGCAACCACGATCTCGATACGGATCCTCGGCCGAATACTCGACCAACTGTTCGCGCTCTCCGTCGAGAGCAGTCGCGACTCCGGCACCAGCCAACGCGACGAGAACGACGGCCGACATGGCCCCGACGATGCGGCGACTCACATTGCGACGTACGGCGATCACGGCTCCGACCGCCAGAACGATCGCTGACACGAAGGCGAACACGAGAGTTCCGGCCGACTTGTCGAGGGCGAGCATGAGACGTGAGAACGACAACACGATGACGGCGAGAAGAAGGGCACCGGCCACCGGCAACTCGAGTGGGTGCACCATGTAGTCACGGATCTTGGTGTTGTAGGCCGCATCGGCCGAACCGCGCTCGGACCAGTTCTGGATCATCCACTCGCCGAGCATCGCGAGGGTGAGTGCGACTCCGACCTTGAAGATTCCGGGTGACGAGATCAGACCGACCACGAGCACACCGACGGAGACCGCAGTTCCAAGCGGCCACAAACTTGCTCGGGGCGAGCGGTTGGTGGCCGCGGCGGTGGCATGAGCCGCCGTGTCGGTCGACAGCACGTGGCCGTCCCGCACGAAAGACGCAATGGATCCGGCGAACAACAGGGCCGTGGCCAAGAAGAACAGAGCAACGGCTCCGAGCGCACTGTTGCCCGAGATCATCCAGAGAACGGCTCCGACGAGCGAACCCGCACCGAGGCCGTAGAAGAGTTTGGAGCTGGTGGTGATCACGTCGGCTTCCTCACTTCTGCACGTAGACGACGAACCAGACCGCCGTGAAGGCGGCGGTGATGAAGTACCAATAAAGCGCGTTGGCCGACACGATCGACACGTCGGAGTTACCCCGACCGAGGTAACGGAACGCTGCCACCGCCGTGTACACGAGGCCGGCGATCACGAGGAAGGCCATGGTTCCGGTGAGCGCGTAGAACATGGAGTGGAAGGCGCCGTCTCGAGCACCCACACCCATCTGTGTCCAGATGAAGATCTGAGCATTGAGCGCGGCCAGGCCCATGAGCATCGTCATACCGAGCGCCATACCGGCGTGCTGACGATCGTCACGCTTGGCCGAATAGACGGCCCATTGAGCCATCACACACACGACGCAGAACGCGATCAGCATCATGTTGGCTGCGACTTCGGGAACCACGATGTCGGCCGGCATCCAGTCCTTGATGGCACCGCGTCGCTCGGAGAAGCGAGTGGGTGCATCGGCTCGGAACTGTGACCACACGGCGAGCATCCCGCCGATGAGCATCACACCGGCGGCCGAGGCGAGGCCCGTGCCGACGAAGAGCTGGCGACGAGGTGCCGGTTGCGGAGCGGGGGGCAGCGCGTGCATCAGCCAACCTT
This sequence comes from Actinobacteria bacterium casp-actino8, assembly GCA_001510455.1. Next base: position 13,562 of record LFFH01000023.1, read on the forward strand.
CCCTGAGTTGTTCTTCATGTCTGCGAGTGGATGATCGGAGCCGACGACGAACACGTCGGCGAAGTTGTCGGCCGGCGGCGGAGACGACGTGGCCCATTCGAGGGTCGTGCCGTCCCACGGATCGTCACCGGCTGCGTCACCCTTGGCGAAGCTGCGAGCGGCCAGACCGACGAAAGCGAGGGTGCTCAACAACATGAGTGCGAAGCCGGCGGTGACGAGCAGATTCCAGAATTCCTGCGGTCCGCCGTATGCGAACCCGTCGAGGGCTCCGGCCGGCTGATCGGCGAATCCGGCGATCAAGTACGGAATCGAACCGAGGACCGTGCCCAAGAAGGCGAGAAGCGCGAGCGGAATCGCCGCCTTGTCGGAGATCGTGCGTCCCCACAACTTCGGACCCCAGTAACACACGGCGCCGAACGCCAACATCGCCGTGCCGAACGTGACTGCGACGTACGAACCGGCCTCGTAGATCGTGCCGCCGAGACCCGCGTCCTCGATCGCGTAGAGAACGTGGGACGCCGCACCGAGAAGGATCATGAGCAACCCGAGCACACCGAACACCAACGGTGCGGCCACTCGAGGCTTGGCCGTCTTCAGCGTGAGGAGGGCCGTGGCGAGAACGCCGAGCAGTCCGAGCAACGGCACGAGATTCAACAATGCGAACGGAAGAAGATCGGCGATCTTGTCGCCGAGACCACTGAAGAATCCGTCACCCTCCCAGGGGAGAGTCACGGTCGAATGCACCACGGCGGTGAGCACGGCGACACCGACCACGCCGATGGCAGCGTTGCCGGCCGCCCGCGGAGCGAGACGAGTGCGTCCCATGACCGGAACCATGTCGAGAACGAAACCGAGAACCGGGATCGCGAGCACGTAGGTGAAGGGCTGCGACAACGCCCAGCCGACCCAGTCGCCGATGCCGTAGTTGCCGCCGAAACCGGCGCGTGCGTAGCGATGGTCGACGTAGAGGAAGATCGTGGTTCCGATCACCGCCGGAACGGCCATCAGCAAAGTGACGGCACCGACGAGCGAGGCCCACGAGAACATCGGTGCTCGCAACAAACCCATACCCGGCGCACGAGACGTCAGAGCCGTGACGGCGACCGACAGCGCGACCATGCCGAGGCCGAGATACATGACCACGGTGCTCGCCAGATACAGATCGACCATCTCGGCTTCACCACCACCGGGCCCACCGTTTCCGATGATCGACGCGATCGCCAGCGCGAGACCGGTCAACCACATCCAGAATCCGGCCGCAGCCGTGCGCGAGAAAGCGAGTGAACGCGCACCGAGTTGCAGTGGCACGACGGCGACCACCAGACCGATGACGACCGGCACGACACCGCCGTACGTGAGAAGCAGACGCGCCGCTGCGAGAACTTGCGACACCGCTCCGTCGTCGAGCAACTGATAGCCCTCGGCGTCGATGCGCTCGAAAGCGACCAAGACGGCGAGGACGAGGCCGCCGAGAAAACCGACGAAGCCCGACCCGATGAAGAGTCGGCCGACGAGTTTGTGATCAGCCGAGGTGAGCCAGGACGCCACTGCGGGAGTGGAGGCCGACTCGGGCACCGACTGCGATTGGATAGAGGTCATTCCACTGGGCTCGCTTCACACGCGACGGGGCAGCCGTGGCCCCCCGAGGGGTCTGGTTGGTTCGGACGAAATCCGCCTCCGACATTACCCACTTCTCCCTGCTCAGGCCTAAATCCCGACCATTCACAAAGGCACACGAACGGGTGTCACATCTCGTGCAAATCGACGTTCGTCGAACGACCTCAGACCCCGTGTTCGACGAAGACGTCGACGGCCATCGCCACGAACAGAACCGTCACGTAGGTGATCGAGAAGGCGAACAACCTCATCGATTGTGACGGCGTCGGGCGTCGCCCGAGACGGATGGCCCCGACCACGAAGAGCAGGTTCACCACGATGGCTGTGACCAGGTAGATCACGCCCAGGCTGGCCACCGGACCGAGGGCGATCGTGACGGCCGCCAGAACGATCGTGTACCCCACCATGTGGCGAACCGTCTCGTCGAGACTCGCCACACTCGGCAACATCGGTACCGACGCCGCCCGATAGTCGTCGGCATGTCGGATGGCCAAGGCCCAGAAATGGGGAGGAGTCCACAGGAAAATGGCGATGAACAGGAGAAATGGCTCCCAGGACAGGCCGTTCTGAACGGCGGCCCAGCCCACCAGGACGGGTACCGCCCCTGCGGCACCACCGATCACGATGTTCTGGCGACTCGTGCGCTTCAGCCAGAGGGTGTACACGAACACGTAGAAGAGAGTTGCCGACAGAGCGAGGACGGCCGACAGGAGGTTGGCCCCGGCCCAGAGAACGGCAAAAGCCGCTACTTCCAGGGACAACGCAAAAATCATGGCCCCCCGAGGAGAGATCAGACCGGTCACGAGGGGACGGGTCTTGGTGCGTTCCATCAGCCGGTCGATGTCGCGGTCGACCACCATGTTGATGGCGTTCGCTCCTCCGGCGGCCAGCGTCCCCCCGACCAATGTCACGAGGACCAGGCCCCACGAAGGCCACCCCTTCTCGGCCAGAACCATCGTCGGAACAGTGGTGATGAGGAGGAGTTCGATGATCCGTGGTTTGGTCAGGGCCACGTAGCCACCGATCACCGAACGAGGGGCCCGCCGCGGCCCGTGGGCCGACACGCCACCCGGGGTGAGCCGCGACGGCACGAGGGGGCGGGAGGCTCCGGACATCGGTTCGATCGTACGGGGGTGCGAAACACCCCACCAACCACGACAATGGCAATGTGAAGTTCGAGTGCGTGACTCCCGTCGCCACTGCTCCAGCCACGATCGAGCGACCCGCCGTCGACGAGTCGACCGACGTCGCACCCGACTCGCCCTGGGTGGTGCTGGTCTGGAACGACCCGATCAATCTCATGAGCTACGTGACCTTCGTGTTGCAGAAACTCTTCGGCTACAGCATGCAAAAGGCCACCGAACTGATGCTCGACGTGCACTACAAGGGCAAAGCTGTCGTCAGTTCGGGATCTCGCGAGAAGGCCGAAATGGACGTCTTTCGACTGCACGAACACGGTCTGTGGGCCACGATGCAAAAAGACGGTGGTCGTGGCGACGGTGGGAGCGGTTCGTGATCGGTCGTCGCCGGCGGGCGGTCCGGCGTACGAGTGAAGGTTTCGTGCTCGACCTCGATGCCGACGAAATCCACCTCGTGCGTCGACTGGTCGGTGAGGTCCGTCAACTGGTGACCAGTGGCGCCGCCGACGACCCCAAACTGGCCCGACTCTTCCCACCGGCGTACACCGATGACGACGACAGCGAATCCGAGTATCGGCGCCTGATGCAGGACGAACTCGTGGCCAGCCGGGTTGCCGCCATCGACTCGGTCGAGACGGCGCTAGCGGCCGAGACGAACGGTCGGGTGCCGCTCGACGCAGCCGGACTCGAAGCCCTGGCCACCAGTCTCAACTCGGTCCGACTGGTGCTCGGCACTCTGCTCGGCATCTCTGACGACGAGGACGAACCCGATGTTCCCGAGGCGGCGCTCTACCACTTCTTGTCGTGGCTCCTCGACGGGGTGGTCGATGCCCTCATGACCGGGGCCTAGTCGTCTCGACCTGGCCGGTGTTGCCCGGCGCACCCGCCGGTAGAGTGGCGAAGCTCACAGCAGGACAAGCACCTGGCCCCCATCGTCTAGTGGCCTAGGACACCACCCTTTCAAGGTGGCGGCACGGGAGAGCCGGTTTCCAAAGCGTTGAAGTTGTTCGCGCGCACCCCTGAGCAGGGCGTTTGCTATGTCG
>LFFH01000024.1 GCA_001510455.1 Actinobacteria bacterium casp-actino8
GCGTACTTCTCGGTCGGCATGTAGCCGGTCTCTTCCAACAACGGGAGATAGACGTACGACTCGACGTCGCAGGCCGCGTTGGGATAGCGGTTCCAGTACCACGTGCCTCCGAAGTCACCCGCCTTCTCGATCAGGCGATAGTCGGTGATCCCTTTCTTGGTGAGCTCGGCGGCGGCGAGCATGCCACCGAAACCTCCACCCACGATCACGACTTCGGTGTCCTCCACCACGGCGTCACGTGTGAAGCCCGGTTCGACGTACGGATCACGATCGAACTCCTCGTAGAGGCCCTTCAATTCCTTGTATTGGCGGATGCCCTCGGGGCGCAGACGCTTCTCCCGCTCGATGCGGTACCTCTCGCGTGCCTCTTCGATACTGATTCCCACTCGGCCCCCTTTGAGTCCGGGTCCTATCCTCGCAACCGCAGGAAGGTACCGCCAACTTCGTTCCGGTGACTCCGACCCCCGGGCGCCAGGCCTCGAACCCATCCGTGAGCGGTCTACTCTCGGATCATGACGTCCCTCGACGGTGACTACGTGCCGAGCACGATGGAATGGGTTCGCGACCAGATCGATCTCTACGAACGGACCAGCGGGCGCGAAGGCAACACTCTGCGCGACAGTGGCATTCCCGTGATCATCGTCACGATGCGCGGAGCCAAGACAGGGGCGGTTCGCAAAATCGCCCTCATGCGCGTCGAGCACGACGGAGCATATGCACTGGTGGCTTCGAAGGGTGGGCACGAGACGAACCCCGACTGGTATCGAAATCTCGTCGTCAATTCCCACGAAGTGCTCGTACAGGACGGACCCGAGCCATTTCCCGTGACCGTCCGTGAAATCGACGGACACGAATACGACACCTGGTGGGACCGCAGCGTCGCTGTGTTCCCGACCTATCTCGAATATCGAGCCAAGACCGCTCGCCGAATTCCGATCCTGATCGCCGAACCTCGCTGAGCCGACAGCCGGCCGTGGCCCGGCGTGCGAACATGGGGAATGGCCCCGTCACCTCTTCCGAGAACTTCGCGCTCGGCCGACTCCGTGATTGCCGATCTCGCCGCACTTCGATCCAACGACGTGAAGTGGTCGGAGGGTCGGGCCTTCGGAATGGTGTACGACGGTGGACCCGCCGTGCACGCCGTTGCCGAGCAGGCGGCGTCGATGTACTTGCACGAGAACGCTCTCAACACCAAGGCGTTTCCGTCGCTCGCTCGACTGCAGTCCGATGTGGTGTCGTGGACGGCATCGCTCATGCACGGCCCCGACACCGCGGCTGGGTTCATGACCTCCGGTGGTACCGAGTCGATTCAAGTGGCCGTTCTCGCCGCCCGTGAGCGAGCCCGGGTCGAACGTGGCGTGACCGAACCCGAGATGGTCGTCTCCGACACCACCCATGCCGCTTTCCACAAGTCGGCTCACATGTACGGGATGAAGGTTCACAAGGTCGCGTGTCGATCCGATTTCACGGCCGATGTCGCTGCAATGGCGTCGCACGTGAACGACAACACGGTTCTCGTCGTCGGATCAGCACCGCAGTATCCGCAGGGAGTCATCGATCCGATTCCCGACATCGCCGAGTTGGCGGCCACGGTCGATGCCAATTGCCACGTCGATGCGTGCATGGGTGGATTCGTACTTCCGTTCGCCGAAATAATCGGACGCAATGTCGAACCGTGGGACTTCCGCGTGGAAGGTGTCCACTCGATCTCGGCCGACGTGCACAAATTGGGATACGCACCCAAGGGTGCATCCGTGATCGTCTACCGCAATCGCGAACTTCGTGCGCATCAAACGTTCGTGTTCTCCGATTGGCTCGGGGGCTTCTACGCGTCGCCGAATCTTCAGGGCACACGATCAGGACTTCCGATGGCCGCCGCCTGGGCAGTCATGTCGACACTCGGTATCGAGGGGTACACCGAGTTGACCCGCCGAACTCTCGAGACCGCCGATGCGATCCGCGATGCCGTGCGTTCGATCGATGGACTGACCGTCCTTGGTGATCCGAGGTTCCATCTACTGACGATTGCGAGTGACACGACGTCGAAGATGCCGATCGATGCCTTCGCTCTGGGTGACGCACTGCTCGCTCGCGGTTGGTTCCACGATCGCCAGTCGCCACCCGACACTCTGCACGCCACGGTGTCGAACTCGAACGTCGATCACCTCGCCGACTACCTCACCGACCTGCACACCTGTGCCGAGCAGGTTCGGGGTTCGATCGCCTCCGATCGTTCCACCAACTACGCCACCCTCGACTGACCCTTGGTGCTACTGGTGGCACATTCCCGCGAAACACGTGACGCTTTTGCCACCAGAACCACCAAGTCAGCGAGTCAGAGGGTGAAGCGGTAGACGTTGGTGTCGCGGGCGACGAAGCCGAGGCGCTGGTACAACCGATTCGCCGCCTCACGACTCGGACGGGAGGTCAACTCCACCGTGATCGCTCCCTCGGCCCGGGCTCGATCGAGGGCCGCTCGGTTCAGAGCCTCCCCCACACCGTGCCCGCGAGCCGACTCGTCGACCACCACGTCTTCGATCCAGGCGCGCACACCCGTCGGAATTCGGAACGTGGCCAAGGTGAGGGAGCCGACGATCACTCCCTCGACCCGAGCGACGAACAGACTCGACGCTTCGGAAGCGACGAGGGCTTCCAGCTGAGAGCGGGTCGGCGGGGGGTTCGACGACGACAACTGCGGGATCAGACGTGCGAAGGCTTCCACGACCTCGTCGGTCACCGTTTCACAGATCGTCACCTCGGTCGTCATCACCACTCCTCGAGTCCGAGTGTACGAGTCGGGTCACCTACGGTTGCTCCATGGACACGTCCCAGCTCTCGACCAAGGCCCGAGCTCTCGGTGCCGCTCTCGAACCCTTCGTCGGGCAGGTGTACTTCTCCCCCGAATGTCACGACAACTACGTGGCCCTCGGCTTTCAACCGTCGCCCGGACTCATGAACGGGGTGACCATGCCCGAGATGGTCTCGTACTTCACGAGTCGCGGCTCGCTCATGGGACGGGTTCCCGGTGAAGTGGTCGCCGCAGCCTTCGCCGTCTTCAACCCACTCGTCGTGATACCCGCCGTCACCACCGGTTGGACGCTCACCGACGCACCTTCCATCTGCGACGCACGACGACGCGGTGCGATCTCACAACTCGAGCGGATACTCGGAGCCAAGCCCGGTGGAATCGGCGACGCGCGAGGCGCGCTCGAACGCGCCGTGTCCGTTCTACGACCCGAGGGTCGACCGCTCTTCGCTGGAACGCTCAGTCAGTCGATCCCCGACTCCGATCTCGGAGCGGCGTGGCACTTCGGTGACATGCTCCGTGAATTCCGGGGGGACGCGCACACCGCCGCCTGGATCTCGGCTGGGCTCGATGCCACCGAGATCGGGCTCCTCACCGAACTCTTCTGGGGGCTGCCACTCAAGTCGTACAGCCGGACCCGCGGGTGGAGCGAGGACGACTATTCAGCAGCCGTCGAGCGCTTGGAATCGCGCGGTCTCGTGAAGGACGCCGCCTTCACGACAGCCGGTCGCGAACTTCGTGAACTGGTCGAGACGCACACCGACGAACAGATGAGCGGAGCAATCGATGCTCTCGGAGACGGTTTCTCGCGACTGATCGATCAGCTCTCGGCGTGGAGTGCCGCCGTTCGCACCATGAAGGGCTACCCCGAGTCGGGCCCGCACGAACTCGCCGAAGCGGCGTCAAAGCGCTGAGGAGCGACCCATGACATACGACTTGATCGTCACCAATGGCGTCGTGATGCCCATGAACGGCGGAGCGATCATTCGTGACGGCGCAGTGGCGATTTCGGGCAATTCGATCGCCGCCGTCGCTTCAGCCGACGCGCTCGACACCGCTTCGGCGGCCCGCGTGATCGACGCCCGAGGGCGCGTGATCATGCCGGGCTTCTGCAACAGTCACACGCACATCGCATCGAACGTCCTTCTACGCGGTCTGCTCGAAGACGTTCGCCTCTTCGAATGGCTCCAGACCATGTGGAAGCTCAAGCAGAACTTCGATCCCGAGACCTTGTACTGGGCGTCACTGTGCGGTGACCTCGAAATGCTGAAGGCCGGTATCACGTCGTTCAACGAACACTTCGACGCGTACGACGTCGAACCGCAGATCGAAGCCCTGAAGGAGATCCCGCTACGCGCCACTCTCGGTTACGGGTTCGCCGACCGAGGTCTGTACGCCCCACGAACCGAGTACTCGCACCGCACCATGGCCGACTTCGCATCGATCGTGCAGCGACACCATCGAACCAACGGCGATCTCCTCCACGTCGCACTGTCACCCCACGCGGTGTATTCCTGCGGAGCCGAGATGTGGAACGAGGTCCGGCGACTCGCCGACGATCTCGGAGTAATCGTGCACACCCATCTCTCGGAAGGCATGCAGGAGGTGAACTACTGCCTCGACAATTACGGACTCCGACCCGTGCAGTGGTTGCACTCGCTCGGTTTCCTCGGACCCGACGTGACGGCTGCGCACTGCTCACAACTCGATGACGACGACATCGCGATCATGGCCGAGACCGGTACCAAGATCGCCCACTGTCCGATCTGCAACGCCAAGTTGGGCTCGGGCACCATGCCGCTGCGCAAGGTCCTCGAGGCTCGCGTCACGGTCGGACTCGCCACCGACGGGCCGGCCAGTCACAACACTTCCGATCTCTTCGAGGAGATGAAGTTCGCCGGCCTCATTCACAAGACGATGGTGGACGACGTCGAATTCCTCACGATCGATCAGCTGCTCGAATTGTCCACGTGTCAGGGTGCGATCGCCATGCATCGGCCCGAGACCGGGCTACTCGAGGTGGGAGCCAAGGCCGACCTGATCGTGGTCGACCTCGACACTGCTCACTCCCAACCCGTGTACGACGAACGAGCCGCCCTCGTCTACTCGGCCCGAGCCGATGACGTCACGCACAGCATCGTCGAAGGACGTGTGCTCATGGAGGAGCGGGTGGTCATCGGCGTCGACGAGGAGCGGATCAGGGCCAAGTTTCACGAAGCGGCCCACGATCTGAAGATCCGCAGTCTTCGGTGAGGCATCGGTCGCGATCCGTGGAAGACTGATCGCATGATTCTCGAAAGCCTCACGGTGCCGGTGACCGACTTCGCGCGCAACACCGGCTGGGATCCGAAACCCGAAGGACTCTGTCGCGGTGAGGTCTGCGTTCCGGCCCCCGGTGCCCTCGACGACAACCACGTGAACGTACGAGTGGCGGCCGACAAGTTGGGCATGCCGCTCGTCGAGAGTCCCGAGCACGGTGTGTACGCACTCGGGCCGGCCACACTCGGCGGTCGTGCCCTCAACACCGCCGTCGCCGCCGATCCCGAACTCGTGAACTACGACGGAACCCGCTTCTTGCTCTCGTCATTGCGTGGCAAGAAGGTGGTGCTGGTCGCCTGGTCCAGTTATTGAGGCTGCCGCTCCAGCCTGCCCGGGTGGCAGGCGCTTCACACCGAGATCGAGAGCCGCGGTGCAGTCGTCGTGACGGTTGCACTCGACGTCGACCCCGAACACGCTCGTCCCTGGAGTGAGCTTGCTGCTCCCACTCATCCGTGCGTCGTCGACACCACTCATGCCACTGGCGCCGCCTTCGGCTTCACCAACATTCCGATGGCCGTCTGGATCGACGAGAACGGAGTTCTCGTGAGGCCGGCCGAAGCCGCGTCCATCGAACGAAGCCCGCTACGCGACATGGACGTCCCCGAAGGTCTGCCCGAGAGTCTGACGGCCATGTTCCGGGCCGTGAAGGAGATTCCCGACGATGCCGAGGCGTACCGAGCCGCTCTGCTCGACTGGATCGACAATGGTGCGAAGTCGGACTTCGCGTTGACTCCCGACGAGGTGGTCGAGCGCAGCCAACCGCGCAGTGCCAACGAAGCGATGGCAGCCGCCAACTTCGAACTCGGAGATCACCTCCGCCGTCGTCACGGCGACGAGGCTGCCGTTCCGTTCTGGCGGGAGGCACACCGATTGCATCCGCTCAATCTCACGTACAAACGACAGGCCTGGACTCTCGTCACTACGGCTCCCGATGCCACCGAGAACGACCTGATGCAGGGACCAAACGACGTGTACGAGAGCAATCTCCTCGACGACGTCCTCGGTCACGGAGGATTCGGAGCCTTCATCGTCCGACCACAACTCTGACGCGATAGCGTTTCGTCAATGGCCGATCTCGAACACGTGAGATGGATCCGGCGCCCCGAGTTGCGCCATCCCTACGTGGTCGCTGCCTTCACCGGCTGGAACGATGCCGCCGATGCCGCCAGTGGAACAGTGAAGCATCTCGTCGAAACGATGAACGCCACGCCACTCGCCGAGATCGATCCGGAGGCGTTCACCGACTTCGCCACGATTCGGCCTCACGTCCGACTCTCCGAGTCGGGAACCCGGCACATCGTGTGGCCCACGGTCAGCCTCTGGACGGTCTCGACTCCCGAACGAGATCTCATCCTCGTTCTCGGACCCGAGCCAGCTCTGCAATGGCGCGCGTTCTGTCAGCAGATCATCGGAGTCGCCCAGGCCTACGGTGCGAGCACGATGATCTCACTCGGTGCACTGCTCGCCGATGTCGCCCACAATCGGCCCATCCAGGTGCTCGGAACTGCGGCCGATCAGGTCGCCATCGATCGTTTCGATCTTCGTCGCAGTCAATACGAAGGCCCGACCGGCATCGTCGGCGCACTCGCCGACGCGTGCCACCGAGCCGGTATGTCGAGTGTGTCGTTGTGGGCTGCGGTTCCGGCGTACGCCGCTCAGATCCCGTCGCCCAAGGCGTCCCTCGCTCTCGTCGAACGACTGAGCGAACTCCTCGACGTCGACATGCCGCACACGCCGCTCTCCGAACTCGTCGAACATTACGAAGATCAGGTCGAACAGCTCGTCAACAGCGACTCGTCACTCAGTCGATATCTCGAACGCATCGAGAACATGGACGATGACGACTACGAATACGACGACGACGAAGACGAAGACATCGAAATCCTCATCGACGACGAAGGATCACTCGACGAACTCCCTCCGGAAGATCGTCCTCGCGACGACACGCCTCTTCCCGACGGCCCGGTCGACAGCGACGCTCTGATGCAAGAGGTCGAGCAGTTTCTTCGCAGTCAGGGAGACGACTGACGCCACACCGGATCACGTGGTGGATCGAAACTCGCCACACCGGTCGCTCCACCGATCGCTGCGAAGGCCATCGGACCCCACCATTGCACCCCGGCCGTCGGATCGGGCAACGATGACTCGGCGAACCATCCGATGCCGTCGGTCTCGAGCGGATGACCGTCGAGAGTTCCGCCCGTGGCTCGACAGTGGAAGAGCAACATGTACATCCCGAAGCGACTGAATCCCATGCGTTGTCCGTCGATCACACCGAGAAGCTGAGCCGGTTCGCATTCGATGCCGGTCTCTTCGAACACTTCCTTCACTGCGACTTCCGATGCGGAGTACCCGACATCGGCCCACCCGGTCGGATACAGCCACACTCCCGAATCGGGACGACGAACGAGAAGGATTTCACCGTCGTCGTTGCCGACGATGGCACCGATCGCCACTTTCGGAGTGACGTAACCAGGTACGCCTTCTCCGACCGATTCCATCCATTCCTGGATGAAGTGGTCTTGTTCACGCCGAACGGCGAGGGCTTCGTCAGCCGCCGCCTTGATGTCGGACGCCACGTGCAGAACCTCTTCGTATCGTTCGCGTTCGTACAAGTTCTGGGTGAAGCCGAGACCCGTGCGAGCGATACCGGCCAGGGTTTCGCTCCAACGCACCAGATCGCGTGTGAAGTCGGACGGCTCGGCGTCACTCATGACGCAGACGCTAGTCGCATCGATCAGGAAGTCGATCCGAGGGCGAACAGGACCGCCCGTTCGACCTCGGCCCGATGGAGCGGGTCGTTCAGGGGAACACCGGCCGCCGTGCGAACGTAGAACGAGTCGACCACTTCGTCACCGATCGTCTGGACCGATGCGTGGCGAATGTCGAGCCCGACTTCGGCCATGGCTTTGGTGACACGGTGGAGGATGCCGTGCTGATCGGGAGCCCGAACCTCGATGATCGTCGCATTCGACGTGACACCGTCGACGTAGGTGACCCGAGGTGGAGCGAGTTCCCCGGCCGAGCGACGACGGCGTTTGTAGTGACGCGCCCGTTCGGCCAGTCGGGGTTCGAGAGCGAGTTCTCCACGCAACGCGCGCTCCAGATCGTCGAGTACCGGCTCCCACTCGATGGGACCATGCGCCGGAACCTGAACACGAAAACGGGACGCCGCCATTCCCTGTTCGTCGGAGTGTGCCTGAGCGCCGAGGACGGCGAGTCCGCGCAAGGTGAGAACCCCCGCCACTCGGCTGAAGGTTCCCGGGCGGTCGGGACTGACGACGGTCAACGAATCGGGAGTCACACCGAACGACACCACGCCACGAGCCATCATCTCGAGCACTTCGGCATCAGGGAAGAGTCGCCACTCGGATCGATCCGGTGCGATACCCGACAGGACTTGATGAGTTCGGCCGACGAGTTCGTTCACGAGTCCGGCCTTCCACGGACCCCACGCCGCCGGACCGGTGGCCAGACTGTCGGCTTCGGTGAGACCGTGCAGAAGATCGAGCACGAGCGGGCTGTTCACTCTCTCGATCACGAAGTCGATCGTGGCCGGATCGGCTAGATCACGACGCGTTGCGACATCGGGCAACAAGAGATGGTGCTGCACCATGGTCTGCAAGATCACCATGTCGTCGTGCGAGATCCCGAGACGAGGAGCGATACGTCCGACCAACTCCACACCCACGTCGTTGTGGTCACCCGGATAACCCTTGCCGATGTCGTGAAAGAGAGCACCGAGTACGAGAAGGTCGGGACGACTCACACGATCGGCGAGATCACTCGCGTTCGCCGTGGCCTCCCACAGATGTCGGTCGACGGTGAAACGGTGGTAAGCGTTGCGCTGTGGTCGACTGCGGTTCGGCGCCCACTCGGGAAGAATGCGAACCCAGAGGCCTCGCTGATCGAGTGATTCGAGAACGGGAATCGCGTCGTGTCCGGTGAGGAGAAGTCCGACCAAGTCGTCGATGGCGCCGGCCGGCCACGGACTCGGCATCGGTGGACTCTGCTGAGCCAGTCGATCGAGTGACACCCGATCGATGCGCGTGCGCTGGCGAGCGGCCGACGCCGCCACTCGAAGCACGAGCGACGGATCGGCTGACACGTCGACCGACTCGTCGAGGTGGATCTCGCCGTGACGAAGGAGTACACCGGGCGCCACGGCGACCTCGGGACGACGTGGTGAACTCTCGGCGAGCACACGTGCCCACACCTCGTCTCCGACCCAAGCGATCGCCCGCGCTGCATGGGAGAGCGACGACATCAGCGCATCGGCACTGCGGTATCCGCAGGCCGTCGCCACGGCATCCTGCTCCTCGAGATGCAGGACCTCGTTGGGTCGGCCGACCGAACGATGCAAAGCGACTCGAACCGACGTGATCACATCGGTGCCGGCATCGAGAGTCGCGCGATCCGACATCGAGATTTCGAGGCCTCCCAACTCGGCCCACGTCAGAGCGTGAATGTCACGAAGTCCTCCGTAACCCTCCTTCAGGTTGGGTTCGAGAAGAAACGCTGTCTCCCCGTTGGCCGACTGCCGCTCGCGCACTCGTCGCATGAGTTCGGGAAGTCGACTCTTCGTGGACGACCGCCAGGCCTTCACGGCGGTCTCGTGCAGTTCGTGACTCAATTCGGCGTCTCCGGCGACGTGTCGAGCCGTGAGAATCGCCGTCGCCGTGTCGAGCTCGGTTCGGGCGAGATCGACGATCTGCTTGACCGTGCTCACCGAATGACCAAGTTTCACGTTGGCATCCCAGATCGGGTACCAGATCTTGGCTGCGAACTCGTCGATGTTCTTCACGCCGTCGTGCAACAGGACGACGTCGAGATCGCTGTACGGCGCGAGTTCTCCTCGACCATAACCACCGATGGCGACCAGCGCCGCTCTCTTCTTGATCGGTACGAGATCGGACGCCTTGGCCCAGAGATCACTCAACCACTCGTCGGTCGCACTGCACAGAGCACGCGCGAACGGCATGCCCTGCAACGGTGAATCCGCGATCAGTTCGGCCCGAGACGTCACGAGATCTCACTTTGCTCGGCCGTGGTCCGACGATGAGAGATGATCGCCGCCGCCTTCCATGCCCCCCATTCGAGCCCGACGTCATGAAGATCCGGATGGACGTCGGCCCACGTAGCCGGACACAGATCGAACACGTCGGCCGGAAAGGATCGCTCCTGGAACTCGTCGCGAGCCACCGGACGAGCGCCGATCGCTGCGAGTTCATCCGACACTCGACCCGTGCACTCCCTCACCAGGTCGAGTGGGTTACGCCGTTGCTCCCAGGCTTCCGCCTCCAACAAACGACCCAACTCCGACACGAGCCAGGAACGAGCAGCCTCGATCGCCGCTTCGCGTCGTCCGGCATCGACCTGATCGTGCAGACCTTGATCCGCCACGACACGATCGAACGAAGAACGCAACCATGTGTTGGCCGTCGACTCCATGGTTCGGAGCAGACGTTCGGAGTACTTGTTCATCTCACTCCATCGAGACGGGGGCATCTTCATGATCGCAGTACTGCCGCTCGATTGCTCGACTCGAACCCGGCGTGCAGTTCCTTCACGTGGCCGTGCAGAACTGGAAACCTTGCCGAAACAATTCTTCCCGACACTCTTGACGCCCCTACAACTGATCGAGGAGAACCCGTGGAGAGTGGAGATCTCGCCTGGGTGCTGGTTTCGGCCGCACTCGTCCTGTTCATGACGCCTGGACTCGCCCTGTTCTACGGGGGCATGGATCGAGGACGAAACGTCCTCAACATGCTGATGATGAACTTCTACTGCCTACTCGTCGTCCCGGTGCTCTGGGTGATCGCTGGTTTCTCCCTGGCCCAAACGCCGTTCGACAACGGATTCATCGGTAATTTCGACTCGTTCTTTCTGAAGGACATCACCGTGGCCGGTGACGGAGGTGCTCTGGCCACCGTCGCCTTCCTCGGCATGTTCGCCGTCATCACACCAGCTCTCATCTCGGGTGCCGTGGCCGACCGCATGAAGTTCAGCGCCTGGGCCCTCTTCGTTCCGATCTGGCTGTTCCTGGTCTTCGTGCCCGTGTTCAAGTGGGTGTACGGAGGATGGCTCTTCGACCGGGGTTCGATCGACTTCGCCGGAGGAACCGCCATCCACGTGAACGCCGGTATCGCAGCCCTCGCCGCGGTGATGGTTCTCGGCGCCCGCAAGTCGGATCCGTCACCTCCGCACTCTCTTCCTCTCGTCATGATCGGAACCGGAATCCTGTGGTTCGGTTGGTTCGGATTCAACGCCGGATCGGCGCTCGCCGCCAACGGCCAAGCCGCCCAGGCGTTCATGAACACGTTCCTCGCTGCGGCCGCAGCCGGTTTGGCATGGATGTTCGTCGAGTGGAAGCGGGACGGACATCCGACCACGCTCGGCGCCGCATCGGGTGTCGTCGCCGGTCTCGTGGCCATCACACCGGCAGCTGGTTACGTCTCGGGTCCGGCCCCGGTCGTGATCGGTCTCGTCGCCGGAATCATCTGTTGCTATGCCGTGCGGCTCAAGAAGAAGTTCGGTTACGACGACGCCCTCGACGTCGTGGGAGTTCACTTCGTCGGAGGTCTGGTCGGTTCGCTACTCATCGGATTCTTCGCCAACCCGTCGTTCTTCGACGCCGACTTCGACGAAGGAATCTTCTACGGCGGAGGCGGCAAGCTGCTGGTCGAGCAATTGATCGCCAACGTCGCCGCCATCGTCTGGTCGTTCGTGATCACGTATCTCATCATGGTGGTCCTGAAGAAGACCATCGGCGTTCGCGTGAACGCCGAAGCCGAAGCGAACGGACTCGACCTGTCCGAGCACGGCGAGACCGCTTACCATTCGGGTTCGTGACCCGACGTTCGAACGAGACACGAGGGAGACACTCATGAAACTCATCACTGCTGTCGTCAAGCCGTTCAAACTCGACGACGTCAAGGAGTCGTTGAAGGCCGCCGGTGTGGTCGGCATCACGGTCACCGAGGTCAAGGGCTTCGGCCGGCAAGGTGGACACACCGAGACCTATCGAGGAGCTGAATACAAGATCGACTTCCTGCCCAAGGTGAAGCTCGAGATCTTGGCCGATGCCCCCGATGTCGATCGCATCGTCGACGTGATCTCTGCGGCGGCCAACACCGGCAAGATCGGTGACGGCAAGATCTGGATCACCGATGTGGAGACGGTGATCAGGGTGCGCACCGGAGAAACCGGCGCTTCGGCCATCTGAGCCGGGTGTTTCTCGACTTCGGTGGGAGTACGTTCTCGTGCCTGTCCGGCGTCGATCGTGTTGAAGAGGTTCGGTAAATCACCTCAGTGTCGTTGGTGATCGAAGCTCCACTCGCGTCACGACTCGTCGAACGACCACGTCCTCAGCGCGCACGGAGCCGGCGGTCCTTTGTGTTCTCCGCTTCGAACGTCGAACTGAGCGCCGTGAAGAGGGCACGTCAGCGTATGACCCCTCAAACGACCCTCGGACAAGAGAGCATCGCGGTGAGTGCAGTTGTCGTCGACCGCGAAGAGCTGACCGTTCACTCGACACACCACGACCCCGTGGTCTCCCAGCCCGTCGACACGTCGCATCCGGCCATCGGTCAGATCGTCGAAATCAGCGGAATGCAGTGCTTCAGACATCGTCGAATTCGTATCCGCCGGACTTCAGATACTCCGCCACCCTCGTCTGAAGATGGCGTGTTCTGACTTCTTGATAGTTGCCCAGTGTCTGGCCTCGTTTACGGCTCGATCGAAAACCAAGAGTCTGTGCTTTCATGTTCGACGTGTCCTGATCGTAGACACGACCGAGGCCTCCGAGGCCGCTGGCGATCGTGTAACTCTCGTCGATGTCGAGTTGGATCACATCCGGGGGAGACGATGTCTCGCCGTCGACCGGACGAGGCCGCAGAATCAAGAGATCGAACCAACTGGTGTCGACGTCGTCGGGATCAGGGCGGAATCGGTACACCATCGGAAGCGACAATCCCGGAAAGAAGAACGCATTCGGAAAAGAGAAGTACTCGATGGAGTCGACGACGATCGATTCACTGAGCTTCGAGAAATCTCGTCCGTACCGTCGACTCATGTCTTCCTTGAAAAGCGCAGCGAAAACATCGCGTGCCCGAGCACCCTCGGGAAGCTTCGCCCCGTCCGGTAGCGGGAATCCGCGAGTCAGACCGGCGAAAAGCTCTTCCTCGGTCTGAGGAACGGCACGTTGCGGGCTGTTCAGACCTCGTGTGTGGATGAATCGACTGACATTCGGAGGAAAGATGTCGTACTGAGTGGTGACTTCATCCCCGAGGCGTCCGGTCGAGTGCGTTTCGCGGACGTGGTACGCCTCGAGAAACGCCTCGATCGCGGCCTTCCAATTACACGGCAACTTCTTCAACACGTGAGTCTCGATGTAGCGATCCTCGAATCCGAATTCGGAGAAGTGTTCGGGGAGTATGCCCAAGTAATCGGAGAGAGGGGCGGCCTCCGGATCGAAATTGATCCACACGAATCCAGCGAAGATCTCGACGGGGATCGGGGGAAGGGCATGGGTCTCCTCGGTGACATGAGGAAAATCCCAACGATCAGGAAGATCGATCAGCTGACCGTCGAGTGACCAGGTCCAACCGTGGAACGGACATTTCAATTCGTTGGCGAAACCACAGGAGCCCGCTGGCTTCAGCTGTGTCCCACGATGCATACAAGCGTTGTAATACGCCCTGATCGACCCGTCATTCGTGCGAACGATGAGAGCTGAATGCGGACCCACGTCGTACACGTAGTAGTCGCCCGCTTCGAGTAGATGATCGACATGGCAGGCCCACTGCCATGTCTTCGACCACATGTGCTCGAACTCGGCTCGGAAGTACGACTCCGAGGTGTAGTTGGAATACGGCAAGTCGGAGTCACCCAAGTACATCGGCGCCTCGACCAAAAGAGGCCAAGGCGGCGATGTTGGATCGGCGAGAAGTTGCTCATGCAGCGACGGCCCTGGTGCACGCGCCGAACCCGAAACTGCATCGGTCATGTTTCCCCCTCGGTTAAATCGACGACCCTGACATCGGAATCCTAGGCGTCGACGATCTCCATACGAACTCGCTTGTTCCCCTTGCCTTTGTTCTCGACTTTCAGCACCTTCACACGACCGACCTGACGAGTGGAGTGCACGTGAGTCCCACCGTCGGCCTGCTTGTCAAGTCCGACGATGTCGACCACCCTGATCTCGGAAACGGTCTCGGGAATGAGAGACACCTTTGTACGAATGAGATCAGCGTCCTGCAAGGCCGTCTCACGGGGAAGGAAGTCGACGCGAACGGGGCGATCAGCCGCGATCTCGGCGTTGACGAGCTCTTCGATACGAACGGCGAAACCTTCGGGGACGGGATCGAATTCGAAGTCCATCCGGCCACTCAGCGGTTCCATGTTTCCTCCGGTGACGGGGACCTTCCACTCGTTCCAGATCACACCACACAGGAGGTGCATGGCCGTATGCGTTCGCATGAGGCGCAGGCGCCGCGCGTCGTCGACTGCACCCTCGACCGTGTCACCCAAGACCGGAACCGGACCGTCGAGTTCGTGCCAGACCCACGAGTGCGATCCGTCGAGTGACGGACCTTTCCGAACGTTCACGACCGCCGCATCACCGAGCATCCCCACATCGTGGGGCTGACCTCCACCCGTCGGATAGAAAGCCGTGCGGTCGAGGGCGACCATCGATCCGTCCACACCCACCACGACGGCCTCGAACGTTCGCAGGTCGACATCACGCAAGTAGACGAGATCGGTATCGGCGGCAAAAGAGGTCATACCCCAGTCTCCCGTCTCGCCGGGCTCTTCATCAACCGAACCTCTAGCCTGGCGTCGATGAAGACACGGGGCATCCGAGGGCTCGCCGTCGTCATGAGTGGCCTCGTGGTGCTCGCTGCGTGCGGCTCGAGCGCTTCGACCTCCGTCACCACCGATGTCCCCCGCACCACCACCACGGTTCCGCGGGTGAGTGACGGAGTTCTTCGACTCGGTCTCCTCGTGCCTCGTTCCGGATCCGGAGCCTCACTCGGTGAAGCCCTGGTTGCGGTGGTCGAGTCCTCGATCACCACCATCAACGTGGCCGGCGGTTTCAACGGACAGAACGTCGAACTCGTGATCCGCGACGAAGGCAACGACACCGCTACGGCCTTGGCCGCTGTCGAGCGACTCGTCGACGAGGATGACGTCGACGCCATCATCGGTCCCCTCTCGTCGAACGTCGCGCTCGGCATCCTTCCTTCACTTACTCGCAGTGAAATCGGTGTCTGCTCGCAGGCCGCCACATCGGTTCTGCTCAACAATTTTCCCGATCGGGGTCTGTTCGTCCGCACCGCTCCCACCGACTCGCTCATCGCACAGGCGATGTCACAAGCGATTGCACAGACCGGTCAGAGTTCCACGGCCCTCGCCTTCCCCGACGATCGATACGGTCGCCGTCTGGCCAGTGAGCTTCGTCGATACCTCGGGCTTCAAGGCATCTCGATCACCGACGAAGTTCCCTACTCACCAACCGACGAGTCCTACACCGACGATCTCGAAGGCGTCTCGGAAGAATCGCGAGTTCTCGCGCTCGTCGCCAATCAGGAAAGTGGAGCACGCTTCCTCAACTCGGCACTCGTCACCGGCTCACTGCAGACGATCGTGCTGAACGACGCGCTGGCCAACGTATCCCTGCCCAACGACTCGGCACTCGATCGGCTCTCCGACTTCACCATTCTCGGAGTCGCGCACGACGTCACGATCGGCTTTCAGAACCTCGTCGACGTCCTCGGAGAGCGACGAGTGTTTCCCGGTCCCGTGGCATCGGGAACCGTCCGGCAACCCATTCCCTTCGCCACCTCGACCCTCGACTGCGTCAATCTTCTGGTGCTGGCCGCTCTGTCGGCATCGAGCGACGACCCACTCGTCTTCATGAACTCGGTGATCCCCGTGAGTCGAGTCGGATCGTCGTGCAACACCTTCGAGCAGTGCAGTTCGGTACTCAGTCGAGGCCTGAACGTCGACTACAACGGACCGACCGGTTTGCTCGCTCTCACTCCGAACGGCGAACCGAGTCTGGCCTCGTTCGTGAATTACGGATTCGACGAGGATGGCCTTCCCGAATACCGATCGTTCATCGGAGTGATCAG
The DNA here is from genome assembly GCA_001510455.1 of Actinobacteria bacterium casp-actino8. The sequence continues at coordinate 16,261 of LFFH01000024.1, forward strand.
CTCGCCGTGATCAACCCGGGCTGTATCGAACCGCTCGGCCATCACGAACGAACCCGTACAGGGTGATGCCGGCCCGTTTCGCCGTTTGAACGGCCAGAGCTGTCGGTGCACTCACCGACACGAGAGTTCCGAATCCGGCCGCCCAGGCTTTCTGAACCATCTCGAAGCTCGCTCGCCCCGAGACGAAGAGTCCCCATTCGTGGGCCGGAAGGCGACCATCGAGAAGCAGACGACCGACCACTTTGTCGACCGCATTGTGACGACCCACGTCCTCGCGCACGAGTTCGATTCGCCCATCGACGGTGAACGCGGATGCGGCGTGAACCGCGCCAGTTTCGGCAAAGAGAGGCTGCTCGGCCGCCATGCGTTCGGACACTTCTGCGATCGTCGTGATCGGAAAATCTGGCATTCGATCGGTCGAGAGTGGAGTCAGGCGCAGTACGAGATCGTCGAGCGCCTGAGATCCGCAGAGACCACAACTCGACGATGTGTTTCCGAGACGTGGGGTGGGAGCGGGCGCTCGACCACCAGTCTCGACGGTGACAACGTTGAACTCGCTGTCGACCGCTGATCCGTCGGCGCAGTAACGGACTCCCGTGACGGGCGCACCGTGCAAGAGCCCGTCGGAGTAACAAAAGCCAGCCGCCAGTTCGTAGTCGTGGCCCGGAGTACGCATCGTCGTGGCCACCAGTTCACCGTCGAGCTGGATCGACATCGGCTCCTCGACCACCAGACGATCGGGCGTGCGTCGTGATGCATCACCCTCGAACTTCACGACGAGAACGGAGTCGGTCCGCTTACGAGCCACG
>LFFH01000025.1 GCA_001510455.1 Actinobacteria bacterium casp-actino8
TCGATCTCGTCGACCACGTCATCGTGATCGTCGACGTCATCATGATCGACAGTCGTCTCGGTCTTGCCGAACAATTGCACGACGTTCGACGTCGGCGTCTCGACCAGCGGAGCTTCCTCGGCGACGACCAGCTCGTCGACGATCTCATCGGTGACTTCCTCGGTCGTTTCGCCAGCGTCGTCACTGACCTCGTCACTCACCTCGACGACCGTCGCATCCGCTGTCGCGTCGTCGGTCACCACATCGGCCACGTCGGGCTGATCCATCGACGGATGACGAACCACTCGTGCGTCCACGTCGTCGTCGGAGTCCTGGTCGTACACGACGGGCTCGTCCTGCACCACGAGAGGCACCGGACCGGTCGAGTTGGCGAGATTCACGAAACCGCTCGGCTCATCAGCCGCATCCTCGAGATCGCTGAGAACGTCATCGGCCGCCACTCGGGCCCGTTCGAAGGCCTGAATGAGTCGTTCACGTCCGTGATAGAGATCTTCGATCTGCTCCCGAGCCAACTCGCGTCGACGCGAGATGTCGGCCAGAACTCGTTCGCGATAGGCACGGGCCTCGTCGACCATGTCGCGGCCCTGCTGCTTGGCCATCATGATCTCGCTCTCGGCATCGGCCATGGCGTCCTGACGCACCCGAGCCGCCTCGAGGTCGGCCTCCTCACGAATTCGGGCCGCATCCTCGGTGGCGTCACGAATCAGACGCTGAGCCGTCTCGTCGGCCCGGTGGCGCAATTTGGCCCCGGCTTCACGCGCCGCCTGGATGATGCGAGCGGTTTCTTCCCCGAGAAGCTCGGCCAATCGATCCTCGTCGAGGTCGCCGGGGACGAGAGAGACACCCTGCTGATTGGCGAGTTCACGCTCGAGAAATCGCTCCCGCTCCTGCAGGCGGGACAATTCGGCCGACACCATACGCAGGAAATCGCGCACTTCGGACTGGTCGAATCCTCGGCGGGTGGTCGGGAACGCCGCCCCGGCCACTGCGGACGGAGACGACGGATCGGGACGCGAAAACGAGATAGCCACGCAGAGAGAGTACGGAATGCCTGTGGACGAAGGGTGGCAATCCCCCGTGACGTGCGAACGTCAGCCCTGCTCAACCGGGGTTCCACCCCGTTCAGCCAGGGCGGCCAACGCCTCGGCGATGGAGGCCACCGGCACGATTTCGACCCCGGAACCGGCCGCCGACCGGGCCGCCGCCAGTTCGTCGACGCTTTGCGCGCTCGGGACGAGGAACAGGCCCGCCCCCGATCGGCGAACCGCCACGGCTTTTTGCACCAGTGCCCCGATCGGTCCGACCGAACCGTCTCCGCCCATGGTGCCGGTGACCGCCACCCCACCGGGCGGGCTCAATTCACCAGGTGTCAGGGCGTCGATCAAGGCCAAGGTGAAGGCGAGTCCGGCTGACGGGCCACCGATCGAATCGGTGTCGATGTCGATCTCGATCGGAAGTTCCACGGTTCGGGTGTCGCGCGGGTTGAAGCCCACGATCACCCGACCCGGTTCGGAGGTACTCTCCATGAGTTCGACCTCGGCCACCCGCACCTCGTCCTCGGGGGCACCGATCGGTCGCACGGTGACGGTGATGCGATCACCCGGTCGAGTGTCGACCAAGGCGTCGCTCACGTCGGAGAGGACGCTGATTCCCGTCACCGTGACCGGATCAGTCGTGCCTCGGTCGACTTCGATCGACAGCAGCACATCACCCACCTGAAGCACACGACAGGCACGTAGTTCGGGGGCATCGGACGGACACAACTCGGGATCGAATCCACCCACTTGGGCCGGACCTTCGGCGAACGTCGCTTCGAATCCGAGATACGACAGAGCGACGAAGGCGGCGACCTCTTTCGCGGTGGCCATCGCACCCAACTGGATCTGCTTGCTGATCGACGGTTCGCAATCCCCGAATCGTTCTTCGCACGTCTGAACGTTCACGTACGGATCGACCCATCCCATGAAGGCCTGTAACGGTGTGAGTTCACTTCCGAGCGCTGTCACGAATCGCACACCGCCGTCAGGGGCGAACACCTGGACCGGCTCACCCGCCGCCTCACCACCCGAGATCGACAGACGTGACGACACGAAACTCGCCGTACCCGGTGCGGTCTCGTACCTCTGCATCGGCCACACCATGGCCACGAGAACCACGGCGATCACGAGATAGGCCACCGTCACGAACGGAACGCCCCAGAGCGGACGGGCGCGCACGGCCTCACCAGGTGGGGCAGGTACCGTATCGGTCGTCATGTCGCTCGCTGACATCACTCTCCGGGTCGCTCTTCTCGCTGGTCTGGCGCTTGCTGCGCTGGTGGCCGTGGGATGGCGCAAGCCTGCCAGAAGTCCTCATCCGATCCCACGCGACATGGCTGGTCGTGAGGCACTCGTCGAGGCTCGACCGGGCGTTCCCGAGCAGGCCCGTCGGAGAATTCTTGATCTGATCGCCCTCGGTGGGATAGCAGTAGGGGTGGCGTTCGTCGGTGCGATCGCCACTGCGCTCGTCATTTCGTGGACCGTCACGAACGTGATCGATCGTCTGTAAGGAGAAGTCGGAGGGGGAACATGGGTGACGGCGACGCAGCCGAGCTGCGCCGCGACGTGGTCATCGCTGGACACACGGGTGACGTCAGCACGGTCGAGCGTGCGCTCGTTCACGACGAACCCGGAGTACGCGAGGCTGCCTTCGGTGCCATGGCGCGACTCGGACTCTTCACCGCCGAGTTGGCCACGACGGGAATCGACGATCCTCATGCGCGTGTTCGCAGTCGGGTGGCCGAGCTGTGTGCCGAACTGCCCGGCTTCGACCTCGCGCCCTTGCTCGACGACGCCGACCCGATGGTGGTCGAGATGGCTGCGTGGTCGTGCGGTGAACACGAAACACCGCTTCCCCACATCGTGCCTCGTCTCGTCGAACTGTGCACGTCGCACGACGAGGCCCTCGTGCGCGAGGCGGCCGTCGCCGCTCTCGGTGCCATCGGAGACGAACGAGGATTACCGGCCATTCTTCAGGCGTGCGACGACAAACCAACAGTACGGCGACGGGCCGTTCTCGCTCTCGCGCCTTTCGATGGCGACGACGTGAAGGCCGCGCTCACCAAAGCACTCGACGATCGCGACTGGCAGGTCCGCCAGGCTGCCGAAGACCTACTCGGCTGATCTTTCGAACGTAACGCCGCGAAGGCGACAGTACAGTCGCGTGGTATGGGAATCGTGATTCACGACCGATTTCGTTCGACGTTGCCACACGACGACGACCACCCGTATCGCACTGGTGCGTGGAAACCGCAGTCGGTCGAATACACGGCCACTCAGATGCCGACGATCGGACGGGTTCCCGATGATCTGAACGGCGTGTACATACGCAACACCGAGAATCCACTGCATCCCAATCTCGAGCGCTATCACCCCTTCGACGGTGACGGCATGTTGCACTGCATGTCCTTCACCGAAGGCTCGGCCGAATACCGGAATCGATTCGTGCGCACCACTGGCCTCGCCGTCGAACAAGAAGCCGGTGGTGCGCAGTGGTCGGGGCTGGCCGAGGCTCCGGCCAAGTCGCCACGTACCGACGGATGGGGAGCCCGAACACGAATGAAGGACGCATCGAGCACCGACGTGGTGGTGTTCGGTGGGCTCGCACTGTCGAGCTTCTATCAATGCGGCGAGTTGTATCAACTCGATCCGCGCACACTCGACGATCGAGGTCGGGCCACCTGGAACGGCCGGTTCCCGTCGGCCGGTGTGTCGGCGCACACCAAGGTCGACGAGAACACCAACGAGTTGCTCTTCTTCAACTACGAAACCGCGGCTCCGTACATGCACTACGGAGTCGTGAACGATCGGCACGAACTCGTGCACTACGTACCGATCGAACTTCCCGGTCCACGACTGCCTCACGACATGGCCTTCACCGAGAACTATGCGATCCTCAACGATTGCCCACTTTTCTGGGATCCCGATCTGATCGGTCGTGGTGTGTACGCCACCAAGTGGCATCCCGAGATGCCCACGCGCTTCGCCATCGTCCCGAGACGAAGTGGGTCCGGAGACGTGCGTTGGTTCGAAGCCGATCCGACGTACGTGTTGCACTGGATCAACGCCTTCGAGACGTCCGATCACGAAGGTGACTGGATCGTGCTCGACGGTTTCTTCCAACACGATCCGTCACCATCGCTGCCACCCGATGCCGATCTCAACACTCGCCTGTTTCGATTCCTCGATCTCTACGCCATGGACTCGCGAGCCCATCGCTGGCGTTTCAATCTCACGACCGGAGAGACCCGTGAAGGCCCGCTCACCGATGAGGTCAGTGAATTCGGCATGATCAACGGGGCCGTCGGCGGTCGTGATTACCGGTACTACTACTCGGTCGTGCCCACACCGGGTCGATTCCAGTTCGACGGAATCGTGAAGAACGATCTGCTCACCGGTTCGACCGAGACCTTCTTGTTCGGCGACGGTGTGTTCGGCAGTGAGACCGTGATGGCTCCTCGTCCCGACGCTCGTTCGGAGGACGACGGCTACCTCATCACGTTCGTGTCGGACGTGAACGCCGATCGTTCGGAATGTCTGATCTTCGACGCCGAAGGTGTGGCCGAAGGACCGATCTGTCGAATCGAACTACCCGAGAGAATCAGTAGCGGAACGCACGCCTGTTGGGCGTCGTTCTGACGAATCTGCGTCAGCGACCGAGAAGGGTCGAGAGGAAGCCCTTCTTCGCCCCGGCCGGAGCCTCGTCGCACTTGCAGCGCTCGTCCTTCGGAACGTGTCCGAGCACCTGCTCGACGTGAGCTCCACATCCGGCCCAACCGGGCTTCCCGCACTTGTTGCACATCACTTGTCGGCACATACCCCCTAGGGTATCTGTCCGGTCCGGGAACGTCAACTCTGGAACACTGCCTCGGTGTCCCATCTTCTTCCCGACAACGTCGTCGTCGAGGCCTATCGCGATCTCCGATCCCGGATGATCGAGCTGTTCGACGACACCCCTGCTCATCTGGCAACGGCTCCGGTTCCTCATTGCCCCTCGTGGACGGTTCGAGATCTGGCTGCTCACATGGTGGGAGTTCCCGAAGACATTCTCGCCAGTCGTATGGACGGGGTGACCACCGATGCCTGGACGCAGGCCCAGGTCGACCGCCATCTCGATCATTCACTCACCGACCTGGCCGAGATATGGAGGGGCCTGATCGAACCCTTCGATGGGGTCCTGCCGCACATTCCGTCACCGGTCAACTCTCAATTGGTGATGGACGCGGTCACCCACGAACACGACTTTCGCCAGGCCATCGGCCGACCCGGGGCTCGGGATTCGTCGGCGGTCACGGTCGGACTCGGCTGGCTGCTCGACGCAGCCGGGGACGACGATCTCACCGACCGACTGCGTCGGACCGTCCCCGACGAGTTCGATCTGCTGCGCGTGATGTCGGGTCGACGATCGCCTGAACAAATGGCCCGACTCGGCCTCGACGTGGATGCCGTGATGCCGCTTTTCGTCGGGAAACCCCTCACACCTCCCACCGAGTCGATCGACGAATGAGCCGCTGACTCTCATCGTCGATTTAGTCATTCATTGACTAATCTGCCCCCGTGGCCCGTCCTTCGCTCAGGAGTTGTCTTGCACTGACCGTGCTCGGTCTCCTCGTCGGCTGCTCGGGATCGTCCGACACGACCGTGAGCGTGTTCGCCGCCGCGTCTCTCTCGGATGCGTTCACCGAACTGGAAGCAGCGTTCGAAGCCGAGCACCCCGACATCGACGTGCTCGTGAACCTCGCCGGATCGTCGGCGTTAGCCGCCCAGATCGTCGAGGGAGCACCGGCCGACGTCTTCGCATCAGCCGACGAGGCCACCATGGAACGAGTCGCGACTCTGCTCGACGCACCGGCGACGATCTTCGCCACCAACCGACTCCAGATCGTGACCGAAGCGGGAAATCCGCTCGGGATCGAGACCCTCGACGATCTCTCCGATCCATCCGTCCTGTTCGTCACCTCGGCACTCGACGTTCCGATCGGCCGCTACTCGGCCGACGTGTTGGCCCGCGCGAATGTCGACCTTCGCCCGGTGTCATTCGAAGAAAGTGTGAAGGGCATCGTGACGAAGGTGAGGGCCGGTGAGGCCGACGCCGGAATCGTGTACGCCACCGACGTGATCGCAGCTGGCTCATCGGTCACCGGAGTCGACATCGCCGACGACTTCCAAGTGGTGGCTCGCTACCCGATCGCTCGACTGACGAATCGGGAAGCATCGACGACGTTCGTCGACTTCGTTCTGTCGACCCGTGCACGATCCATCCTCGACGACTTCGGATTCGGCGCGCCATGAGAATCGGGGCCCCATGAATCGACGGACTCGCACCACTCGCCCACCCATCGGCATCGTCGTGTTGGCCGCGCTGGCCGTGGCTTTCTTCACTCTTCCTTTCGCCGGTCTGCTGTGGCGAACACCGTGGAGCGACCTCGTCGACGTGATTCGAGAGGGTGCCGCTCGCCAGGCCCTCTGGCTATCGATCCAGACGTCGATTCTCGCCACGCTCGTAGCAGTCGTGATCGGTGTTCCACTGGCCTGGGTGCTCGCACGAATCGACTTTCCGTTTCGCAACGTCGTGCGCGCCCTCGCAACGCTGTCGATGGTTCTTCCGCCCGTCGTCGGTGGCGTGGCGCTCTTCTTCTCGTTCGGTCGACGTGGCCTCTTCGGCCAGTACCTCTACGACTGGTTCGGTATTCGCTTACCCTTCACCACGGCCGGAGTGGTGGTCGCCCAAGCCTTCGTCGCCATGCCCTTCCTCGTGCTCACGGTCGAATCGGCCTTCCGTCAGTTCGACATTCGCTACGAAGACGTTGCACGGTCCCTCGGCGCCAGCCGCTGGTACGCGTTCCGACGCATCACACTGCCTTCCATCCGACCAGCGATCATCGCTGGTCTCGTGTTGGCGTGGGCACGCGCTCTCGGAGAATTCGGAGCGACCATCACCTTCGCCGGCAACCTTCCTGGCACCACCCAAACGATGCCTCTCGCCACATACATCGCACTCGAATCGGATCCCGGGGCCGCACTCATTCTGAGCATCGTGCTGATCGTCGTCTCGTTCGGTGTACTGATCGGTCTGCGCGATCGTTGGCTCGGAAACCCCCACGAGGTGATCCGACCGTGAGCCTCGACGCAGTGATGGGCGTGAAGCGAGGCGACTTCCGACTCGACCTGTCGATTCACGTGAGCGCCGGTGAAACACTCGCGGTACTCGGACCGAACGGAGCGGGGAAATCGACGATCCTTCGTTGCATTCTCGGAATCGTTCCCCTCGAGAGTGGGCGGATCACATTGGCCGACTCCGTGCTCGACGACGTCGACACCGATGCGTTCGTCGAACCCGAAAGACGCCGCATCGGCGCGGTCTTCCAGGATCACCTGCTCTTTCGGCACCTGTCGGCTCTCGACAACGTCGCCTTCGGACCACGAGCACGAGGCGAGAAGAAGGAACACTCTCGACTCGTCGCACGAGCCCTTCTCGAACGCTTCGAGATCGACCACCTCGCCGATCGCTTCCCTTCTCAGCTGAGTGGCGGAGAAGCACAGCGGGTCGCGCTGGCCCGCGCCTTGGCGATCGAACCGAGGGCACTCCTGCTCGACGAACCGTTGGCCGCGCTCGACGTGACCACCCGTCGAATCGTTCGGGACGAGCTGGCTTCGTTCCTCTCGACCTTCGAAGGGCCGCGGGTAATCGTGACTCACGATCCGGATGATGCCCGTCGACTTGCCGACCAGGTGCTCATCGTCGAGCACGGTTCCGTCGTCCAACACGGAGCGATCCTCGACGTGATGCGCTCCCCCGCCTCTCCGTACGTGCAAGCACTCTTCGGAGACGACCGATGAGTCGGCCGTCCCGACGTGACGACGAACTCCTGCTCGGTGAATGGGCCTGCCTCGGCGTCCTGGCCGCCGAACCGAGTCATGGTTTCGCCGTCTCGGTCAGGTTGCGACCCGACGGCGACGTCGGCCGTGTGTGGTCACTCAGCCGCGCTCTCACTTACCGAGCCATCGAACGACTCCGCGCCAACGAACACATCAGACCGTTGGGTGAGGAGCCTGGCCTGGCCGGTGGCAATCGCACGATTCTCGACGTGACCACGTCCGGTCGCCAACTACTCGACGAATGGTTGGCCACACCCGTACATCATCTACGCGATCTGCGCAGTGAACTACTGCTCAAGTTGACCCTGTCCGAAATCCTCGGTGTCGACACCTCGGGTCTCGTGGCAGAGCAGCGACGAGTCGTGGCCGACATCGAAACCAACCTGCGAGCAAATCTCGCGGAAGCGCAGCATGATCTGGTGACGACCTGGCGACTCGAGAGTGCCGCCGCCGCGTCTCGTTTTCTCGACTCGATGTTGCGTTGACGGTGGGCGTCACTCCTCGACGCCGGCGAGGATCGGCTTCAAGGTGAGTTCGGGTTCGTCACTCATGAGACGCTGCAAGCGGTAGCGATTCTCGAACAGTGCCACGAGCTCCCCGTCGCCGCGACGCATGATCCGAATACCACCGATGCGACGCAAGCGTTCGATCGATTCGTCGTCGGTGAGTCGGATGGCCTGATAACCCGCCGGCTCGATTCGACTCGGGGCGTTGAATTCGTGTTCGAGGCGATGAGCGAACACTTCGAACTGCAGTTGACCGACAGCCGCCAGAACCGGATCGGCCTCTCCCATGTCGGGATCACGCAACACCTGAACCACGCCTTCTTCGTCGAGCTGCGCCAGACCTTTGCGGAACTGCTTGAACTTTCCGGTGTCGATCGGCCGAGCGGTGGCGAAGACCTCGGGTTCGAAGCGAGGCACTCCCGGAAACTCGACGCGCGGTCCAGTGAAGAGAGTGTCGCCGATCTGCAAACCCGACGCGTTGATGAGACCGATCACGTCACCCGGATAGGCCTGTTCGATCGTTTCGCGATCGGCACCGAATGCGGTGGTCGCGTACTTGGTGCCCACCGGCTTGCCCGTTCGAGCGTTGGTGACATCCATCGAACGGACGAACTCACCCGAACACACACGTGCGAAGGCCAGTCGGTCACGATGGTTCGGATCCATGTTGGCCTGCACCTTGAACACGAAAGCCGAGAACGGGGAATCAATCGGGCGAGGCTGGCCGTCGACATCGAGGCGAGGCGACGGCGCCGGTGCGTAGTCGACCACCGCATCGAGAAGCATGCGCACACCGAAATTGGTGAGAGCCGATCCGACGAACACCGGTGTGGACTCGCCGGCCAGAAACGACGGTCGGTCGATGTCGGCGCCGATGGCTTCGAGAAGTCCGCATCCGTCGAGAGCGACCTTCCAGGCGTCGCCTTCCTCGGCCGCCGCGACCTCTCGATCGATCACTTCTTCCGGAGCCAGTGATGCTCCTCGCGCCGTGCGCGTGAATCGTACGTAGTCACCCGAACGACGATCGACCACCCCACGGAAGTCACCCGGTATGCCCACGGGCCAGGTGGCCGGTGTGGGTCGCAACCCGATCTGTTCCTCGACTTCGTCGAGAAGTTCGAGCGGATCACGTCCGGGTCGGTCGTACTTGTTGAAGAAGGTCACGACCGGAAGTCGACGGGTCCGGCACACCTGGAAGAGTTTCAGGGTCTGTGACTCGATGCCCTTTGCAGTGTCGAGCACCATGATCACCGCGTCGACCGCCGCCAGCACTCGATACGTGTCCTCGGAGAAGTCCCGGTGACCCGGTGTGTCGAGCAGATTGATCACATGATCGTGATACGGAAACTGCAGAACGGCCGACGACACCGAGATACCTCGTTGGCGTTCGAGTTCCATCCAGTCGGACGTCGCGCCGCGTCGGTCACCCCGAGCGTGCACGGCTCCGGCCGACTGAATCGCCCCGGCATAGAGCAAGAACTTCTCGGTGAGAGTGGTCTTACCAGCGTCGGGGTGACTGATGATCGCGATGGTGCGACGACGGGAGGCTTCATGAGAGACGTCGATCGACACAAGATGGGCAATCTACTGGGTCGAACGAACTCCGTGGCCGTACTCTGATGCGGTGACTCGTAGCGGCCGGATCAGCGAACGCGAATTCATCGCCGCCATCATCGCCATCATGGCGAGTACAGCCGTGGCCATCGACGTCATGTTGCCCGCCTTTCCGGAGATGCGCGCCGAATACGGAATGGAAGCCGGGTCAGCCGATGTCGCCTGGATCATCACGGCTTTCTTTCTCGGTATGGCGACCGGACCGTGGTTGTACGGGCCGGCCTCCGACAAGTTCGGGCGGTTGACGCCGTTGCGTCTCGGACTCGCCCTCTACGTGATCGCTGCCTTTCTCGCCACTGTCGCGCCATCGTGGGAATGGCTCATCGCGTCCCGTTTCGTCTGGGGCCTCGGATCAGCAGGGCCGCGATCGATCTCGATGGCCATGATCCGCGATCGATACTCGGGTGACACCATGGCCCGATTGATGTCGCTCATCATGGCCGTGTTCCTTCTGGTGCCCATCCTCGCTCCGGCGATCGGCGCCGGTCTCATCCAGATCCTTCCTTGGCGTTCGGTGTTCGTGGCTCCCGCGATCTTCGGACTTCTTCTGATCGTCTGGTCGTTCCGACTTCCCGAGACTCTCGCGGTCGAGAACGCTCGACCGTTCACGTTGCGCGACACCGGACGAGGCATTCGTGAAGTCCTCCGACACCGTCGGACCGTCGGCTTCACACTCGCCACCGGTTTCCTCTTCGGCATCGTCACGAGTTATCTCTCGGCGTCCGAGATCATCCTCGAGGACGTGTACGGATTCGGCGACTGGTTCCCGTTGTACTTCGGGGCGATCGCGATTCTCTTCGCCCTCAACTCTCTCGGAAATTCACGAGTCGTCGAACGAGTCGGCACCGACACCCTTCTCAAACGGCTCGGTTCTTACTGCGCCGCCATGGCCATCGTTCTTCTCGTCGTCTCTGTCACCAACGATGGCATTCCCAATTTCTGGATTCTGACCATCGCCATCGCCCTGCTGGTTCCGGTCGCCCAAGGCATGGGTCCACTCTGCAACACAGCGGCCCTCACTCCCGTCCCCCACGTCGCCGGAACCGCGTCGGCGCTGAACGCCACGTTCACCACCTCGATCGGTGCTCTGCTCGGCAACCTCGGTGCTGGCCACATCGACGGGTCGGTCCTCCCGTTCTCGGTCGCCGTGACCGTGTACGTGGCGGCCGCCGTCGTCTTGATCAACTGGTCGACCCGTGATCCGGCATCGGTTCACCGCGAATTCACTCCGGTCGCCGTTCGGACCGAAGGCTGATCTCGCTACTGTCGTTTCGTCGAAGGAGTTCCGATGTCCCGAGTTCAACTGGCTCTCAACGTGTCGAACATGACCGAGGCGATCGCCTTCTACACGAAGTTGTTCGGTTGCGAACCAGCCAAAATCCGTGACGGTTACGCCAACTTCTCGATCGCCGAACCGCCGCTCAAACTCGTCCTGATCGAGAAGCCCGACGAGGCCGGAACACTCAACCACCTCGGTGTCGAGGTCGAGTCGACCGATGTCGTTCAGCAAGCGATCGCTCGGCTTCAGAACGAAGGCATGAGCACTCTCGTCGAAGATCAGACCACGTGCTGCTATGCCGTCCAGGACAAGGTGTGGGTCGACGGGCCCGATGCCGAGAAATGGGAGATCTACACCGTGCTGGCCGACGCGCCGGTCATGAAGATCGTGCCGGTCGCCGAAGGCGAGTGTTGCGCCTGAGCGACGACATCTCGAGCTCGCGTCGTCTGTCGACGCTCGACCGCTTCCTTCCACTCTGGATCGGCCTGGCCATGGCTCTCGGTCTGGTGCTCGGAAACTCGTTCGACGGGCTGGACGACTGGCTCGACACCGTGAAGATCGACTCGGTCTCGTTGCCGATCGCACTCGGTCTCTTCGTGATGATGTATCCGGTGCTCGCCAAAGTGAAGTACCGATCACTCGGCGGTGTGGTGAGTGACCGTCGCTTGCTCGTGTTGTCTCTGGTACTCAACTGGCTGATCGGCCCACTACTCATGTTCGCTCTCGCCTGGCTCATGTTGCCCGATCTTCCCGAGTACCGCACCGGACTCATCGTCGTGGGATTGGCAAGATGCATTGCGATGGTGTTGGTGTGGAACGATCTCGCCTGCGGTGATCGTGAACTGGCCGCGGTGCTCGTGGCCATCAACTCGATCTTCCAGATCGTGGCGTATTCGATCCTCGGCTGGTTCTACCTCGACCTGCTTCCCGGCTGGCTCGGACTCGACAGCGACGGCATCGACGTCACCGTGTGGGAAATCGCCCGCTCGGTGCTGATCTTCCTCGGCGTCCCCTTGGTCGCTGGGTTCGTCACGCGACTCGTGGGCGAGGCACGACGGGGAACCGAGTGGTACGAAACGCGTTTTCTGCCCCGAATCGGGCCGTTCGCTCTCTACGGACTTCTCGTCACCATCGTGATCCTGTTCGCCCTGCAAGGTGACCAGATCACCGACCGGCCGTTCGACGTGACGCGGATCGCGCTCCCACTGCTCGTGTACTTCGCCGTCATGTGGTTCGGCTCTTTCTGGATCGGCAAGAAGATCGGCCTCACCTACGACCGCAACACGTCGATCGCTTTCACCGCCGCCGGAAACAATTTCGAGTTGGCCATCGCCGTGGCCATCGGGGTCTTCGGTGTGTCGTCGGGTCAGGCGCTGGCCGGAGTGGTCGGCCCTCTGATCGAAGTACCCGTCCTCGTCGGCCTCGTTTATGTGTCCCTTCGACTCCGTCGTGGCTACGACGACGAAGCGAGGGTGATCACGAGGTGATCGGCTAGAACGTTCGGGTGACCGACACCGTCGACCCGACGAGCATCGACATCGTCGCCATTCAGAGGCGCACGTTACAGGTCCTCACGATGGGCCAGATCGTCGGTTCGGCCGCACTCGGATCGGCCGTGACCGTCGGTGGATTCGTCATTCAGGACATCCTCGACCAAGAAACTCCCTGGGCCGGAGTCGCCACCGCCACCGTGACCATGGGAACCGCTGTGATGTCACAGCTCCTCTCGCGCTACATGCAGAACGCCGGCCGCCGACCCGGCTTGCAAACCGGTTACGTGATCGGCGCTCTCGGCTGTTGGCTCGCGGCCTGGGGTGCCCAGATCGGATCATTGGCTCTCTTCCTCGTGGGTCTGTTCTTCTTCGGTAACGGGCAGGCGGCCAACCTGCTCGCTCGCTACACGGCGACCGATCTCGCCGAAGAACACGAACGTGGTCGTGCGATGAGTCGGGTCGTGTTCTCGTCGACCTTCGGTGCCGTGTTCGGACCGTTGCTCATCGGACCCACTCAACACGTCGGTCAACAGTGGTTCGACCTCGAGAAGTACACCGGGCCATTCCTCCTCAGCGGGGTGTTCTTGTTCCTGGCCTTCGTCAACACAGTGCTCAGACTCCGCCCCGATCCGTTGCACGTGGCCGCCCAGATGCGCGGAACGACCATGGCGGCCTCCAAACCCGATCTTCGAATCGTGTCGACGCTGAAGTCGGCGTGGGCCACACCCATGGCCCGTCTCGCCATCCTCACGATGGTGGTCTCCCAGGCGACCATGGTGGCAGTCATGGCCATGACACCGGTGCACCTGAAGTTGCACGGACACGAAGGTGTGAGTCCGTACGTGGTCTCCCTTCACATCGCCGGTATGTACGCCTTCAGTCCGTGGGTCGGGAAATTCGCCGACAAGAACGGACGTCTCGCCACCATCAACATGGCGGCGATTCTTCTGGTCGCGGCCACTCTCCTCTCGGCCGTGTCGGGTGACGTCGAACAATTGCTCTTTCCGTCACTCTGGTTGCTCGGACTCGGGTGGAACTTCGGTCTGATCGGTGGCTCGAGCCTGTTGGTCGACGCCACCGAGCCGTCGAAGCGAGTGGCAACGCAGGGTGTGGCCGACCTCATGATGAGTTTCTGCGGTGGAATGGCCGGCTTCGCATCGGGCTTCATTCGCCGAGCCATCGGGTATCACTTGCTGTCCGCGGCGGCCACGGTGGCGGCTGGCATATTGCTCGCGGCGGTGTACGCCCGACGGGCACGCGTAGCCTCGACCCTGTGAGCTCGAACGTCGATCCCCTCTTTTCGTTCGACAACACCTTCGTACGCGAACTCGGCGGCCTGTACGAGACGTGGCCGGCCGAGATGGTCCCGGAGCCGAGACTGCTCGCATTGAACGACGAGTTGGCCAGCGAACTCGGACTCGACCCCGATCACCTGCGATCGGCCGACGGGGTGGCCTGTCTCGTCGGCAACGCCGTTCCCGTCGGAGCCGAGCCGGTCGCCCAGGCGTATTCGGGTCACCAGTTCGGTAGCTACTCACCCCGTCTCGGTGACGGACGAGCGCTGCTGCTCGGCGAGGTGATCGACACGAACGGCCGTCGACGCGACATCCATCTGAAGGGATCCGGTCGCACTCCGTTCGCTCGCGGTGGAGACGGCAAGGCGGCCGTCGGGCCGATGTTGCGCGAGTTGATCGTCAGTGAATCGATGCACGCCCTCGGGGTTCCGACCACCCGAGCTCTCGCCGTGATCTCCACGGGTGAACGAATCGTGCGCGACACCTGGCAACCCGGTGCGGTGTTGGTGCGCGTCGCGGCAAGTCACCTCCGTGTCGGAACCTTCCAGTACGCGGCCTCGACCCAGGACCCCGATCTGCTTCGACGTCTCGCCGACTATGCGATCCAGCGTCACTATCCGTCGGCTCTCGACGCTGAGAACCCGTACCTCGCTTTCTACGAGAGCGTTCTCGACGCACAAGCGTCGCTCGTGGCCCGCTGGATGAACATCGGATTCATCCATGGGGTCATGAACACCGACAACGTCACCATCTCGGGTGAAACGATCGATTACGGACCGTGCGCCTTCATGGACCGGTTCGATCCGGCGACCGTGTTCAGTTCGATCGACCACGGCGGTCGATACGCCTACGGAAATCAACCGATGATCGGTCAATGGAACATGGCTCGATGCGCCGAGGCGATCGCGACTCTCGTCGATCCCGATCCCGAGACGTCGGTTCCGCAGCTCGTCGACGTGCTGAAGACGTTCCCTGATCGTTACGACTCGTACTGGACCGCCGGTCTTCGAGCCAAGCTCGGGCTCATGAACGAACGCCCCGACGACTCCGATCTCTTCGTCGATCTGTTGAAGGAGATGGAAGCGAACCGTGTCGACTTCACGTCGTTCTTCCGACGCCTCGCCGATGCAGGTCGGGGTGATCGGTCAGGTGTCGAATCGATGACGCACTGGGTCGATCGTTGGCTCGAGCGGGTGACGGCCGACTCCGACGACCTCGTCGCCGTCGCCAGTGCGATGGACACCGTCAATCCGGTGTACGTGCCGCGCAACCATCTGGTCGAAGAGGCACTCGCCGCCGGATCGGAAGGTGATCTCTCGGTGTTGAGGACGTTGCTCGAGGTTCTGGCGCACCCGTTCACAGCGCGACCCGACCTCATGGTGGATGGTGTCGATCGCTATGCCGATCCGGCGCCACTCGATCCGAGGACCGGCGCCCCCGCCCCCTACGTCACCTTCTGCGGCACCTGACTTGGTGCTTCTGGTGGCACTTTCGTCACCGGTTTCGCAGGATTTCGCCACCAGAACGCTCGATCGAATACACGATGTGCCGCTGTCCCCACCATCCCGGCGTTCGGGGATGATCGAAATCGAACTCGGAACGACGTGACATTCCGATGCGCTTCATGACGTTCTCACTTCGCGTGTTCGATTCGGTCGTGAACGAATAGATCGTCGACAACCCCTGCTCGAACCCGACGCTCAACACCTTTCGCGCCGCCTCGGTCGCGTATCCATGGCCCCATGCCCACGTTGCGTACCGCCAACCGATCTCGACATGGGGTCCCATCGGAGTGTCGAAGGTGGTGGTGTTGAGTCCGGTGAATCCGGCCAGTCGCCCGTTCACTTCCACGGCCCACAATCCGAAACCGTGTTCGTCGAGGTGCGACTCGATGCGTTCGATCATCGCCCTCGTCTCGTCGAACGAGAGAGTCGTCGGGAAGTAGCGCATCACCTCGGTGTCGGCGTTGATCTCGGCGAAAGGCCCGACGTCGTCGGAAGACCAACGACGCAGAATCGTTCGTTCAGTTCGGAAGGTGTCGGTCACGAACGGACGGTCTCGAGACCGACCATGTTCCCTTCGGCCCGCCAGGCGTCCACGTGTTCGGCGAATCCGAGGACGCTCGTCATCCAGGCGATGGCCCGCGCTGACCTCATGTCACCGCCACCCTCACTGTTGAGATACCCCGGAGTGCACGTCGAGTTGTATCGAGCGACGCCCCACAGTTTCTCGAACAACGTCTGGAACCACTGTTCCTGTGCGTCAACAGCCGGTTCGATCTCGACCACGTTCTCACGATGACAACGATCGACCACGTAGGTCACGTGCTTCACGATCTCGCTGATGGAGTGCACGAAGTTGGTGGCTTGCGCACCCTGCACGGTGCTGATCATGAACATGTTCGGGAATCCGCGCGACAAGATGCCATGAAGAGTCGCCGGCCCCTCGGCCCAGGCCTTGCTCAACGAGACACCCTCACGACCCTTCGGGTCGAACCCGAGTCGGTGCGTGTATTCGGTGGTCACCTCGAAACCCGATGCGAACACCAGAAGGTCGACCGGATACTCGACACCGTCGACGACCGGACCGTTCTCGGTGATCTGATCGACTCCCCGACCGTCGGTGTCGACGAGGTGAACGTTCGAACGATTGAACGCCGGAAGGTACTCGTCGTGGAAACACGGACGCTTGCAATTCTGTCCGTACCACGGCTTCAGCAAGTCGGCCGTCTCCGGATCGTCGATCACGTCTTCGATACGTTGACGAATGCGCTCCATGTTCTCGAAGTCGATGCGCTCGAGTTCGGCGGCTTCCTCGTCGTTCTCGGGCATCTTCTTCGTGTCGTGCCAGAGCATCTTGGTCCACTCGTCGTCGACCAGGTCGACATCGGGCTGAGCACCAGTGATGGCCATGGTGAAGTTGCGCAGTCGCTCGGC
>LFFH01000026.1 GCA_001510455.1 Actinobacteria bacterium casp-actino8
TGGCGAGTCTACGACGACCGAGCCGACAAGTAACAGCCCGGCACCTAGCATGGATGTGGTGCGGATCCTCGGCTTCCCGATCGACGTTCGACCGGGTTTCGCCGTGTTCTTGTTGCTGATCGTCGTGCTGAACGGCGTTCCACTCGGAGCCTGGCTCGCCGGCTCAGTGGCCTTCTTCACCGTGGCGCACGAATTGGGCCACGCCCTCGCCGCCCGCCGGACCGGAGCCACGGCCCGAATCTCGCTCGATTTCCTCGCTGGCTACGCATCGTTCACCCCGACGCGCCGCCTCTCGAGGCGTGAGCGCGCCGGTATCGCCCTCGCCGGACCCATGACCCAGATCGGACTCGGTGTGATCGCGTTGCTCGTTCTCGGTGTGAATCCCGTCGACAGCGGCGACTTCGCAGCCGAGGCACATTCGCTCGCCATCTGGTGGGCCGGTCCGATCATCGGCCTCTTCAATCTCATTCCGGTCATGCCACTCGACGGTGGAAACGTGGCCGCCGAACTCATCGACGTGCTGAAGCCCGGACGTGGACGCGCCATCATGATCAGACTCAGCGTTCCGCTGACGGCTGGTGTGTTGGTCGGCATGCTGATCGTCCCCGATCTCCGACCGATCGCCGTGTTCGCCGTCATTCTTCTCGTGATCCAGATCCAGCTGTTGGCCGCCACGAGTCGACCCGATCGGCCGTCGACGGCTGCCGACATGGTGCTCATGCTCGCCGCGGCCGAAAACGATGCCTGGACGACCGGACGTCCGGGTTTGCTGCCCCCCGGTCGCACGATGTCTCCGTGGTGGACGGCGTCGACTCGGGTCGCTCTCGGTGATCACGACGGGGCCCGCGAGGCGATCATGTCCGATCTCACCGACACATCGGGACGTCCACGAACCTGGTGGCCTCCCCACTCCGCCACTCCTGACGTCCTCGGTCCGGTGGTCGACACCCTTCCCACTCCTCTGCCCGAGCCGGTGGCCGATTGGCCCGAACAGAGTCGCAACACGATGGCCTGGGCCCTGAAGAAAGTGGGACGTTTCGCCGAGGGCGCTCGCTTCGGGGCCGCCTGCTACCGAATCGCTCCCTCGACCCTGCTCGCCATCGACGTGGCGGCCTGCCTGGCCGCCGACCATCACGATGACGCAGCGGCCGAATGGCTGACCGTGGCCGCTCGCATCGCCGACACCGACGGGTCGAACGAGACGCTTCTGTTGTTGGCCTTGCGCAACGACGAGGAATTCGTGCGCCTTCGGGAGCGTGACGACATCCGTCGACTCACCACCCTGCTCGCCGCCGCTCGACGAAGTTCTTGATCGAGCGTCGCTAGAGCTCGACGTTGCGTCGAACGTAGGCGAGGGCTCGACCTCCGGCCACTGACGTGACGGTGCCGACGACCACTCCGTCGCGCACGATGTCGTCTCCCACTCTCGACTCTGCCGCGTCCTCGAGTCGACGTAGCGAGAACGGTGCCTCGGCCCCTCGACTGTCCATTCGCTCGACCAGTTCCTGACCGGGATAGCAGCCCTTGGTGAAACTGACGGCCCGAGACACGACGCCGGTGGCTGCTGCGAGTGTCACCCCCGGTTCGATCTCGGAGCCGAGTCGCGGCCACGCCGCCGACACGCGCTCCACTTCGAGCTCGGGAGACGACTCGTCTCCGGACGAGTCGCCCACGAGAAGTAGGTCGAACGAATCGTCACCGCCCCACCAGGCATCGACGCAGAGACCCTCGACGACGGATGCACCCGATTCGTCACGTCGATGACACTCGCACGTGAGCTCGACGGCTTCGATCCTGACATCGACACGAATCTTGAAACGCTCCAGACGCGGTAGCAGATGTTCGAGACCACCACGATCGAGATCGAGCAGAAAATCGTCGTCGGCTCGGCGAGTCACTCGAACCAGTGACACGACCTTTCCGGAGGGGTCGAGAAAGAATGCGTAACACGATGCACCGACCGCGAGCGACGAGATGTCGTTACTCGCCTGCGAGTGAAGATAAGACGAGGCGTCACGACCGGTCACCACACACGCGTCGTGTCGAACCCGAGTGATCATGCGTCGGTCCCACCGGCCCGACGGCGGGCCGTCATTCGACGAGCGGCCGGCACGGCAGCCAACAGCCCGGCGGCCTTGTTGCGACACTCGAGATCTTCGTCGGCCGGATCACTGTCGGCCACGATGCCGGCGCCGGCTTGGAGATAGGCCGCACCGTCGCCCACGAACATCGTTCGAATGGCGATGGCGGTGTCGAGGTTCCCGCTGAAGTCGACGTAACCGACGACTCCGGCATACGGGCCACGCTTCACGGGCTCGAGCTCGTCGATGATCTCCATGGCCCGCACCTTCGGCGCACCACTGACCGTCCCGGCTGGCAGGGTGGCCCGCAGCACGTCGATGGGTGTCTTCCCACCGACCAGACGTCCGCTCACTTGTGACGTGAGGTGCATCACGTGGCTGTACTTCTCGAGCGACATGAGTTCCTCGACGATCACCGAACCGAATTCGGCCACGCGGCCCACGTCGTTTCGGGCGAGGTCGACGAGCATGACGTGTTCGGCGACCTCCTTCGGATTCTCCACGAGTTCGGCGGCCAGACGACGATCGTGATCGTCGTCGACTCCCCGCTTGCGCGTGCCGGCAATCGGACGACTCACAACTCGACCACCGAGCAGTTGCACCATCGGTTCGGGGGAACTTCCGACGATCGTGATTCCCGGGTGTCGCAGGAAATACATGTACGGACTGGGGTTCACCTGACGGAGGACCCGATACATGTCGAACGGATCGGCATCGAGATCGATGTCGAAGCGCTGGGACAGCACCACTTGAAAGATGTCGCCGGCCCGGATGTATTCCTTCGCAACCCCGACGGCTTCTTGGAACCGGCCACCGGCCATCGAGGATCGGGCTTCGGGAAGCACGTCGTCTCGCGACGGAGGTTCGACCGGCGCATAGGCGAGCGGTCGTGACAGGTCGTCGGCGGCGGACAGGCATCGTTCGGCGGCCTCGTCGTAGAGATCGTCGAGTCGCGAGCCGTCGGCTCCGAGCACGGGAACGCTCTCGATGAGATACACCCGCTGACGCCAGTGGTCGAATGCGGCCAAGGATCCGATCACACTCATCACCGAATCGGGAAGATCGCGGTCGTCGACGGGAACGTCGGGAAGTCGTTCGACTTCTCGGACCACGTCGTAGCCGAGATAGCCCATCACTCCACCCTGCAGAGGCGGGAGACCCTCGATCACCGGACTGCGGTAGACCCGCAGAAGTTCGTCGAGAGCGGCCAGCATCCCACGATCGAGCGGAACCGAATCGGGAACGTCACCGTCGACGGTGACCATCTGACCACGGGACGACAACGTGGCCTGCGGACGTCGGCCCACGAACGAGAACCGACTCCATCGCTCGCCGTGTTCGACCGACTCGAGCAGGAATCCGTCGTCGTCGGGTCCGACCAATTTGGCGAAGGCCGCCACGGGTGTCTCGAGATCGGCGAGCATCTCGACCCACACCGGCACCACCGTGTGTTCACGAGCCAACGCCACGAATTCGTCACGTGACGGTCGGACGGCGAGTCCGGATCGGCGGGGAACCTCGTTGCTCACGATTCGCCGAGAGAACGGAAGAAGCAGGTGCGCTCACCGGTGTGACATGCACCTTTTCCTTCTTGTTCGACCTTGAAGAGGAGCGTGTCACCGTCACAGTCGACATACGCCTCTCGTACGAACTGCCGATCTCCGCTCGTGTCGCCCTTGCGCCAGATCTCACGGCGACTCCGGCTCCAGTAGACCATTCTTCCCTCGGCGAACGTGAGGGCGAGACTCTCGGCGTTCATCCACGCCATCATGAGCACGTCTCCGTTGGTGACGTCCTGCGCGATGACCGGCACCAGACCATCGGCGTTGAACGTCACAGCGGCCAACTGATCAGAAGTGGGCGAGATCATCGACACAGCCTGTCAGAGATACAAACCGGTGTGCGATTCGATTCGGGTCGCGGCGACGGCGTGAATGTCACGTTCGCGCAACATGATGTAGTCGGATCCACCCACCTCGACCTCGTAGCGATCATCCGGACTGAAGAGGACGCGATCTCCGACCTCGGCGCTGCGAACGTTCTGACCGAGGGCCACCACTTCGGCCCACACCAGCCGCTTCGAGAGCTGCGCCGTGGCCGGAATGAGGATTCCTCCACTGCTGCGTCGCTCACCCTCCTTGTCGGGGATACGAACGAGAAGCCGATCGTTCAGCATCTCGATCGGGAGCTTCTCGATCGGACTCTTTTCGGTGTTCGTCACCTCGGAACGCTTGGCCACGGTCGTTCACGGTACCGTCGAATCCGTGGCACGAGACAGGGCGATGCTCAGCACGATCGATGGGCTCCGGATCTCAGCCGACATCGAAACGGTTCCGAACGACGTTCCGGTTCTCGGTGCCGTGACACTCGCCCACCCTCACCCTCTCTACGGCGGCAATCGCTTCAATCCGGTGATCACCGCCCTCTTCGAGCGACTTCCTCTCTTCGGCTTCCACACCATGCGCTTCGATTTCCGAGGAGTCGACGAGAGCGAGGGTGAGCACGACGGTGGTGACGGCGAACGTCTGGACGTGGCGGCATCGATCGACTGGCTCTCGATGCTGGTCGACGAGACCACATCGGGTGGCGTGTGGGTGGTCGGATACTCGTTCGGAGCGCTCGTTGGACTCTCGGTGATCGAACCCCGCGTCGAGGGCTGGGTCGCCATCGCTCCACCGCTGTCTTCCGAGCGTCGCGTGTTGTCGTCGACCGATCCGCGTCCGACCTTGATCGTCGTCCCCCAGCATGATCAGTTCTGCCCACCCGATCGAGCCCGAGACGTCGCGTCACAGTGGCCGAACACCGAGATCACCGACATCGGAACGGCCGACCATTTCTTGGCTGGCCACGTCCATCACACGGCCGACCTCGTGGGCGAATGGTTGGTCAGCGGGCGAGGGCCTCGTCGATCCGAGTCATGACCTCGTCGGTCAACAACGGGATCACGTCGAGTGCACCGAAGTTCTCGTGCACCTGTGATTCACGGCTCGCGCCGGTGATCACCGTCGACACGTGGGGGTTCTTCGTGCACCACGCCAGAGCCAATTGCGCCAATGAACAGCCGAGAGTGTCAGCGATGGGCACGAGCGCTCGGACGATGTCGAGCGACCTCTCATCGGTGAGGCGCCCGGCGAGCCATCCATAACCAGGTAGAGCAGCCCGCGAATCCGACGGAACACCGTCGAGGTACTTGCCGGTCAACAGACCCGACGCCAGAGGGCTCCAGATGGTCGTGCCGAGACCGATGTCGTCGTACAGGCGTCGGTACTCCGTTTCGACTCGCTTGCGCTCGAGCATGTTGTACTGCGGTTGCTCCATCACCGGTTTGTGGAGGTGATGCCGTTCGGCGATCTCCCAGGCGGCCCGGATCTCGTCGGCCGTCCACTCACTCGTCCCCCAGTACAGGACTTTGCCCCGGTCCACCAGATCACTCATGGCCCACACCGTCTCCTCGAGCGGCGTGTTCGGATCGGCACGATGACAGAACAAGAGATCGACGAAGTCGACCTGCAAGCGATCGAGACATCCCTCGATCGAGTGGTGCAGATATTTTCGATTGAGAGTGTTCTGCAGGTTCGGAACCGGACCGTCGATTCCCCAGAAGACCTTGGTCGACACCACGTAGTGGTGGCGCTTCCAGCCGAGCTGAGAGATGACTCGACCCATGATCGCTTCGCTCTCTCCACCCGCATACGCCTCGGCGTTGTCGAAGAAGTTGCAACCGGCGTCCCAGGCGGCCTGCATGCAGGCGAGCGCGGTGTCGTCTTTCAGCTGGTTGTCGAAAGTCACCCAACTGCCGAACGAGAGAACAGACACTCGTAATCCGCTCGCGCCGAGGCGTCGGTATTCCATCTTCGGATTGGGAGTCAGGGACGTGGCCATGAGCCGAACTTAGGTGAATTCACCTCGATCGGCCAGACGAGACCGCGTCTCGGCCAGACGAGCGATTCCGTCGGGACCCGTGCCACAGCACCCGCCGATGAATCGAGCACCTCGAGCGAGCCACGACGCCACGAAGTCGTCATCGATCGATGTCGCATCACCCGCCCACACGCGTTCGATGCCGTCCCAGCGGCGACCGTGGTTCGGGTAGACGACGAACGGAGCCTCGACATCCCCCAAGTTCTCGAGGACGTCATCCACCAGAGCGGGAGCGACGCAATTGACTCCGACCGCCATCAGATTCGGGTAGTCGAGGACGGCCCCGACGGTGGAGGTCACATCGTCTCCTCCGTAGGTGTCGGTCGCCGACTTGCACCCGAACGAGAACCACGCCTGCGGCGCGCCGAACTCGACCAGAAGGTCGGCGACGAGCGAACCTTCGTCGCGTCGCGGGATCGTCTCGACGGCGAACAGGTCGGGGTCGGAGTCGATCAGGACTTCGAGTCGTCGACGATGGAACGACTCCACGACCTCCCACGGCACCGGGTAGACGCCCGTGTACTCGCTACCGTCGGCGAGAGACGCGCCAAAGGGGCCGATCGATGCCGCCACTCGGCAGGACGTGCCCTCGGTCGCCCGCCGCGCCAGTTCGGTCGTCGAAGCCAACACTCGTCGCGCGGTTCGGGTGTCGGCGCCGGCACGCTCCAGGAGTTCGGGGTCGCACTGATAACTCGCTGTCGTCACGATCTCGGCTCCGGCGTCCACGAAGGACCGGTGAGCACGGACGAGATCGTCGGACCGACGCCACGCGGCCCAGGCCGTCCAGAGATCCCCCGAGGTATCGACACCGAGGGATTCGAGAGCCGTCGACAACCCGCCGTCGAGAAGGACGAACTCGTCGATCATCGAGTCGACCGGTTCACGCGACAGGACGAACGGGAACGCCCGCCCCTCTCAAGCGTTCCTTGGCTTCACCGATCGAGAACTCGCGGAAGTGGAAGATCGACGCCGCCAGCACGGCATCAGCGCCTCCGTCGACCACACCCTCGACGAGATGATCGAGCGTGCCAACTCCTCCTGACGCGATCACCGGGACTGCCACCGCCTCGGAGACGGCGCGAGTGAGAGCGAGATCGAAGCCTTCCTTGGTCCCGTCTCGATCCATCGACGTGAGAAGGATCTCCCCGGCCCCGAGTTCGACCGCCCGTTCGGCCCACTCGATGGCATCGATTCCGGTGGCTGTACGACCACCGTGCAAGAAGACCTCGAAACCGGAATCGTCTCGACGCTTGGCGTCGATGGCGCACACCACGCATTGACTGCCGAATTCGGCCGCGATCTCGGCGATCAGTTGCGGATTCTGTACGGCGGCGGTGTTGACACTCACCTTGTCGGCACCGGCTCGGAGCATGCGGCGCGCGTCGACCACCGAGCGAACTCCTCCCCCGACCGTGAGGGGAATGAACACTTGATCAGCCGTGCGACGAACGACATCGACCATGGTCTCGCGTCCGTCACTCGACGCCGTGATGTCGAGAAAGACCAGCTCGTCGGCTCCCTCGCGGTCGTAGCGCGCCGCCAACTCGACCGGATCCCCGGCGTCGCGGAGATCGACGAAGTTGGTGCCCTTCACCACCCGACCGTCGGTCACGTCGAGACAGGGAATCACGCGAGCGGTCTTCACGACGCCTCTCCGAGGACTCGAACGGCCTCAGCGACCGTGAAACGCTTCTCGTACAACGCCTTACCGGTGATCACACCATGCAAACCAGGGATCGTCGACAGCGCTGCGACATCGGCGAGGCTCCCGACACCACCACTCGCGATCACCGGAACGCTCGTGCGGGCCGCGACATCGGCAAGTCCGACGACGTCGGGTCCACTCAACATTCCGTCACGCGCGATGTCGGTGACGACGAAGGCCGCTGCGTCAGGGAACCAGTCGATCACCTCGTGCACCGTCCGGCCCGATCCCTCCGTCCATCCGTGGACGGCGACCTCTCCGGATCGATGATCGAGTCCCACCGCCACCGGAACGAGTCGCGACGCCTCGGCGACGAGGGACGGCGTCGACACGGCGGCCGACCCCATCACGACCCGAGCGACACCGGCCGCGGCGAGTGCTTCGGCGTCGGCGACGCTGCGCACACCTCCACCGGTCTGCACACGCGCCCGACCGGCGAGACGACGGGCAACGGCGGCGATCACCGGTCGATTCACCGGATCGCCCGACCGAGCCGCATCCAGATCGACGACATGAATCCAGGTCGCGCCCTGATCGACGAAACTCTCGGCGACCGAAACGGCATCGTCCCCGTACACGGTCTCGTCGTCGTAGTCGCCCTGACGCAGGCGGACGACGCGCCCACCACGCAGGTCGATGGCCGGGAAGAGCTCAGCCACGGGATGCCTCGACGAAATTCGCGAGAAGGTGAAGACCGTCTCGACTCGACTTCTCGGGATGGAACTGCGTGGCGAACACGTTGTCGAGGCGAAACGCCGCGTGAATCGTGCTGCCGTACTCGCAGGTGGCCGCCACGACCGACGGATCGTCAGGAACTCCATGCAACGAGTGCACGAAATACACCCACGTGTCATCACTCGACAGACCACGGAACATCGGGTCGGATGGCTTCGTCATGTCGAGTCGATTCCACTGCATCTGCGGACGCTTCACTCCGGATGGGATCCACCGCACGCGTCCGGGAATCACGTCGAGACCTCGAGCCTCGGGGTCCTCGTCGGATCCGGTGAAGAGCATCTGCATACCCACGCAGATCCCGAGAAACGGACGCCCCGACGACACGGCATCGAGCACCACCGACTCGAGTTCGACCCGACGCAGTGCATCCATGCAGGCGCCGAACGCACCGACGCCGGGAAGTACCACGGCATCGGCGACTCGCACCTCGTCCGACGAGTGGGTCAGAAAGGCATCGGCACCGACCTTCTGCAAGGCCTTCTCGGCCGATCTCAGATTTCCGATTCCGTAGTCGAGAACGGCGATCCGAGGACGGGTCACAGGACTCCCTTGGTGGACGGCACGCCACCACCTTCGACGCGGACTGCGTCACGGAGACTCCGACCGAGTCCTTTGAAGACGCACTCGACGATGTGATGCACGTTCGAGCCATGCTTCAACTCGACGTGCAACGTGATCGCGGCCGCCGTGGCGAACGACGACACTGCATGCTCGGCGAGGTTGGGGTCGAACGGCGGGTCACCGAGAGGAAGACACTCGGGAATCGCGACGTTCCACACGACGAACGGCCGCCCCGAGAGATCGAGGGCGATCTCGCAGAGAGATTCGTCGAGAGGATAGAGACCACTCGCAAAGCGTCGGACTCCGGCTTTGTCGCCGAGAGCTTCGCGGAAAGCCTCGCCGAGGGCGATGGCGACGTCTTCCACCGTGTGATGCGTGTCGATGTGAATGTCACCCGTCGCCGCGATCGAGAGATCGAATCCACCGTGCTTGCCGATCTGGCCGAGCATGTGGTCGTAGAACGGGATACCGGTGCTGATCGAGCACTCACCCGAGCCATCGAGGTCGATCTCGAGTTCGATCGACGTCTCGTTGGTGACGCGACGGCGGGATGCACGACGGGATGACGTCATGACAGGACCTCCTGAAGGGAATCGAGGAAGATGCGGTTCTCGTCGGGGGTTCCGATGGTGACTCGCAAACAGTCGGCGAGGCGTGGCCAACCCGAGCAATCGCGCACGAGCACACCGCGATCGAGGAGACCCTTCCACACCGCACGGCCACTCGTCTCGTGTGGACGGAAGAGAACGAAGTTGGCGCCACTCGGAAAGACGGTGACGGGCAGGGCGGCCAATGCTTCGACGAGGCGATTTCGCTCATCGACGATTCGCTCGACACGGGAGTTCATCTCGTCGAGATATCGAACCGCCAACACCCCGGCGATCTGCTTCACGGCATCGAGATGATAAGGAAGAACGACCTTCTCGAGTTCGTCGACCATCCAGCGAGGAGCGATCACGTACCCGAGTCGTCCGGCGGCCATGCTCCAGGTCTTGGAGAACGTACGGACCACCGCAACCGACGAATCGTCGGTGACGAGCGACTGAGCGCTCCACGACGAGAACTGTCCGTAGGCCTCGTCGACCACCACGAGGCCCGGCGCCATGTCGACCACCGCTCGCACGTCGTTCTCGCTGTCGACTACACCCGTGGGGTTGTTCGGTGAGCACAGGAAGGTGACCGAAGGTCGAGCGATGTCGACGACGCGACGGACCTCGTCGAGGTCGAGAACGAATCCGGCACCCCGCTCCCCTTCGACCACCGTGGCACCGGTCAACCGAGCGATGTGGCCGTGGAGCTGATACGTGGGTTCGAAAGTCGCCACCGAGCGACCGGGCCCAGCGAAGGTGAGAAGAATCGTCTGCAGGACCTCGTTGCTCCCGTTGGCCGCGAAGACCATCGAGGGATCGACGCCATGGAGAGTGGCAATGGCTTCGCGGAGAGCCGAGGCCGAACGATCGGGGTACCGGTTCCACGACACGCGAGCCACTTCGGCCGCCAGTGCGTCACGAAATCCCGCTGGTGGCTCGTCAGGAGCCTCGTTCGTGTTCAGCCGAACGGCGACGTCGACCTGAGGTGAGTGGTAACCCTCGAGGGCCCGTAGATCGTCACGAATCGACACTCGCGTCACACGACGAGGTTACCGACGACCCTCCCCCGGCCGAGGACGAGTTGGGCGGTCTAGGGTGCGAGGGTGCCCGGGAAAGACCTGACGACGATCGCTGCCGAACTCGCCGTGATGGCCGACGGTACGGAGCGTTACTTCGAACGGGTGCGAGAACTCGGGTCGTCCCACCTCGGTGACGACCTCGAAGATCTCCTCGCCGCCGTCCACGAGGCGGAGAGAACTCTGCGATCGGCGCACCGCGCTCTACTTCGCGCCACGCGCCTTGCCAGCTGACGGGCAGATATCGGCGAGCTCGCAAACGTCACAACGCGGCCGACGCGCGTCGCACACACGACGACCGTGCAGGATCAGTCGGAGGCTGAAGCGTCCCCACTCTTCACCGGGCAGATATCGATTGAGATCGAGCTCCACTTTCACCGGATCGGTCTCGCGTGTCAGACCCAGGCGACGGGACAGACGACCGACGTGAGTGTCGACCGGAAGCCCGGGAAGGTCGAAAGCCACGCTCCGAACCACGTTCCCGGTCTTTCGACCCACACCGGGAAGAGTGACCAGATCGTCGAGGTCGGTCGGCACTTCACCATCGAATCGCTCGACGAGGGCTCGCGCCATTCCGATGAGATTGCGAGCCTTCGACTGATAGAAGCCGGTCGAGCGAATCAGTTTCTCGACCGAAGCCGGCTCGGCCACCGAGAGGGACTCGGCATCGGGATAAGCCGCGAACAGATCAGGAGTCACCATGTTGACCCGCACGTCGGTGCACTGAGCCGACAAAATCGTGGCGGCCAACAACTCGTAAGGATTGTTGTGCACGAGTTCGCATTCGGCCCCCGGGTACGAAACCGCCAGCCGTCGAGCCACTTCCGCTGTGCGCGCCTCCGCGTTGTTCGGACGTCGACGAGCAGCCATCGCCCGACAGTACCGAACGACCCCTCGATGGGGGCGAGCGGTAACGTGCCCTCATGAGGTTCCTCGACATCAAACGTCAGATGGAACCCGACGATATCGCCGTCGTCCGTGACCTCATTCGGGACGCCGAACGCGCCGACGGACACCGCCCTCTCTCAGATCACCTCTGGCTCGATCTCGTCGACGGAGGTCGCGAGGGATTCGCCGGCCTGGTGGCGTGGGAGCCCGGCCACGAGCACCCCGTGGCCTACGCGCAAGTGAGTCGGGGACACGACTCGTTCTCGGTCGAACTCGTCGTTCATCCCCACCATCGTTACGAGATGAACGCGATCGGCCCCGAACTGATGGGGGCCGCTCTCGAGGTCGTGGCGGAATCAGGTGGAGGACACGTGCATTGGTGGGTGTTCGAACCAACCGTCAGCCACGACGATCTCGCAACGGGCCTCGGACTCCGACCCGGACGAACCCTCCACCAGATGCGTCGTTCACTCCCCGTATCGGCGTCCGATCGTGCGAGTGCCCTGCCGACTCGCGCTTTCGTCGCCGGCCACGACGAGGACGAGTGGCTCCGAGTGAACAATGCCGCCTTCGGATGGCACCCCGAACAAGGTGGCTGGGATCGCGACACTCTGGCGTCGCGCCTGTCCCAGCCGTGGTTCGATGCCGATGGATTTCGCATCCACGAGATCGACGGGACCATGGCCGGCTTTTGCTGGACCAAGATTCATCACGACACCGAGCCGGTCCTCGGCGAGATCTACGTCATCGCCGTGGATCCGGCGCACCACGGACGAGGTCTCGGTCGCGGACTCGTGGTCAGCGGACTCGAGAGCATTGCAGCGCGTGGAGTGACCACGGCGATGCTCTACGTGGACGCCGACAATGCCCTCGCCGTCACGATGTACGAAGATCTCGGTTTTCGCGTCCACCGGACCGATCGCTCGTACGTCGGCGACGTATCGCCGACGAAATGAGAACGACGACATGAGAACGACGACATGAGAGCGACGACACGATGACCGACACCTCATTGCCCACCTGGAGTGTTTCCGACGTCCATGAGTCACTGACCAGTCGATCCTTCGTCGATGCCATGGAGAGAATCGGGGCTCGGGTTCATCGTCTCGAGTCGCTCTTCGACGAGCTCGACATTCGTGCGAGTGAGACGCCGCACGTCGACGAATCGACAGGCGTCCGAGTCGACCGCGCTGTGGTCGCCTTCAACGAGACGGCGGCCGAGCTCGAAGTGCTCGAGGCTTACGTGTACGCAACGGTGTCGACCGACTCTCGCGACGAGACGGCTCAGTCGTCGCTCTCCGAACTCGACGTCCTCGGCTCGCGCGTCACTCCCCTTCTCGCCCGTCTCGCCGACTTCGTCGACGATCACGGCGTCGAGGATCTCGCAGCAGTGAGTGACGAGGCTCGCGACCACCTCGGGCCGCTCACCCGTCTCGCCGCGCGCTCGGCCCATCAGATGAGCGAGATCGAAGAGGGCCTCTACGCCGAACTCTCGACGACCGGCTCGTCGGCCTGGGGGCGACTGCAGGCCGACGTGACCTCCCAGCTCGCCGCCGACGTGAATCTTCCCTCCGGACGCACTCGGCTCCCCATGCCGGCGGTTCGCGGTTTGGCATCGGATGCCGACCCGCTCGTTCGACGAGCCGCTTACGACGCCGAGATGGAGGCCTGGCCCTCGGTTGCCACCGCCTGTGCTGCCGCCATGAACGCGATCAAAGGAGAGGCCAACGCGATCAACCGGCGACGTCGGTGGGACGCACCGATCGATGCATCCTTATACGCCAACAGTGTGAGCCGGCCGACTTTCGAGGCCATGCAGTCTGCGGTCGCGTCGGCCCTTCCGGATTTCCGGTCCTGGATGCGCGCCAAAGCCGCCCTCCATGGGCACGACGGTGGCCTGCCTTGGTGGGACCTGGTCGCCCCGCTTCCGGTCTCGGCGCGGTCGGTCACCTGGAACGAATCGATCGATCTCGTTCGGAGCGCGTTCGGCGAATTCAGCAGCGCTCTCGGCGGACTGGTCGATCGGGCGATTTCCGAATCGTGGATCGATGCTCCCCCACGCGACGGAAAGGTCGGTGGTGCCTTCTGCATGTCGTTCGTCGAGGATCGATCGCTCATCCTGCTGAACTGGAGTGGTTCACTCGAGTCGACGCAGACGACGGCCCACGAACTCGGGCACGCCTATCACAACGTTCAACTCGCCGGGCGCACGGCCCTGCAGAAGCGCCTCCCGATGGCGCTCGCCGAGACGGCGAGCATCTTCTGCGAAACCCTCGTCGTCGAAGCCGGACTCGAACGACTCACCGGCCTCGATCGCCTCGCCCTTCTCGACGTCGATCTTCTGGGTTCGAATCAGGTGGTCGTCGACATCCACAGTCGATTCCTCTTCGAGACCGAAGTGTTCGCCCGTCGCCAGCGGCGCACGCTCGGTGTCCAGGAACTCGACGAGATGATGCTCGATGCACAAGCCCGCGCGTACGGCGACGGACTCGACCTCGACACGAGACATCCGCACATGTGGGTCCTGAAGCCTCACTACTACGGCAGCCATTTCTACAACTGGCCGTACACCTACGGCCTTCTCTTCGGGCTCGGCCTGTACGCACGTTTCCGCGAGGATCCTGATCGTTTTCGATCCGGTTACGACGACCTTCTCTCTCGAGCCGGCATGAACACGGCCGAAGAGCTCGGACTGGCTTTCGGACTCGACGTCACCGACGAAGCTTTCTGGACGGCGAGCCTCGACGTGTTACGAGCCCGTATGAACGAATACCGAACCTTGGCCTCGTCCTTGGACCTCTGATCATGTCCCGGTCACCGCACTCCTTCCGCTATTCGGTTTCTCGCGAAGAACTGTCGTCGATTCTCGACGATCAACCACGATTTCGCGTCGATCAGGTCTGGAAGGGCTTGTATGACGAATTGGCCGATCCCATCGAGATGACAAATCTGCCCAAGGATCTGCGAACGCGACTCGACGTGGCGCTCCCGCTCGCCCTGACTCCGGTGACCGAGTCGACATCCGATCGCGGCGACACGATCAAGTTCCTGTGGGAACTCGACGGTGGGAGTCGGATCGAAACGGTTCTCATGCTCTATCCCGATCGAGCCACGGTGTGTGTCAGCACTCAGGCCGGTTGCGCCATGGCGTGCGGATTCTGCGCCACCGGCCAAGCCGGTTTCACTCGGCACCTCACAGCCGGTGAAATCGTCGAGCAGGTCGTGCTCGCCTCACGTCGGGCCAAGAACCTCGGTCGACGAGTGTCGAACGTCGTCTACATGGGAATGGGTGAACCATTGGCCAACGAGGAGCCGGTATGGGAGTCGCTCGTTCGTCTGCACGACGACTGCAAGATGTCGGCTCGCCATCTCACCGTGAGCACCGTCGGCATCGTTCCGGGGATTCGACGCCTCGCCGAACGGCCTCTACCGGTCAATCTCGCCGTCAGCCTGCACGCCGCCAACGACGCGCTGCGCGACGCCCTGGTGCCGATCAACAAGCGCTACCCACTCGGCGATCTGATGAAAGCCTGTCAGGACCATCTCGATGCCAAAGGACGCCGACTCAGTTTCGAATGGGCGATGATCGATCAGGTGAACGACCGTCCGAGTGATGCAGTGGAGTTGGCCGGACTCTGTCGCTCTCTCAGCCTGCCGGCTCACGTGAATCTCATTCCGCTCAATCCCACGCCCGGCTACCCGGTTCGCGGTTCGAGTCGGTCGAAGGTTCACGCTTTCCGCGACCAACTCGAATCCTTGGGCGTGAACGCCACTGTTCGCCAGAATCGCGGTACCGAGATCGCCGCCGCTTGCGGCCAGTTGGCGGCCGGTCAGCCAGTGAAGATCACGTCACGTCACGAATGACGTAAGCCGGATTGGCCACCGAGAGCTTGGCCAGAACGTCGGCTCGTACGGCATCGACCACCTCGTCGAGCCGGTCGTCGAGCTGGCCCGAACGGATCGCATCGGCCAATTCGTCCGTCGAGTTCACACCGAGGTCGGCCAGACGTCTCTCGTGATCATGCATCTGGTCCGCTCCGAGTTCGAGCTCACGTTCGACCATGGCCAGGACGTTGATCGCGACCCGCGTGTGGAATTGAAGCCGTCCCGAGGTGCCGGAAAGTACGTCCCGCTCGAGCCACTCGCGTACCGACTCGACGAGATCGTGAGCCGAAGGAACGTCATGGAGTTCGGACATCATCGCCTTCCGATCGATTGCCAATGACCGTCCAGGGCGAGGAACAGGTCGTATTCGTTCTCACACACGCGTCGACCGATCGCCGCCAGTTCGTGACTACGTGACAGACCAGTGAGATGTGCACTCGTCTGGAGAATGCACATGATCCCCCACTTCAGGGTGCCGAGGACCTCCCACCATCGCACCACGTCACGATCGACCTCGACACCACTCGCCTTCTGGTATTCCTCGATCAGGGTGTCGTAGTCGCCCACTCCGGCCACCGGTCGAGGTGACCCGAAACGCCATGCCCGCACACAGAGCCAGCCGAGATCCTCCATGGGATCACCCACGTGAGCGAGCTCCCAGTCGAGAACCGCGCGAAGACCGGTTTCGTCGACCATGACGTTGCCGAGCCGGAAGTCTCCGTGCACCAGAGTGCGACGAGTCGAGTCGGGTCGATTCGACTCCAACCAGCGAAACGCCAATTCGAAAGTGGGGTGAGCCTGACCGAGGCGCGCGTTCAGATCGTCGAGAGTGGCCCGGTACTGCGCGACCTGATCGATGCTCGGGAGTCCGGGTATCGGAGTCGGATCGACGCCGTGCAGCACGGCGAGAGTGCGAGCCATGTCGTGCACCAACACCTCACGAGCGACACCGAATCGTTCGTCACGCAGAATCTTGCGTGCGATGGTCTCACCGTCGACGTGTTCGAGAATCATGAACGACGCGCCGACGGGATTCTCGGGATCGTCATGCGATCCGCTGGCCACCAATTCGGGAACTCGAACTCCGGCGCTGAACGCCGCCCGAAGAACCGACGCCTCGATCCCCATGTCACGCACGTCCCCCGACCGCTGACGCTGAAGCACCAGGCGCCGGCCGTCAGCCTCGAATTGCCACGTTTCGCGCGAGGCGCCCCCACTCAACCGAGTCGGATCGGCCACCTCGGTGGCACCGAGGACACGAGCCAAGGCTTGGGCGAGATCGTTCACCCCGTCAGATTCGCGCAACGGCTAGCACGCGGCACGAACTGCCGGGTACGGATTGATGGCCCGCCCACCGTTCGGGCGGATCTCGAAGTGCAGATGTGGGGTCCCCGAAGCATTACCAGTGTCACCTACGTAGCCGATGACCTCACCTTGCTGAACCATTCTGGCCGGCCCCTCCCACGAGCTGAGATGGGCGTAGAAGTAGGTGTTGCCGTTGTTGGCGTAGATGTGGGCCGAGATCCCGCCCAGGCTGAAGACCGATTGGCGCAGGCGACCCGACGCCACCGCCACGAGT
>LFFH01000027.1 GCA_001510455.1 Actinobacteria bacterium casp-actino8
CTCGGTGAACAGAGTGTCCGGACTCTCGATGTCGTAGCCGCTCTCGAGGAGAATGCGCTCGAGTTGAAGCACGTCGGGACCTTCGCTTCCGACCGTGAGTGTGCGATAGAACGGAGTGGTCCCGTCGACGGCGATCGATGCTCGACCGTCGACGGCGACGAGTCGGTCTCCGGCCTCGATCGTTTCTCCTTCGGTGACGAGAACATCGGAGATGCGCCCATCGACGCTCGACGACACTGTGTACACGTCGTCACGCCGCACTTCACCCGAGACTGACAGAACATCGGACAGGGATCGCCGTTCGACGGCCCGAGGAGTGATGATGAGCCCATTGGTGCTGTCGTCACCCCGCAGAGAGACACCGATCGCCACTCCACCTCCCGCGACCGCGAGAACGAGAATCGCCGAGAGAATCCGGCGTGATGTCTTCATGTCAGCCTCCGGACGATCCGTTGTTCGAAATTCCAGTCTCGGAGAGGCACTGGTCGAGGTCCCGTTGGTCGAGGGTTCCGTCGGGACTCTCGAAGCGGTTGGGAGTGATGAGGCCCTTTTCGTCGACCTGCGTTTCGATGGTCCAGCCCCTCTTCTTCAGACAATCCGACAACGACTTGAAGGATTCGTTGCGAGTGCGAACCTCGTCGGGTGAGAGATCGCCACGGGCCTGAGCGGTCTCACGTAGAGCGTCGACGATCTTGCTCCGGGCGGCACAAGTCTGGACCAGGTCCCGATAGCCCGGATCCTGGTAAGCAGGATTCGACTGGTCCTGCAGATTTCCTCGGATGGTCTCTCCGGCGTCTTCGATGCAGGACTTGAAGTTGGCATACGCGTCGAAGAGCTTGAGTTCGGCGGGCCGATCGTCCTGGTTCGTCGGAAGGGTCGTGTCGACGACAGTGGGCTCCGAGTTCACGACACCGATCTCGACGTCGGTCGTTTTCGTGGAGACGTCGGAGGCCGAAGCGACCCGCACGGCCGGCACCGGAATGGTCGAACGCATGGCCACGACTTCGGCCGGCGTCATGACCACCAGATCGTCGAGGAGACGTACTTCGACGGCGTCGGAGGAACCTCCAGCACAGCCGGCCAGCAACGGCACAGCGAGAACGAGGAGCCGCCGCATGGGAACTGTCTAGTCGCCCATGTCCGAATCGAGCGAGCCATGGGGCCAGCCCGGGTCACTCGGCCAATTGGGTTGGAGCAGATGCCATTGATCGGGTGCTCGACGGATGAGACCGGCGAGTTCATCAGCGAGAGTCTGAGTGCAGCTCTGCACGGTCTCACGGAGACCACGACCATGACGATCGGTGTCGATCGGAGGCCTCACGACGGCATGATGGCCCGAACCGCGCCCTTGGAAGTACACCGCAGTCGGCAACAGAGGGGCACCGGTTCGCGACGACAGAGTCGCCGGTCCGGCGGGAAGCAGAGTCCGCTCACCGAGGAAGTCGACCGCAACCCCGGAACCCGAGATGAACCGGTCGCTCAGGAGGCACACGATCTCATTACGTCGAAGAGCGCTCAACACCACCCCGCCGGCCTCGGGTCCGAGCGGAACGACCGTCATCCCGAATTCGCGCCTCAACTCGACGAACCATTCGAAGAGTTCGGGTGGATCGAGTCTCTCGACGACGACGGTCATCGGGATCCCCTGGTCGGTGATCCAGCGGCCGGCCCACTCCCAGCCCCCGAGATGAGGCAGCGCGACCACGACACCACGTCCGCTCGACAGACCGTTCTTCACGTGCTCGAACCCGTCGATGGTGAAGTGTCGGGCGACGGAACGGGCCGAGATCGACGGGAGTCGAAAACTCTCGAGGTAATAGCGCGCGTAGTTGTCGAACACCGCGGACACCATGCGTCGGCGCCGAGAGATCGACAACTCGGGCACGACGCGTGCGAGGTGACGATCCACCATCTGACGCTTCTCGCCCGAAGCCAAAAGGGCGGGTAGGGCGACACCCTTCGCGACGACATCGGACAACGGCATGGGAACGAGGCGAGAGGCCACGGCTCCCAATCGGTAGCCGGCCACGGTCAGAGTGGCCGGGCGCCGAGAACTCACTGTGAACGACGACGCTCGCTCAGGAACCGAGCACGACGATCGATTCGCGCCGCACGTCGCGACTGTCGACGTGTACGTCGTTTCTCGATA
The DNA here is from genome assembly GCA_001510455.1 of Actinobacteria bacterium casp-actino8. The sequence goes on from LFFH01000027.1 coordinate 2,150, forward strand.
CGAGCCGCCGTGATCGGAGCCACGGCCGCCTGCTTCCAGACCTTCACGAATCTCTGGACCGCCGTGACGGTCACGAGAACGAGCATCACCCACATGATCGGGATGAGCGCCACCGGGAAGAGCAGCCCGAGGCACAAGAGAATGATTCGCTCAGCGCGCTCCATGAGCCCGCCTTTGGCCGAGAGACCGAGCGACTCGGCTTTGGCGCGCTGGTACGAGATGACGCCGCTCATGAGCGCAACCGCCATCGGGAGAATCGTCAAGTGAGGAGACTCCTCGCTGGCGAAGTACCAGGCGACGCCACCGAACAGCAAGGAATCGGTCACTCGATCGATCACCGAGTCGAAAAAGGCCCCTCGCTGGCTGGACGAATTGGAGGCCTTGGCCAGCGCCCCGTCGAGCAGATCGGGCAGCGCCGCCAGGACGACGAGCAACAACCCGAGAGCGAACCATCCGAAACCGATCGCAACAGCGGCACCAGCCGCCACGACCAGCCCGGCAACGGTCAGGTGATCGGGCGTGAGCCGCGTTCGACGCAACCGGTCCCCGATCGGCTTCACCGCCTTCTCGATGGGGGCGCGCATGTGACCGTCGAACATGCCACGGAGTCTACGAAGCCGAGCCTGACTGATGTGCTCTCCGTCGGTCGCGTGTCACGCGGGAAGGTCTGTCCAGTCCTCGTCGCAGGGCTGGACCAGGACCTGAACCACTTCACCGTCCACCGCATCCACGAGCACGAGACCCCGCTGACGGGGTGGGTTCTCGTCCGAGTAGCACAGGACCCGCCAGGTGGGGCGACTTCTGAACCCACGCCAGACCTGTTGGGCCGATGCGTGACCGATGGAGAACCCCACGGCAGTTCCGGCGCGGCCGAGTGCGTCGTGTTCGTCGAGCTTCATGCGCCAACCGGAAGTGAACGAATACAGCCCGACCAGAGCGACGACGACTCCCCCGAGAGTCAGGCCCGGATTGGACAGGATCGACGTGTCACTCGACAAGGCCGACAAGACCGCCGTGGCGATCCCACTGACCAGGTAGATCGTTCCGGGTACGCGACGACGACTGTTGTCGGGAAATCCCTCGGCACGAACCGCGAGGTCGGGTACCAGATCGTCGGGAAGTTCATCGGTGTGCTCGTCTCGGCCAGCCACGCCCACACCCTACGACGAGGTCGCGGCGAGCCAGCGGGCTCGCAGACGATCAGCGGTCACATCGAGAGGTTCGGGAAGAGTTCGGGTTCGAGCGGTGGCCGCCAGAAAATTGCCCTCGCCGAGCCACCGAGGCACCACGTGAACGTGGAGGTGACCAGGGACCGATCCCCCCGCCGCTCGCCCGATGTTCAGACCGACGTTCACGCCCTGTGGGCGAAACTCCGCATTCACGACGTCGACCGCCCGAGTGACCGTCATCCAGAGATCGTCGTGCTCCACGGCACGCAGTTCACCGAGGGTGGAGACGGCCCGATACGGCACGACCATCGAATGTCCGACCGAGTACGGGTGGAGGTTGAGCACGACGAAGACCTCGGAACTGCGATGCAGGATCAGGGTCCGTGAATCAGGGAGACCCGATTCGAGGATGTCGATGAAAACGTCACGACTCGCCACCGGTGTGTCGGCCGGCGAGTTCTCCAGTTCGGTGAGATAGCGATGTCGCCACCCGGCCCAGAGTCGGAGATCGAGCGAGTCGTCCTCGGAATTCATGGCCGAGTCAGACGAGGACCGTTGCTTCGTGAACGACTCGCTCCACGAAATCGTCGAGCGAAACGTCACGTTCGACGTCGGCTCCACGGGGGTTGACCCCGACTGTCCGATGTGCGACGTCGTCGTCTCCGACCACGAGAACATAGGGCAACTTGTCCAGCTTCGAGGCCCGAATGCGCTTTCCGAGCGGATCAGAAGCTTCCACGAGATCGACGCGAAGGCCCCGCTCGGTCATGATCCTCACCACCTCGGTGGCGTAGGGGTGGTGCGCCTCGGCGACCGGCAGCACCCGGACTTGAACCGGCGACAGCCACGTCGGAAACGCGCCGGCGTAGTGCTCCACGAGAACGCCGAAGAAACGCTCGATCGAGCCGAAGAGAGCCCGATGCAACATGATCGGCCGGCGGCGACTGCCGTCAGGAGAGACGTACTCGAGTTCGAATCGTTCGGGAAGATTGAAGTCGCACTGAATGGTCGACAGCTGCCACGTACGTCCGATCGCATCACGCACGTGAATGTCGATCTTGGGACCATAGAACGCAGCATCGCCATCCTTGACCGAGTATTCGACACCATGGCGTTCGAGAGCCGTCGCAAGAGCTGTGGTCGCCTCGTCCCAGATGTCGTCGGAACCCACGTATTTTGAAGGGTCCTTAGTGGAGAGGTGAAAGGAGAAGTCGTCGAATCCGAACGCCCGCAGAACGCTCATCACGAAGTCGAGCAAGGAGATGATCTCGTCCTGCAGTTGCTCGCGGGTGCAATAGATATGGCTGTCGTCCTGTGTGAAACCTCGTATGCGAAGAAGGCCGTGAAGGGTCCCGGCTCTCTCGTAGCGATAGACGGTGCCGAGTTCGAAGAGCCTCATCGGCAACTCGCGATAACTGCGGGCACGACTTCCGAAGATCAAACAGTGCATCGGACAGTTCATCGGCTTCGGGTAGTAGGTGCCGTTGTCCATCTCCATGGGCGGGTACATCCCATCGGCATAGAAGTCGAGATGTCCCGAGGTCTGGAACAAGTTCGCGTTCGACAGATGGGGTGTGAAGACGAATTGGTAGCCCCCGGATTGGTGGCGTGTGCGGCTGTAGTCCTCCATCAATTTGCGAACGATGGCTCCCTTCGGATGCCACACGGCGAGGCCTCCGCCCAGTTGCTGTGGGAACGAGAGCAGATCCAGTTCCACGGCCAAGCGACGATGATCCCGCTTCTCGGCCTCGGCCAATCGATGAAGATGTTCGTCGAGAGCTGTCTTGCTCTCCCACGCCGTTCCGTAAATACGTTGCAGCACGGGACCCTTCTCGCTGCCGCGCCAATAGGCAGCCGACACCTTTTGGAGCTTGAAATGTCCGAGACGGCCCGTGGACGGGACGTGAGGTCCGAGGCAGAGGTCGACGAATGAATCGGTGTTCCGATAGATGCTCACCTCGTCACCGGAGCCGACCTCGGCCGCGTCGGTTCCATCAGCGCCACCCGAACGGACTCGTTCGATGATCTCGCACTTGTACGGTTGGTCGACGAAGAGACGCAGCGCCTCGTCGGCCTTGATCACCGACCGGACGAAGGGTTGGTCAGCCTTGACGATCTCACGCATTCGGGATTCGACTCGCTCGATGTCGGCTTCCGCGAAGGCAGCTCCGTCGAGATCGAAGTCGTAGTAGAAGCCGTTCTCGATCGCCGGTCCGATGGTGAACTTGGCCCCCGGGTACAGATCGGTCACTGCCTGAGCCATCACGTGAGCGGTGGAATGACGCAAGACGTGCCGACCCTCTTCGGAATCGGCCGTGATGATTCGCACCGTGTCGCCATCGACGAGTGAGCTCGAAAGGTCGGAGAGAGATCCGTTGAGCTCGGCGGCGACAGCGGCTTTGGCCAGACCCCTCGAGATCGAAGTGGCCAAGTCGAAGGCCGACGAGTTCACGTCGAGCTCCCGCTGCGAGCCATCGGGAAGTTTCACCGAAATCTGTGTCACGAAGACGACAGTGTACGGTCAGTGGGCGGCGGACATCGATCCGTTTCGCTCGACTCCCGACTCCGCAGTCTCCACCTCGGGAACTGTGTCGGTCCGTCCGGAGCCATCGGAGATCGTCGCCACCGGCGTACTCGCGTCGGACGAACGACCGGCGTAGACGTTCTTATACACCTGGCCAGTCATCTCCCGGATCTCGAACATCACCTCGTCGATCATGGAGCGCCACCCGCGATGTTGCTCGCTTTCCGGGGTACCGGCGGGTACGTGTCGTTCGGGAAGTACAGGGCGCCCGATGGTGATCGAACACTGCTTGAACAACTTCGGAAGTCTCGCGTCAGGGGGCTGAATGGCATCGGTCCCGATGATGCCGACGGGATAGATCGGACAGCCGATGCTGACCGCAAGTCGAGCCGCACCAGTGCGACCCTTGTACAGGCATCCGTCGCGCGAACGCGTGCCTTCAGGAAACATCGCGAACAACTCTCCACGTTCGAGAACCAGGCTCGCAGCGTCGAGGGCGTCTTGGCTCTTCTCGCCACCACTTCGATCGATCGGAATCATGCCGAGCATCGGGAAGAGAACTTTCGTCTTCCACGAATCCATGTATTCGGCTTTACCGACGAAGGAAACGTTGCGCGGCGCCGTCATCATGATGAACGCCGAATCGAGAAAGCTGATGTGATTGGGGCAGAGGATCGCCGGGCCGTCGTCCGGCAGGCGATCGAGACCATCGATCTCGATCGACCACAGGCGACGACCGATAGGGGCCACGACTCGGCGCGCTCTCGACTGAAGTTTTCCGGCTCCTTGCGCTCGAACTGCCACGGCTCCTCCCGTCTTCATCGAACGATACCGAGCACCGGAAGTGGGAGGACCAGGTATGACCGAAACGACATCTTCCGTTCACGTCGACGTGACAGTGGTCATTTAGCGCGAAAGAAAGAACTACACGAGAAGGACGCCGAGAAGTTCGGCGACGGCACGAACGTCGTGTCCGTTTCTCGCGGCGGCGTCGATGAGCTCGATCGCGCCCGGCGTGTCCAGGTCGTCATCGAGACGATCCCGAACGGCGTCCAGCAGTCCGGCGTCCGTGACTCCGGACGTGCTGGCCGACCACGCACGCAGGCGTTCGGTCGCCTCGGGCATGAGGAAGTCGGTCCACTCCCACTCGGTCCGGTAGTGGTGGACGTGAACGGCGAGCCGAATCGCTCGCGGATCCCATTCGCGCCGAAGTGCGTCGACGAAGACGAGGTTGCCGAGGCTTTTCGACATCTTCTCGCCGTGCATGTAGACCATCGCCACGTGCATCCAATGACGGACGAAGGGGACGCCCGTGGCCGCCTCGCTCTGGGCCCGCTCGCACTCGTGATGGGGAAAGATCAGATCACTTCCTCCACCGTGGAGATCGATGGTCTCCCCCAGTTCACGAAGGGCCAGAGCACTGCACTCGATGTGCCAACCCGGTCGGCCGGCTCCCCACATCGCCTCCCACGCCGGCTCGTCCTGTGCGGAGGGTTGCCAGAGAACGAAATCGAGGGGATCACGTTTGGACGGGTCGTCGACCGAGCCGCCGCGTTGACGCGCCAAATCGATCATCTGTTCTCGGGAGTAGTGGCTGATCGATCCGAACTCCGGAAACTTGGAAACGTCGAAATACACCGATCCACCCGACACGTAGGCGTAGCCACGGTCGAGCACCATGCCGATGAAACCTCGGATGTCGGGAATGGCCGACGAGGCCCGCGGCGACGAATAGACAGGAAGAGCGTTCAGGGCCTGCATGTCTCGATCGAATCTCGCCTCTTCGCCAGCGGCCAGATCGAGATAATGAATGCCGAGTTCCCGGGCCTTTGCGAACAGAGGGTCGTCGACATCGGTGACATTGCGCACGCACCGGACCTCGTGCCCCATGTCGATCAGTCGTCTCTGCAAGACGTCATACGCCAAGAACGTGGACGCATGACCGAGGTGGGTCGCGTCGTACGGCGTGATCCCGCAGGTGTACATGAGGACACAGTGGTCCGGTTCGAACGGCACCACCAACTGACGGGCGGTGTCGTAGAGCCTCATGCTCACGCGACGGGTTTCTCCGAGGTAGCCGACGGCATCTTGATTCCGGTCAATTTCGGGGCCACACGCGTCTTGTAGCGAACGTTCAACTGCAGCAACACGGCCGTGAAAGCTTCGATGGCCGTGGCATTGGACAGTTCGCCAGCGTCGAGCGGGCGGCACCCAGGAATCTTCGAGACGATGGAGGCGACGGTCGCCAGTGCGTCGCTGTCGTCACCGCAGATCAAGACGTCGGAGTCGATCGGATCGCCGAGGTGGCCGAGTTCCTTGGCCGGAAGGTGATGGAAGGCGGCGACGACACGGCAGTCCGGCACGGCGGCCTGCACGTGGGCGGCCACACTTCCCCGGGGAGGAAGCAGCGGCTGGAACTCTCCGCCGACTCGGACGAGAGCATTGGCCATGCTGATGACGATCTTGCCTTTCAAGGCAACGGCGTTCTCCTGGGCCGTCGTTGCGGCGGAATCCCACGGAGTGGCGATGACGACGAGGTCGCAGGCTGCCGCCCCGGCGTTGTCGCCGAAATCGAGCAGACCCGACAGTTCGGGAAAACGTCCGATCTGCTCGTCGCGAGCCTCCATGGCCTTGTATTTCGATCGAGATCCGATCACCACCGAATAACCGATCGACGCCAGACGGGCGGCCAGTGCCGTCCCCGCCGGACCCGTCCCACCAAGAATCCCGATGCGCATTCGGCAAGCCTGGCACAGAGGTCGGACCAGACGGCAGTCGATCGACTCGGGACCCCGTCCACTCGTGGCGACTAGGTTCGCCCCATGGGTTTGCTCGACGGAAAAAAGATCGTGGTGACCGGTGTCCTCACCGACGCCTCCTTGGCCTTCGGAATCGCGCGACTGGCGCTGGAAGAGGGCGCCGAGGTCATCCTCACCGGGGCCGGTCGAGCACTTTCCTTGACTCAGCGCACGGCCCGCAAGCTTCCGGGGGACGTGCCTGTTCTCGAATTCGACGCGACGGTTCCCGAACACGGTCCAGCTCTTCTGTCGTCAGTCGCAGAACGTTGGGATCGAGTCGACGGGGTGGTCCACAGCATCGGTTTCGCACCCGAGGTGTGTCTGGGTGACGACTTCATGGCGGCCCAGTGGGACGACGTGGCTCTTGCGATCCGCATCAGTGCCTACTCCTACAAATCGCTCGCGGAGGCGATGTCGCCCCTTCTACGCCCCGGGTCGTCGATCGTGGGCCTCGACTTCGACAACACGGTGGCCTGGCCGGCGTACAACTGGATGGGTGTTGCGAAATCGGCACTCGAGAGCATCAATCGGTATCTGGCCCGTCAGCTCGGCCCGAACGGTGTTCGGTGCAATTTGATCGCCGCCGGTCCGATACGAACGATGGCTGCCAAGTCGATACCGGCCTTCTCGACGTTCGAAGACGTCTGGGACTCTCGGGCTCCCCTCGGCTGGGACGTCCACGACTCCGAACCGGTCGCTCGCAGTTGCGTGGCTCTGCTCTCCGACTGGTTCCCCGCCACGACCGGTTCGATGATCCACGTCGATGGCGGTTATCACGCCACGGGTGCGTGACTCGGCCGGGGCACCTCTCCGCGCCCCAGTAGCGATGAATGAAAGACGCTCTCAGGAAACCTTTTCGAGAATGTGCACGCCACAGGCCGATCCGAGCCCGATGACGTGAGCGAGACCGACCTTGGCGCCGGCGATCTGTCGGTCTCCCGCCTCACCACGAAGGTGGTGGCAGACCTCCCAGATGTTGGCGATGCCCGTCGCCGAGATCGGGTGACCCTTCGACTGCAGACCACCCGACACGTTGACGGGTGTCGAGCCGTCTCGCCAGGGAGCTCCCGACATGAAGAAGTCCACCGCTCCCCCTTCGGGGCACAGCATGAGATTGTCGTAGTGAACGAGCTCGGCCGTCGCGAAGCAGTCGTGGAGTTCGACGAGATCGAGGTCTTCTGGCCCGACTCCCGCCGCCTCATAGGCGATCTTGGCTGCATTTCTGGTGAGGGTGTTCACATCGGGAAGGATCTGACAGGCCTCCTGGTACGGATCGGTCGTGAGAACCGAGGCCGACACCTTGATGGCTCGGCGTTGCTGATCCGGTGAGAGGGTCTTCAGAACCTCGCCACTCGTCACGACTGCCGCTGCCGCACCATCACAGTTGGCCGAGCACATCGGACGGGTGTTCGGGTAGGCGATCATCATGTCGCCCATGATTTCGTCGAGGGTGAAACGCTTCTGGTACGCAGCGAGCGGATTCAGAGTCGAATGGGCATGATTCTTCTCGGAGATTCGGGCGAAGAGTTCGAAAGTGGCACCGCCGTACTTGTGTCCGTACTCCATGCCCACCTGAGCGAAGGTTCCCGGCATGGTGTCGGTGCCGATTCGACCGTCGGTCGGCGCGACGGCTCCGTAGCGGCCCTTCGGCTCCCATTTCTTGCCGTCCTTTTTGCCCTGTCCACCGCCACCGAGCAATCCGGCACCGGCCAATTTCTCGGCACCCACGGCTAGGCCCATCCGAACTTCTCCCGACTTGACGGCCATGATTGCCGTTCGCAGTGCAGTTGCGCCGGTCGCGCAGGCGTTGGAGACGTTGTAGACCGGAATTCCTGTCTGGCCGATCTGTTTCTGCAGTTGCTGGCCGTAGCCACCGGCACCCATCAGATTCCCCGCCGCGAGGATTCCCATGTCGGCCATGGTGACACCGGCGTCGGCCAATGCTGCCATTGCGGCCTGCGCGCCGAGATCGACGATGTCGAGTTCGGTGTGCTTGCCGAACTTCGTCATCGAGATTCCGAGGATGTAAATGTCGTCCGAGGCCATGAGCGTCCTTCCAGGTTTGAGGTGGCGTGTCGAATTGTCGAGGGTCGTGGTGATCAGGCTGGCTCGAAGCCGAAGCCGATGGCTTCGACTCCGTCGTCGTCGGTGCCGAGCGAATACGTCGCAAGACGGACCTTCATTCCGAGCGACACTTTCTCGGGAGTCGGATCGGTGTTGATGACGTTGCCGCGCACGGTCGTTCCACCGCAATCGATGATCGCGGCCACGAACGGTACGGGAACTCCGGGGGCGGCCAGGGCGACGATGGTGAACGATCGAACGACACCCTCGGTCGGAACGTCGATTTCTCGAAAGGACGTCTTGAAACATGACGCACAGGCGTTGCGTCGATCGAAGAAACGAGCCCCGCACGCCTCGCATTCGTTGGCCACGAGATGGGGCGATGGCTCGAGACGAAGATACGAAACGATCGGAACGGCGCTGGTGGTGGTGGTCATGATTCTCCTTCGCGACAAACCCTACGGCTCGTCTCGGCCCGGCGGGAAACTCGGTGGGACCGACCCCCAGGTGTCTCGATGAACGACGTCGATCGTGCGTCGACGTCGGCGGCTGACACCACTCCCGGACGGCCTGTCATCGGGGTGCCTCTCGCCGACGAACACCAGACCGATGCACTCGACGCCAGATGGGACGCCCCAGGAGATCAAGGCGGCGCTCGGATCCCGGAATACCCCGGCGAACAGCGCCCCCCGGGAATCGGACTCGGCGATGAGAAGCAGGTTCTGGACCACCATGCCAGCGTCAGCGATCCAGTAGGGAACGCGCCAACCGGGCTCCTCCTCCAAGCCACGGCCAGCCTTGTCGGGCCGGCCGTAGCGGTCGGTGTAGGCCGACGGGTCCGCGAGCACCACGACGACGGCGGAGGCGTCGACAACCCCGGGGTGACGGGCCGTCCACCATTCGAGGGACCCGAGAGCGTCGAGCGTGTCGGTCACGTCGGAGCGAACGAGAAAATGAACTCCCTGTGAGAAACCGGCCGACGGGGCTCGACGAGCCAGATCGCACCAGTCGGCCACGGTGTCGACCGAGAGAGCACGGCCGAAAGACACGAAGCGCCGGGTCATTCGGCGCCGTTCGATGATTGACCTCAGTCGCCCAGGGTCGTCGTGAGGGTGACGTGGGTGGCCGGTCAGCTCTGTCGTCCTAATTTGGCGAGATCCTCGGCCATCGTCCATCCATGGACGATCAACACACCGCCGGACCGTTCCGAGACTCCGTTGAACAGGCTTGCCACGTCGGGGTCGATCTTGTCGGGCTTGGCGGTTTCATGATCGAGGAAACCCGAACGACCCGACTTGGCCACCACGAACGACTTCTCGTCGTACTGCGCTTCGACTCCGAAGCGCTTGGCGAGTCGACGGCCCCAGGCCCGCTCTTCTCCGACGGCCCGGTGGCCGGGTCGTGGGATGAGTTCGGTGAGATTGCGGAACGCCTCGAGTCCTCCTGCGTCGGCGAAACGACTTCCGACGACCACGTCCTCGTCCGGAAAAGCCATGAGGGCCCGGTGGTAGGCCTCGGACATCAGTCCACGGAGGGCCTGATCACGCTTCGAGGTTCGTTTGACGCTCAGTAATCCGATGAGGACGCACGGAGTTCCACCGATGCGCTCGAGCGTCGAGAAGGTGAAACCGTGCAGCTTGGATCCGTCTCGGGCCGTGGTGACGAGAACCCAGTCCTCCTTCGCCTTCGACAGGGTTCCGATGTCGAAGGAGTCGCCCATGGAGGCCATCTCCTCGAGTTCGGTGTCGGTGAGCGCCACACAGTCCTTGGTCTCGACATCGAACGCCATTGCTGCGGGCCTCCCCCCTGTCACGACGCGGGATCCCCCGCTCCCTGCCCCATTCTGCCAAAGACGGACTCCCGACGGAAAACCGCGAGGCCAACGGGGACGAGTCAGCGAGCCGGACGGACGACGTCGATACCGAACGCAACTCGCAGATCGGGAACCACACGATCGATCTGAACCGCGTACTCACGTCCGAGTTCGAGGACCTTGTCCGGTCCGACGTGCAGGAAAACCGGAGAATCTCCGGGGTGGCGCCTCAGGATGTCGCGCAACTCGTCGATTCGATTCCGAGCGATGGTGTCGAGAGGCAGATTGAGACGGAGCTCGGGTACACCCTCGACGAGCCGCAACGCCTCGACGTCCATCACACTGAAGGACGATCGGTCACCGTCGCTGTTGATGCGTCCCTTCAGGATGACGACCCCGTCCTCGCGCACGAGGTGACCCTGCGCAGCGGCGATCTTGCTGAACATCGTCGCCTCGATCGTGCCGTGAAAATCCTCCAAAGTGAGAACCAGCATCTGATCCCCGCGACGCGTCGTCTTCTTCTCGAGCTTGGAGACGACTCCGCCGAGTGTGACGACCGTTCCCGACGAGAGCTCCTTGGTGTCGAGCGTCGAATGCGACGTGCGGCGAGCCAGGGTCCCTTCGTGTCCGATGAGCGGATGATCGGTGATGTAGAGACCCATCAACTCCTTCTCGTACTTGAGAATCGATTCGCGATCGAGATCCTTTTCGGGGATGTCGATCTCGAGCGAGAAGGAGGCGTCGGGATCATCGATCGAATCGAAAAGGCTCAGCACACCTTGGTCGGCCTCGTGACGACGTGAGACGGCATCGTCGATGATCGCTTCGAAAACCATGAGGAGCCCGAGACGAGAGTGTCCGAGACTGTCGAAGGCTCCCACCTTGATGAACGATTCGATCGTTCGCTTGTTCAGGCAATCGGTCGGAACCCTCATGCAGAAGTCTTGGAAACTCTCGAAGTCTCCGTTCGCTCGTCGTTCGTCGACGATCTTTCGACAGAGGGCCGAACCGACACCCTTGATGGCCGAGAGACCAAATGTCACCGAGCGCTCATCGGGCAGTGCTCCGAAGTCGACGTCGGACACGTTGATGTCGGGCGGTCGGATCGTGACTTTCTGACGCCGAGCATCGGCCAAGTAACCGGCTGCCTTGTCGAGGTTGTCCCTGACCGAGGTCAACAGAGCGGCGAAGAACTCGACGGGATGATTGGCCTTTAAGTAGGCCGTTTGATACGTGACGAGTCCGTATCCGAACGAGTGGGACTTGGCGAATGCATAGTCGGCGAAATTCTCGATGATGCCGAAGAGATAGGTGCCGAGATCGGCTCCGTAACCCGTCGATTCACAACCTTCGACGAATTTGGAACGCTCCTTCTCCATCAGCTCGCGTACCTTCTTGCCACAAGCCTTTCGCAGGTTGTCGGCCTCGGCCAACGAGTAGCCCGCGAAGCGTTGTGCGACTCGCATCACGCTCTCCTGATAAATCATCAGTCCGAACGTGTCTCCGAGCACTTCACTGGCGTCGGGATGAAAGAATTCGACCTGCTTGCGACCGTTCTTGCGATCGGCGTAGTCATAGTGCATGTTGACGCCCATCGGCCCGGGTCGATACAAGGCGATAACGGCTGAGACGTCCTTGAAGGAGCTCGGCGCCATGGCTCGCAACAAGGCCTGCATCTGCGGTGATTCGAGCTGGAAGACACCGGTGCTCTCGCCTCGTCCGAGGAGCTCGAACACAGCTGGATCGTCGAGGGCCACGGAGTCGATGTCGAAATCGGGCCGACCGTTGCTTCGGATGAGACCGACCGTGTCGGTGATCACGTCGAGATTTCGAAGACCGAGGAAGTCCATCTTCAGCAGGCCCAAATCCTCCACACCGTGCATTTCGTACTGCGTGGTGACGGGAGTTTCGTCGGGGGCCTTTCCTTGTTCGGGCTTCCTCTGCAACGGCAGGTACTCGGTCAACGGTTCTTTCGAGATCACGACGGCCGCCGCGTGAATTCCGGTCGAACGTTTCAGTCCTTCGAGTCCCTTCGCGACATCGATCACTTGTTTGGCGACCGGGTCGGAGTCGTACATCTGTCGCAGTTCGGCGGCCGCTCGGTATCCGTCCACGTACTTCGCGTTCTCTTCCAGGCAGTACTTGAGAGGAGTGTCGCGTCCCATGACCAGCGGTGGCATGGCCTTGGCGAGTCGGTCCCCTACTGCGTATTCGTGTCCGAGAACCCGGGCGGCATCACGGACTGCATTCCGAGCCTTGATGGTGTTGAACGTGATGATCTGGGCCACGTGATCGCGTCCGTACTTCTCGGACACGTAGCGAATCATCTCGTCCCGATAGCGCGAGTCGAAATCCATGTCGATGTCGGGCATCGAGACTCGACTCGGGTTCAAGAAACGTTCGAAGAGAAGGTCGTAGCGGATGGGGTCGATTTCGGTGATCCGAAGCGAGTAAGCGACAGCACAGCCGGCGGCCGACCCACGACCGGGCCCGACGCGAATTCCACGTTGTCTGGCGTACGCGATGAGGTCCCAGACGATGAGGAAGTACGACGCGAAGCCCATGTCGACGATGACCTTGAGTTCGTAGGCCAGACGCTCGACGACCGAGCCCGGCAACGTGTCGCCCCACCGCTCACGTGCGCCTTGCCACGTGAGGTGTTCGAGATAGGCGGCGTCGTCGGAGAACCCCGCTGGCACGGAGAAATTCGGAAGTTGGGGCTTTCCGAATTCGATCTCGACACCGGCCCGTTCGGCGATCCACAAGGTGTTGTCGCAGGCTTCGGGCAGCTCCTGAAACAGATAGCGCATCTCCGAAGCGGACTTGAGGTAGTGCTCTGTTCCGTCGAATTTGAATCGATTCGGGTCGCTCATGAGCGAAGCAGTCTGAACACAGAGGAGTGCATCGTGGGCTTCGCTGTCGTGCCGATGCACGTAATGAGAGTCGTTGGTGGCCAACAGAGGCGCACCGATCGAGCGAGCGATGTCGATCAATTGAGGATTGGTCCGGATCTGACTCGTCAGCCCATGGTCCTGCAGTTCGACGAAGAGATTGTCGCGGCCGAAGATCTCCTGTAGTCGTGCGGCCTTGGCCAGCGCACCGTCGAAATCGTCCTTCAAGAGGTGTTGCAGAACGTGACCACCGAGACATCCAGTGGTGGCGATCAAGCCTTCGCTGTGGCGCTCGAGCAACTCCCAATCCATACGGGGCTGGTAGTAGTAACCCTCGAGAAAAGCCAGGCTGCTCAGTTTGATGAGGTTGCGGTAGCCGACGTCGTTCTCGGCCAGCAGGGTCAGGTGGTAGTAGAGCTTTCCTCCGCCCTCCACGTCTCCACCGGAGTCGTCGAGTCGACCACGGCGAGGTGGGCGCTCGAACCGGCTCTCACCGGCCATGTAGGCCTCGGTGCCGATGATCGGCTTGATTCCCTGATCACGGCATTCGCGATAGAAGTCGAGAACTCCGTACATGTTGCCGTGATCGGTCATGCCGAGAGCAGGCTGACCATCGGCAACGGCCTTGGCCACCAATTCGTCGAGTTTGGCGGCGCCATCGAGCATGGAAAATTCGGTGTGAACGTGAAGATGAGTGAAGGAATCGACCAACATCCACCTCCTCGCTCACCGACCGAAACGACGGCCCGATCCGATACCGAGACGCCACGAACCACACGTGTGTGATTCGCGAGAATAGCAGTGGCGTCTCGGACCCTTCCGAGCCGATGCCGACGTCGACGAGAGGTCGGACGGGATCAGAGATAGATCCCGGGCCGCCGATCGGTCGGAGGGTCACCTGATTCCTCGGGGCCGCCCGGTCCGAGGCGTCGCATCTGCTCGATCTGTTGGCGAGCGGCCATCTGCTGGGCGAACAATGTCGCCTGGATGCCGTGGAACAGTCCTTCGAGCCATCCGACCAACTGGGCCTTGGCAATACGCAGTTCGGCCTCCGTCGGAGCCTCGGACGAGAACGGGAGAGTCAGCATGCGCAACTCCTCCTGGAGATCGGGTGACAGAGCCTCGGCGAGTTCGACGATCGAACGCTCGTAGATCTCGGCCAGACGTTCGCGACTCGGCTCGTCGAGGTGGGTCGAGCGCACCTCCTCGAGGAGCTGCTTCACCATCGAACCGATTCTCATCACCTTGCCGGGCTCGGTCACGGACTCGGTGAGTGG
>LFFH01000028.1 GCA_001510455.1 Actinobacteria bacterium casp-actino8
CTCCAGCCGGCGAATGTCGTCCTTCGTCGCAATATGCGTCCAGTCGAACGGCGGTAGCGAGTCCATCAGATCCTCGGCCACCTCGTCACCGAGCTGCTCGCCAAGAGCTGCTCGCAGGCGAAATCGACGTTGTTCACGAGATGTCATTGTGGTCACTTCCGTTCACGAAGGCAAGAGCGGGCCGAAGAAGTGCTCGCAATGTGGGAAGACAGCGGTGCCGGCGGTGATCAGATCACTCGCCGGCACTCTCGCCGGTGTGCTCACTGCCGTCGAGGGGGTCGTCGTTCCAGTGGCACATCAATGGGAGAGGGGGATCTCCCTATGTGATCGTCACCGTATGACACTCGATGTCGACATGTCTGGGATCCTGATGTTCAGTGGTGTGGTACCGACATACCGAGAACCTGCAACGCCTCTCGTAACGTGGAGATTCTTTCGACCTTGATCGTTCCGTCGACGGCTTGAGTCGTGGCGGGAACCAATGCTTTGGTGAATCCGAGCCGTGAGGCTTCGGCGAGTCGCCGTGACGCGTGGGCAACTTGTCGAACCTCACCGCCGAGCCCAACTTCTCCGAAAGCAACCACGGTGGGAGGAAGAGGCTGGCCCGACAATGCCGACAGCACAGCGAGACAGAGTCCGAGATCGGTGCCCGGCTCCGACAACTTCACGCCACCCACCACCGACGCGTACACCTCGTGCTGAGAAACCGGAGCCTTGACTCGCTGACCAAGGACGGCCAACAACATGGCGAGACGACCAGGGTCGAGACCTTGTGCACTTCGCCGGACGGGAACATCGGGCTTCACCTTGTTGGTGAGCACTTGAAGTTCGACCATGAGAGGGCGTTGTCCTTCGAGTGTGGGGACGACGACACTTCCCGCCACTCCGGTCTGGCGGTCGGCGAGGAACAGCGCACTTGGATCAGGCACGCCGCGAAGACCGGCCTCGACCATCTCGAACAGGCCGAGCTCGGTGGTGGGACCGAAACGATGTTTGGAGGCCCGAAGCAGGCGAAGTGCGTGATGACGCTCACCCTCGAATTGAAGAACGGTGTCGACGACGTGTTCGAGGACTCGAGGTCCGGCTAGCCCACCTTCCTTCGTCACGTGGCCGACGAGAATGACGGGTACGTTGCGGCGCTTGGCTTCCATCACGAGCTTGTGTGCACAGCCACGCACCTGAACCACGCTCCCGGGTGACGACCCGAGTTCAGGGTCGACCAGAGTCTGAATGCTGTCGATGATGACCAATTCGGGAGAGAGTTCATCCATCGCAGCGATCACATGTGGGAGCACCGTTTCGGCAAGGAGCCAGAGTTCGGGGCGAACGGCATCGAGACGTTCGGCACGCAGTCGAACTTGTTGCGCGCTCTCCTCGGCGGAGACGTAGAGAGTTCGTCCGGGCCAGGCGGCGAGGGTTTGCAGGAGCAGAGTGCTCTTGCCAACACCGGGTTCACCGCCCACAAGGGTGACCGAACCGGGTACGAGACCGCCACCGAGCACCCGATCGAACTCGTCGACACCCGTGGATCGAGGTGCCCCGTGAGCCGCGTCGATCTCGCCGATGCGCTGCGGTGACGATGCGGGAAGCAAGGCCACGCCAGCGGCAAGAGACGAGATGTCGGCCGACGGATCTTCCACGTCTTCGACGAGGCTGTTCCAGGCGCCGCAGGCCGAACAGCGTCCGGTCCACTTGGGAAAGGACGCCCCGCACTCGGAGCAGTTGTAGACGAGTTTCAGCCGGGCCACGTCGTCACCCTAGGCATCGGGTGTGTCACGGGGTGGACGTCGACGAATAGGTGCTTGTCGTGAGACACCACGTCGGCGACGAGCGAACATCACGAGCAGGATCAGAAGTCCCATGAGTACCAGCCATACACCGAGCACGACACCGATGACGGTGCCGATCGTCTTCCACACACCTCCGTCGACCTTCGTGTCGACCGTGCCGAGAACGACGGTCTGCGACGAACCGTCGAGTGGTGCGGCCCACACGACTCCACCTTCGGCCTCGGTTCCTGTGGACTTGCGAATTTCACCGGGCAAGCGCGCGAGGACGGTGAACGACACCGACTGCATGGGATCGACCCCCAACGTGTCGATGGTCGACTGCCATGGTGCCGCTCCGATCAGCGAACTCAGTTCGGGATCGGAGAATGCCTCCACTCCTCCGATGAATTGAAGTGTCGCGTCGAAAGTGGTGGCGACGTCACGTTCTTCGACGGTGCGTCTCAGCACCGGATCGAGAAGCGGACCGTTCGGGCCATTGATCTGTTGCAGGGCACGGGTGGCTTCATCGGGTGATTCGAACTCGTAGAACAGCACGACTCTGATCCCGCCGTTGTTGATCTGAGTCGGACCCTCGATCGTCCAGCCACTCGTGAGGAGATCCTCCACTCGAAGATCGTTGATCAGACCGGGGACGGCCGACACCACCTCACTGTCGAGATCGACGGTGAGAGCGATCCGGCCAGCACCTTTGTCGTCGGCGTCGATCTGCAGCTTGATGTCGACGCGACAGGCCGTCAGAACGAGGGTCAGGGCGAGGACGAGAGCAACCCTGACGCGAACGAGCACGTCGTGAACTTACTCCGTATGGGCGATCGAAGGATCAGTCGTTGGCAGGAGTGTCGGTCTCGCCGTTTCCTTCACCGACGCCAGCCAACTCGATGGTGGACGGCGGCTGGAAACCCTCGACGGCTTTGAAGCCGAGACGCTGTTCGCCCGGACGTTCGGGATCGTCCTCGGTGTCGACGACGATGATCTCTCCGGCGCGGAACTGCTTGTAGAGAATCTTCTCGCTCAGGGCATCCTCGATGAGGCGCTGGATGGCACGACGCAGCGGTCGGGCTCCAAGAGTGGGGTCGTAACCCTTGTCGGCGAGGAACTCCTTCGCGGCCTGCGTGAGTTCGATGCCGAGACCTTGGGCCTCGAGCTGAGTCGTGAGACGCTTCAACATGAGGTCGACCATCTGCATGACCTCGTCCTTGGCCAACTCGTGGAAGACGATGACCTCGTCGATGCGGTTCAAGAACTCGGGGCGGAAGTGATTCTTCAGCGAGTCCATCACCCTGTCGCGCATGCGGGCGTAGCTCATGGCCTCATCGGCCTTGGTGAAGCCCACGTTGGCCTTGCGCAGTTCCTGGGTGCCCAGGTTCGATGTCATGATGATGATCGTGTTGCGGAAGTCGACCGAACGACCCTGGCTGTCGGTGAGACGACCCTCTTCGAGGATCTGTAGCAACGTGTTGAACACGTCGGGGTGAGCCTTTTCGATCTCGTCGAAGAGAACCACACTGAACGGCTTACGACGCACCGCCTCGGTGAGCTGTCCCCCCTCGTCGTAGCCGACGTAGCCGGGAGGCGAACCAACGAGCCGACTCACCGTGTGCCTCTCCATGTACTCCGACATGTCGAGCGTGATGAGTGACTGTTCATCACCGAACAAGAACTCGGCGAGCGTCTTGGCCAGCTCGGTCTTACCGACACCGGTGGGACCGAGGAAGATGAACGAACCACTCGGACGCTTCGGATCCTTCAGACCCGCACGTGTACGGCGGATGCTCTGTGAGACGGCCTTGATGGCATCTTCTTGGCCGATGATCCGCTTGTGGAGCTCGGACTCCATGTTGAGAAGTTTCTGCGTCTCTTCTTCGGTGAGCTTGTAGACCGGAATACCCGTCCAGATGCTCAGCACCTCGGCGATGCACTCCTCGTCGACCTCGTCGAACAGATCGACGCCCGAGGCCTTGATTTCGGCTTCCTTGTCGGCCTTTTCGGTCTGGAGTTGCTTCTCTTCGTCACGAAGACGACTGGCCTCTTCGTAATTCTGCTCTTCGACCGCGCGCTTCTTGGCTTCTTGGATCTCGGTGAGCTTGGTCTCCATCTCCTTCAGGTCGGGAGGAGTGGTCATGCGCTTGATGCGAAGACGGCTACCGGCTTCGTCGATGAGGTCGATCGCTTTGTCGGGTAGGTGACGATCGGAGATGTAACGGTCGGCCAGGTTGGCCGATGCCACGAGTGCTTGGTCAGTGATGGTCACTCGGTGATGCGACTCGTACTTGTCGCGCACACCCTTCAAGATCTCGATGGTGTGAGCAACGGTCGGCTCTTCGACCTTGACGGGCTGGAAACGACGCTCGAGAGCGGCATCTTTCTCGAGGTGCTTGCGGTACTCGTCGAGAGTGGTGGCTCCGATGGTCTGGAGTTCGCCTCGGGCGAGCATCGGCTTCAAGATGCTCGCCGCATCGATGGCACCTTCGGCAGCACCGGCCCCGACGAGGGTGTGGATCTCGTCGATGAACAGAACGATGTCGCCCCGAGTACGGATTTCTTTCAACACCTTCTTGAGGCGTTCTTCGAAGTCACCGCGGTAGCGGCTACCGGCAACGAGAGCGCCCAAGTCGAGGGTGTACAACTGCTTGTTGCGCAGAGTGTCGGGAACGTCGTTCGACACGATCTTTTGCGCCAGACCTTCGACGATGGCGGTCTTGCCAACTCCGGGCTCGCCGATGAGAACGGGGTTGTTCTTGGTGCGACGGGAGAGGATCTGCATGACCCGCTCCATTTCGCGGGCTCGGCCGATGACCGGATCGAGTTTCTTCTCACGGGCGAGCTGGGTCATGTTGCGACCGAACTGATCGAGGATCTGGCTGCCGCCCTTGTCGCCCTCTTCTTTGCCACCTCGCTCCGACGAGGCTTCGCGCCCGCCGGCCGGGGCCTCACTCTTGCCCTGGGGACCTTGATAGCCGGACAGCAACTGGATGACCTGTTGACGAACTCGACTGAGGTCGGCGCCCAACTTCACGAGTACTTGAGCGGCGACTCCTTCACCTTCGCGAATGAGGCCGAGAAGGATGTGCTCGGTTCCGATGTAGTTGTGGCCGAGCTGGAGGGCCTCGCGCAACGAGAGTTCGAGCACCTTTTTCGCGCGAGGGGTGAACGGGATGTGACCCGACGGTGACGATCCGCCCTGACCGATGATCTCTTCCACTTGAGCTCGCACGGCCTCGAGGGAGATACCCAGAGTTTCGAGCGCTTTGGCAGCGACTCCTTCGCCTTCGTGAATGAGGCCGAGAAGGATGTGCTCGGTGCCGATGTAGCTGTGGTTCAGCAGTCGCGCTTCTTCCTGGGCCAGTACGACCACTCGTCGGGCTCGGTCGGTGAAGCGTTCGAACATGCTCAGCCTTTCGTCCTGCGAGTCACTCTACAGGTGGTGTGTGGCAGGTCCGAGGCGGCGGAAAAGGTGGTGTGGACGTGTCAGACGTCTCCAAAACGGTGATGGATCTCACTCGTGCCCACCGCCGGAAACCTGCGTAGGCTGCGGGTGTGAACGGGTGCCCTCTTCTCGGACTTCCCACGTCGGAAGTCGACCGTGAACGGGTCGAGTCGGCGTTGAAGGATTCGGTCCGGACGCCTGACGCGTATCTCACCGAGATCGCATCACACCTGCTTCTCGCGGGTGGCAAACGTCTGCGCCCGATGTTCAGTGTCGTGGCGGCACAGGTGGCCGGTGGCCCTACCACTGATGCCGCTGTTCAGGGTGGGATCGCTTGTGAACTCGTGCATCTCGGCTCGCTCTACCACGACGACGTGATGGACGAGTCGCCGACCCGCCGTGGGGTCGACACGGTGAACGCCAAGTGGGGGAATCTGCAGGCCATTTTGGCCGGGGACTTCCTCCTCGCTCGGGCATCGGAAATCGCGGCATCCCTCGGAACCGAAGTGGCTGGCCTTTTGGCCCGGACCATCGGTCGGCTCTGTGAGGGTCAGATCGAAGAACTCCGCCACACCTACAACGTGGCGCGTCCGGTCGACAGTTATCTGTCGTCGATCGCCGGCAAAACGGCGTCGCTGTACGCAACCGCTGCTCGTATCGGCGGATTGGTGAGTGGATTTCCGGCGCCCGTGACCGAAGCGCTCACCGAATTCGGCGAGGCCTACGGAATGGTCTTCCAGATCGTCGACGATCTTCTCGACATCTCGTCGACCGACGAAGAACTCGGTAAACCGGCCGGACACGACATGGTGGAAGGTGTGTACACCTACCCGGTTCTTCACACCCTCATGTCGGGAGGAACTCCGGCTCGGGAACTCGCCGACCTTTTGGGTTCGCCGCTCTCGGCCGTCGAGAAGGACAAGGCAATGACGATCGTTCGCGGTAACGGCGGGATCGAGGCGGCGCGGCGCTTGGCACTCGATTACGTAGGCGTGGCTCAGGCCGCCTGCGACCGCATGCCGAACTCGGCCGCCACCGAGGCCCTGCGCGCCACACCAGCCGCCCTGTTGGCGTCGGTTTAGTCCACGGTCCGTTCGAACTGATCGAGGATCGAAGCGATCAGTTCGTCGTGAACGTTTTCGATTCGACCGGTTCCTGCGTCGCGATTCACGGCGATGACGAGGTTCCGGGACGGTGAGACGTGCACGGTCTGGCCCCACACCCCTCGTGCCACCATCTCGCCGTCTTGAATCCACCACTGTGCGCCGTAATAGTCGGCTGTCGGTGCTGGCGTTCGGGCGTACTCGACCCAGCCGTCAGGAAGTACCTGGGACTCGCCCCAGTAGCCGTCGTGCAGGAAGAGAAGTCCGAAGCGAGCGAAATCACGCGTCGTCGAATCGGCCCCCATCATCCCGATCCACTTGCCCGAGGGTTCACGTTGGAGAATCGTCGACGTGATGCCGATCGGATCGAGAAGACGTGACGACAGGTATTCGTCGACGGCGTCCGGTCCTCCGAGGATGTCACTGATGATTCCCGAGAGAATCGACGTCGTTCCCGAGCTGTATTTCCAGACCGATCCTGGACGTGCTTCGAGTGGTTTGCTCGCTGCATATTCGAGTGAGTCGTAGGCGCCGATGATCTGAATCACATCGGATGGTCGACCCTGTGGTTGATAGGTCTCGTTCCACTGGAGGCCGCTCGACATGTGAAGCAAGTTCTCGATGGTGATCGCATTCCGAGGATCGGCGGGGTCGGACCACAGGTCGACGGGTGCTGGCTGATCGAGCGCAAGAAGTCCGTCGTCGATCAGCAGTCCGATGAGTGTGCTCACGAAGGACTTGGCAACCGAGAACGAAGCCATGTTGGAGTTCTCGTCGTCGGTCGGGTGGTAGCGCTCGTAGACGATCTTGTCGTCATGAACGACGACGACACTGCGGAGACCTCGTTGACCATCGACATCGAACATGTCGTCGACGATGGAGTCGACGTAGGTCGTGTCGAATGACGTCGGTGGCTCGGCGATCTCCCAGTCACCTCCATCGAAGATCGACGTCGGTTCTGGAAGAGTCGACGTCGTGGACGTCGTCGTGCTGGCAGCGGTCGTCGTCGTACTGTTCGCGATGGTGGTCGACGAAACGGACGATTCGGTAGAGACCTCTTCGGTCGACGAGGAGCAGGAAACTGCGAGAAGTGCGACACTCAGAACGCATGTGGATCGAAGAAAATTCGCCATGAACGATCAGCGCAGAAGAAGGCGAGAGGCTGACAGACCGCTGGTCACTGCACCCTCCACCTTCGGTCCGGCGAATGCATCACCGGCCAGAACGAGCGAACACGACTCGTCGACCCACTGAGGATCGGGCCAGACCTTCATCGGTGTGGCGAATCGCCACTTCTTGAATTGTGAGACGAGTACTCCAGCAGATCCGAGATATGGCCGCGCGGCGTCGAGAAGACGCTGATGCGACACCTCATGAGGAGCATCCCAGTTCTCCAGACTCCATGAAGGGTTCGCGTGAAGAGTGATGGCCGGTACGGGTGACACGCCCTTTTGTTGATTGTCACCGATCCAGGAGAACACGTCGTCGGGGTTCTGCAGACCTCCGGGAGCCGGGACACCCGACTCGCGATCGAGAACTGCGAGGACTCCGAGAGTTCGCTCGTAGTCGGTCATCAACAGATCATTCGGTAATTCCACGTCGGTGTTGGCCACGAGAGCGAATGATTGAGGGATCGGACAGGTGAGCACCACTGCGTCGGCGTCGATCGTAGATGCATCGTCGAGAGTGATTCTCCAGCCGGAATCTTCTCGTGTCAGACCGAAGACGAGACTCGAGGTTCGTACGTCGAGACCGGTTGCCAAGTACTTGGCGAGAGATGCCATGCCTCGACGGGCGACGTAGCGCGGGTGGCCATCGTCTCCAGCGAAACCGCGACACCATTCGACGACGACATCGTCGGCGATCCATCGATCGACGAGACCCTTGAACTCGTCGCCTCGAGCGGTGAAGAACTGTGCGCCGTGATCGAAGACACCGGTTCCGGCGTCCGTTTCGATGCGTCGCGTGGCCATTCGACCACCGACACCGCGACCCTTGTCGAAGACCGTTACCTGGGAGCCTGCCGCCTGGAGTTCTCGAGCAGCCATCAGACCGGCGAGTCCGGCTCCGACGACGACGACTCGGGAAGGAGCCGTCATGAGGCGGCGCGAATGTCGACGTCGGACTCCTGGATCGACGTCTGATACGCCTTTTCGGCGCGCTTCAAGAAGTCACCGAGAACTCTGTTGAAAGTTGTCGCGTGCTCGATCATGAGACCGTGGGCCGCTCCCGACAGAACCACGAGTTCGGCCGTGGGAATGCGTTCGGCGAGTTCCTCACTGTCGCCGCGAGGCGTGAGGATGTCTTGGTTTCCGACGATGACCGACGTGGGAACCGAAATCGTCGCCAACTGTTCGGCAATGTCTTCGTCGACCGAGAGAAGCGCTTGCACTTGACCCTTGAATCCGTGTGAGGCGCGTGAGGTTCCGATGGGTCCGAGCCAACTGACCGCTGGCCACAGGCGTCGAAGCGATCGAGGCCCGATCACCCAACGTGCCGCTTCCATGGTCATGGCGTTCATACCTTCGGTGGCAGCCAGGTCGGCCCATGACGCGAGTAGATCGCGACGCCACGGATGATTGCGGCACGCCGTGCACACGAGAGAAAGCGATCGGACGCGCTCGGGGTACTTCACTCCGATGATCTGTGTGATCGCCCCGCCCATCGATGCTCCGACGACGTGGGCGGTGTCGAGACCGGCGTGATCGAGAACGGCGATCGCGTCATCGGCCATCTGCTCGAGTGAATAGGCACCGAAGGGCTTGTCGCTTCGGCCAGCTCCGCGGTTGTCGTGAGCCACCACGCGGTAACGAGTGGCGAGGTAGTAGCGCTGGAGATCCCAGAGGTGTTTGTCGGCACCCAGCCCTTGGATCATGAGGACGGGAGGAGAGGACGAGAGGCCGATCTGGTCGTAGTGCAGTCGAATGCCGTCGGAGGCCACGGCGAAGGTCACGACGCCACCTCCCACTCGCGCTTCGGAGCCACGCGAACGACGCCTTCCCATGAATAGAGCGACGAGAGGATCTCATGAGTGGTCATTTCGGGATGCCAAGCGAGCAGCTCGTCGATTCGGTTGCTCGTGGCCTGACGACCGTGGTGAAGCACCTCCATCACGTGTTCGGGAATGGGTGCACCGAACAGGTGAGCGATACGCCGTGTGATCACCCATTCGGGCCCCACGAGAGGTAACGGAACCTTGCGGCCCGTGCGTACGGTGGCGAATCCGCTGACGGAGCCGTCGGCGACCACGTTGACGGGAGTACCGGGCGTGTCGCGCGTGGCAAGCACGAACGCCTGTGCCGCGTCGTTCTCGTGCAGAAGACTGAAGAGCGGCGGTCGCAGAAGATTGAAGGGAACGAAGGGGAGTCGGAGGAGACGCCCGAGCGGGCTCGGCACGTGCGGGCCGACCACTGGCGCCAGACGCAACGACGTGACCCTGACCGAGGTGCCGTTGAAAGCCCGGTCGGCCGCGTGTTCGAGATACATGAGCATGCGTCCGTACTGCGAGGTGGGCCTCATGGCCGTGCTCTCATCGGGAAACTTCGGACGGTCGCCACTGCGCCCGTACACCTCGATTCCCGATCGGAGCACCACGTGCTGAAGTGACGAGGTTCGTTTGGCCGCCGAGAAGACCGATTCGGCCGATTGCTGAGTCAGGACTTCAGCATTCCGGGGATTGGCTCGGGCATCGGGTTCCCAGACGCCGAGGTGCACGATGGTGTGAGGGTCGACAGCGCGTATCAGAGATGCCGTCCCGATGACGTCACCGGGATCGAGACGATGGAATTCGGCACGATCGAGTCGGCGTCGAGGCGGATCGGTGTCGAGGCCGACGACGGAGTCGACCCAGGGCTGTCGTTCGAGTTCTCGGGCGACGAGCGATCCGAGCTGACTTCCCATCCCGGTGATCAGGATGCGTCGGCCGCGTGAGGTCGCCACGAGTTCACCCTAGCCACAGGGCTAGCGGAGTTCGTGTGCTCTCAAGATGAGTGATCGAGCAGCCGGGTCGAGTTGATGACCGGCGAGCTTTTCCGCGACCAGGATCGCCTCGGTGGGTTCCTCCACCAGTCCGGCCCACCTGATGAAGGCTCCCATTGCACCCATGATGCGATCGCCGACTTCGTCGCCGTGAACGATCACCTTGGTTTTCTTGCCGAGCAACCCCTTCAACTCGTTGAAGAGGCCCTTGGCCCAGTCGTCGACATTGTCGGACGAGTACGGGTGATGAAGGTACGTCACGCCCATTTCGTCGTAGTTGTGGAGATTGTGAGGGGCCGAGATGATCGACACCAGGCAGCCGAATCCGTTTTCACGGATCCAGATGATCTCCTCTTGTCGGCGAACCCGTCGATGATTGTCGCCGTATCCACCAGGACGTTCGCACACGGCAAGACGGTCCTTCAGGATCCACGTGAAATGACGAGGTGTGATCCCCAGGGCCCACTTTCCTCGTAATTTCGGCGGCACGTCGGAGAAATCTAGTCGTGTGCGACGGGCTCGTTTCGAAAAAGGCGCTGATTCTTTCTCTGGACACGATTCCCACCCGGAATTTCGCAGGCGACCGCCTCACCCCGCGCCACGGCGAGTACACGCTCGACCGTCGCAGCATCGGGCGGATGATCGGAGGTGAGCCACGTTCTGATCGCGCGTCGGGCCACGGGCAATGGCGCAGCCGAGATCGCGCGGGCATCGGTCGGATCGAGCGCAGCGGCGAGGGAGTCGAGCAAGGCATTGTCATCGGCGATGAGGTCGGCTTGGCGGCAGAGGATCTCGACGACGTCACGGCCGGCGACATCGATCAGAAGTGGCAGGACCTGATGACGAACTCGATTGCGAAGGAGGCCAATGTCGGCGTTGGACGGATCCTCGAAAGGTGTCCAGCCGAGTTCGTCACAAACTGCTCGTGTCTCGTGTCGTCGAATGTGAAGGAGTGGATGAAGCACTCGACCCGACGGTCCACCGGTCAGATTCATGCCGACGAGACCGCTCGTGCCCGCACCCCGCACGAGGTTGATGATGACGGTTTCGGCCCGATCATCTGCAGTGTGACCGGTCAGAACGTCGGCGGGAAGAGTCGCATATCGAGCTTCGCGGGCGCGGGCCTCGACGTTCGGTCCGGGATCGACCGAGACCCGTCGCGCTTCGAACGACGCACCGACACTTCGAGCGCACTTGGCCACCAGATCGGCCTCGTGCTCCGACCCGGGTCGAAGACCGTGATCGACGTGAATTGCCGTGACCTCGAGTCCGTGAGCGACCGCCAGAGCCAAGAGAGCGAGGGAATCGGCACCGCCCGACACGGCACACGACACACGAGAACCTCGAGTCGGAAAGTGACAGCGGCCGAGAATCGACCGGAAGGCATCGGAGCGCACGATCATGGGCGCCCCTGTGGCGCGTCAGCCCTCGGAGTGCCCGCGCTGTTGGCGCTTACCGGGGAAACGAGTGGCCGAGACCTGCTTCAGATATCCGGCACCCATGGCGACCACGGTGAGAACACCGACGACCGAGAGAACGACGCCGATCCACCAGTGCCAAACGTATGCAGCGAACATGGTTGAGATGGTAGCGACCATCAGCCGTCGATGTCCATGTCGTCGGGATTCAGGTCGAGGCAGTCGAGAAGTCGTTGACGGAGCGACTCGGGAAGAGGTTCCTCGGCGGCGCGGGCACGAATCCGAGCCTTCAACGTGTATTCGAACTGAACGCGGTCCTGACAGTCGGGACAATCGTCGAGATGAGTCGTGATCTGGACTCGAAGGCTCTCTTCCAAGACGTCGTCGAGGTACGAATAGAGCTCGCGGAGAGTGTCGCGACAATCAGCCATCGATCAATCCTCGGTTCTCGGCGAAACCGACGAGTGCCTTCTGCAAGGCCTTGCGACCCCGGTGCAGTCGACTCATGACGGTTCCCAAAGGGATGTCGAGCATGTCGGCGATTTCCTGGTACGAGAAATCCTGGACGTCGGCCAAGAGGACGGGAAGCAAGAAGTTCTCGGGCAGGTCTTCGAGTGCGGCCTTGACTTCGTCGTCGGTGAACAGATCGATGACCTCTTCTTCCGCACTTCGACCCTCGAGTCGGCCAGCGAGGGCCGGAGCCTTCTTGTAAAGGTAGAACTCGTCGAGATCACCGAGATCGGACTCCTGAGGACGCGCCTTTTTGGCGTTGTAGCGGTTGATGAACGTATTGGTCAGGATGCGGAACAGCCAGGCCCGCAGATTTGTTCCCGTTTCGAAGGATTCGTAGGACCGGTAAGCCTTTAACATGGTCTCCTGGACCAGGTCTTCGGCATCGGCCCGATTTCGGGTCATGCGCAGAGCCGAGCCGAAGAGTTGGGGGGCGAAAGGCATCGCGTCGTCGGCGAAACGGCGTCGATCAGCCATGAGAACGCTGGTCAGGCCTTGGTGCGGTGGGTGGCCACGAAGTCATCGAGGGCCGTGACGAAGCGTTCGAGGTAGGCGGCCAGCTGCTGGCGTTCCTTACCGTCGTAGGCCTCCATGATGGCGCGCAGGGCGTCGAGACGTCGGGCGTGAGCCTCGCTGTAGCGAGCTCGTCCGTCATCGGTGACCGACACCATGACGACCCGCTTGTCCTTCGGGTTGGCACAACGACTGGCGAGACCGATTCGCTCGAGTCGCTGAACGGCGCGGGTCGCCGTCGACGGGTCGACTCTAAGAGCCTCGGCGAGATCACCCATTCGCCACGCCTCTTGCTGAACGAGAACGTCGAGGGTGTCCATCTGGCCACTCTCCAAGGCGTCGTCCCCGGTTCCGAAGAAATATTCGACGAGTGCACTCATCGATGCACCTCGACGGATGTCTCGCCACGCGCGACCCACACGTTGAGCAACTTCGCGCTGGGCGGGATCGTCGAAGTCGACCGGCGTGGGGCGGGGGGTCGCCATGGCTTTTGTAGGGTACAAGCGGTGGAGCCACCGATACATGCTCTGGGCGTCATTGCCACCCAGTCGGTGATGATCACACCGTCGCTTCGTCACGTCGAGATGTTCACGATGCGAGGCATGGTGTCGTTGATGTGGCACCAAGTACCAGCAGGTCAGGCGGTTCGACCAGCGGCGATCGTGGCCTGCGGTGGAGCGATGGGAGGTCTCCTCGGCCCAGCCGAAGGTCTCTACCAAGAACTCGGAGAAACATGGGCGAATCGAGGTGTTCCGGTGGTTCGCGTGTCGTATCGCCGACCGAACGATCTCGACGCATGTTGTCTCGACGTAGCAGCAGCAGTACAGCTGGTGGCCGACTCCGGAGCGCAGCGCGTCGTGGTGATGGGACATTCCTTCGGAGGTGCGGTGGCCGTGCGTGTCGGAGTGGTGATGGACGAGGTGGCCGGTGTGGTCACATTCGCGACGCAATCCGCAGGTTGTGAGGTGGCACCCGGATTGCGCGGCAAACCACTTCTGCTCTTTCATGGTGATGCCGACGAGATCTTGCCGATCGAGTCGAGTCATGTCGTCGCGGCAATGGCGGGAGTCGGAGAAGTGGTCGTGTGTGAAGGTGACGGTCATCTGCTCGCGAACAGTTCGACTCTGCTGAAGACACGACTCGACGATTGGATTCACGACGTCATTGATTCGTGAACTTTTTGTCAGACCCGGCGTCTCGCAGATGTGCTGACAACTACGGTCGAGTTCGTCGACCATCCCCTTTGGTCGACATGAGGGAGGAACCATGCGCAAGAAGACGTCACGTCTCGCGGCCATCGTCCTCGTCACGGCAATGGGCGGTGCGCTCGTTGCGTGTGGTGGAGATGACTCGGGGTCGAGTGAGACGACTACGGCAATGTCGAACGAGTCGACCAGCTCCGAGAGCTCTGGTTCGAGTTTCTCGATGGCGAATTTCGATTCGTGGGAGTCACTCGGCCAGGGCGAGAGCCCGATCATCGATTGCCGACCCGAATCCGGACCGTTGAAGGCGGCTTGGGTGTACGTCGGTCCGATCAACGATGGTGGCTGGACGACGGCTCACAACAAGGGTCGTGAAGCGGTGCAGGCCGAGTTCGGTGATGCCATCGTGACCACCTACAAGGAAAACGTGCCCGAGGGTCCGCAGGTCGCGCAGGTGATCGAGGATCTGATCGCTGATGGCAACACTCTGATCTTCGGAACCTCGTTCGGATTCCAAGACGCCTTCGTCGAGGCGGCGTCCAACCATCCTGACGTCTGCTTCGAGTTCGCCACCGGATACATCCCTGGTCCGAACCTTTCGCAGTTCACGGGTGCGGCCGAGGACGCTGCGTGGTTGACGGGAATGGCCGCTGGTGCGGCATCGAAGACCGGCCAGCTCGGACTTCTGGCTTCGTTCCCGATTCCTGAAGTTCTGCGAGGCATCAACGCATGGACGATCGGTGCTCGTGAGACCTACCCAGGTGCCGAGGTTCAGTTGATCTGGACGAACACCTGGTTCGATCCAGCACTCGAGCGCAAGACAGCTGAGATCTTGATCGCCGAAGGTGCCGATGTGGTCGGTGTGGTGGCTCAGGATTCACCTGCGTCTGGTGAAGCAGCCAATGAAGCCGGCATTCCGTGGTCGGGTTACGACTCCGACCAGAGCGAGAACTTCCCTGACGTGTGGTTGAGTGCTGCGACCTACGACTGGAGTGTGTACGAGATTCCTCGTGTACGCGCCGTCCTGGAAGGCAACTGGATCGCCGGCAACTACTACGGCGACATGGCCGACGGACACATCGTTCTTGCACCACTCGGACCGATCGTGTCCGACGAGACTCGTGCGCTCATCGCTGAGAAGACCGAGATCGTCAAGGGACAGTCGGGTGTGATGTTCACTGGTCCGCTGTCGGACAACAAGGGCAACCAGATTCTGGCCGACGGTGTTGCGGCGACCTTTGCCGAACTGATGTCGATGAATTACCTCGTCGAAGGCATCAAGGGCGAGATCCCGTCGAGCTGATCGGCTCATGATC
>LFFH01000029.1 GCA_001510455.1 Actinobacteria bacterium casp-actino8
ATCGCGCAACCGAACGTGATGATCCGGTGCCACGACACGTTGATGCCACCGATCGCGACGCTGTTGCCCTCGAAGAACTTGAGAAATGCTTCTCGACTCGAATCACTCGGCCAGATCCAGTTGGCGAGGCCGATCATGAAGGCGAACAACGCCACCGTGACCGACAATCGCACGACTTCGGTGGTTCCCTGCAGGCCACGCATCACCACACGTTCGGTGAGGATGCCGAACAACGGTGCGAGGACGAACAGCGTGAGGAACAGCGCGATCGGCGCCGGGAGGTCCCAGTCGAAGCGCAACTGCCAGTACGTGAACGCGGCGAGCATGCCGGTCGCGCCGTGAGCAAGATTGAAGATGCCCGACGTCGTGTACGTGACGACGAGTCCGCTGGCCACCACCGCGTAGATCGCGCCGGTCGACAGACCGATGATGGTGAAGGTCAGCAGTTCCTGCACGCAGGGTCTCCGTTCAGCCGGTCAGTTCTTCGCGACCGGTCAGTTCTCGCGAGTCGGATCGATGCCCTGGGTCGTGTCACCGAAGTCGCCGGCGAGCTCGGCGATGCCTGGATCGTCGCAGTGCCATCCGCCCCCGTTGTCGTCGGCGCTACCGAGTTGCGGGAAGACCCGGACCCATTCACCGTTGTCGATCCCCATGATGATTCCGCACTCGGGTGGCAGACCCTCGGCCGGGTTCGACTCGGTGTGCAAGCCACCCGCGTTCCACGACGTGATGGTCTTGGCAGCAGCGAGGACGCACTCACGCTCGAGAACGTTGTTGTTCGAGTCGAGGCACTTGTTGGCCGCCGTGGCGAAGAGCAGGTAGGCCGACGTGGCCTGCAGACCCAGGCCGGCGATACGACCGTTCGGATTGTGGGCCGCCATCATGTCGAGATACGACCGCATGCCCGGGAATCGGTCGGCCTCTTCGAACGGTGCGTAGGCCGTACGAACACGGAACCCCTCGGTCGCCGTTGAGTTGCCCTCGGCCACCATCTGCTCGGTGTAGTGGTTGGCATCGGCGAAAACCAGTTCGGGGACGTAGCCGACCTCGCGCATGGCCTTGTAGAGAAGGATCAGGTTGCCGGGTTCGCCCACGAAAGCCATCGCCGAGACGTCGCCGTCCTTCAACTTCTGAGCGAACGGCACCCAGTTGGCTTCACCGGTGGGTGAGTAGGCGATCATCTGCGTCACTTCGTAACCGCCGACCGCTTCCATGCCGGCCGCGATCTGATCGGCGTTGATCTTGGTGATCGTGACGTCGGAGTACACGATGGCCGTGTTCTTCACGGCATCGGGGTACGTCTCGGCGCCCCACTTCAACCAACCGATCGGCTTCACGTACGCCGGGTTGGGAAGGGGCTGCACCTTGCCGTTGCCCTCGGCGGCCGCCGTCGACACCGCGTAGCCGGGAACGCTCACCATGCCGCATTCGTGGAAGCGGGGGTACATCTGATCGTCGAAAACCCAGCCACCACCGACCATGGCGAACACCTCGGCACAGGCTTGCTCGATCGCGGCCGGAACGTTGAAGAGTTTGCCGTCGAGGTCGACCACGTCGATCTGCAGTCCGCGGATTCCACCTTGTTCGTTGCACCAACCGGCGAAGGCCTTGGCGGCGTCGAGCATCTCGATGGTGAGGCCGGGGGCACCCTCGTAACCGTGATCGTTCTGCGTACCGAGCTTCAGAGTGCTGCCGCCGTTCTGGCCGTCGGCGATGGTGGGTACTCCGGCGTCGGTGGCCGGACCACATGGACTCTCCAACGTTCCGAACATGGGAACGGCCGGCGCCTCGGTGGCCGGCGGAGCCTCGGAGTCCGAGGGTGCCGATGTTTCGGCTGGTGCTTCGGTGGCCGGGGCCGCAGTCGGGGCGGTGTCGTCGCTCTCGCGATTCGAGCACGCCACGGTGATCGAGAGAAGTGCTCCCAACGCAATAACGGAGCGGAGTCGACGACGTGATGATGCGGTCGAGAGTGCGACTGCTTGCATGATTCCCCCTCTGTCGGTTGCGACGCCCCCGCGTCGCCCGGTCGTGCAGTCGACACTAGCAATGTCGGGTGTGTCCGAGTCAGAGGACTTCTGCTACGAATGGTGGGGTGTCCGGAGCATCTATCGGATCCCTCCACGGAGACTCCTTCGTCGCACCTCTCGAAGTTGCCTATCCCTACAGTCGAACCGTCGGAACGGCCCTGTCCCGTTTCTTCACGTCGCTGAAGGAAGGTCGACTCGAGGGAACGAAGGGGAGCGATGGTCGGGTCTACTTCCCACCAGCCGAATTCGACCCCGAGACCGGTGATCAGCTCACCGAGTGGGTGACTCTTCCCGAGACGGGGCGAGTCGTCACCTGGGCCTGGCAATCCACGCCGGCGCCCGACCAGCCACTCGATCACCCGTTCGCTTGGGCACTGATCACTCTCGACGGAGCCGACGTGCCGTTGTTGCACGCGGTCGACGCACGATCGATCGACGCCATGGCCACCGGGATGGCCGTGAAGGTTCGTTGGGCCGCCGAACGTGGCAACGGAATCACCGACATCGCCTGTTTCGAACCGATCGGAGGTGCGTCATGAGCGAGGCCGACGGCATCGTGCGACTGCGCCAACCCATCGGAGTCGAGTACTCCTGGTCAGCCGGCCCGAATGCGACGAGTCACTTGTCGGGTCTCATGAACGGCAAGTTGATCGGCAAGCGTTGCCCGAGTTGCACACTCGTGTACTTCCCGCCACGCAACGGAGTGTGTCCGAAGTGCGCGGCCATTCTCGCCGAGGACGTCGAGGTCGGGCCGAAGGGAACCATTTCCACGTTCTGTGTGGTGAACGTTCCGTTCCTCGGCCAGAAGGTGAAGATTCCGTACGTCGCGGCGCAGATCGTTCTCGACGGTGCCGACATCTCGATGCAACACCTCATCCAGGAGTGCGAAGCTGATGAGGTTCGAATCGGTATGCGTGTCGAGCCGGTGTGGAAGGACCGCTCGGAATGGGGACCAACGCTCGAGAGCATCGCCCATTTCCGCCCCACAGGTGAGCCCGATGCGGCCCTCGGTTCGAAGGCGGGTGAGAGCTGATGCGTGACGTCGCCATCGTCGCCACCGCCCAGCGGCCGAGTCAGATCGGTACGCAACTCACCTCGGTCGAACTCATTCTTCCCGTCGTCGCCGAAGTCGTGAAGAACGCCGGCATCGAGCGACGGGACGTCGGCTTCTGGTGTCACGGAAGTTGCGACTACATGAGCGGCCAGCCCTTCAGTTTCGTGGCCGCCGTCGATGCGATCGGAGCCTGGCCACCCATCGTCGAGAGCCACGTGGAAGGTGACGGTGCGCTCGCGTTGTACGAAGCGTGGGTCAAGCTGCAGACTGGCGAGTGTGACATCGCCGTGGTGTTCGCGAACGGAAAGACCACGTCCGGTCCCATCGATCGCATCCTCACACTGCAAGCCGATCCGTATTTCGTGACACCGCTGTGGCCCGGATTCGATGCGATGGCCGCATTGCAGGCCCGAGCGTGTCTCGATGCCGGTGTGATGACCGAAGCTCAAATGGCCGAGGTGGCGGTGCGCAGTCGCCGCGATGCCAAAGCCAACGCCATTGCGCATCTGAAAGGTGACCACACCGTCGACGAACTGCTGGCGTCGCCGTACACCACGGCTCCGCTGCGGGCTCACGACTGCAGTGTTCCGGTCGACGGCGCGAATGCCGTCGTGTTGGCAGCCGACGACGTCGCTCGACGTCTGGCCGACCGACCGGCCTGGATTCGTGGTATCGACCATCGCATCGACACCCAGCGCCTCGGAGCGCGCTCACTCGTCACGAGCGATTCCACCCGGATCGCAGCCGAGAAAGCCGGTGTCGGAGCAGACAAGGTCGACGTGGCCGAGCTCTACGCCCCGTACACCCACCAAGAACTGTTGTTGACGGCGGCGATGGGTCTGGAAGCGTCGGCGACGCAGATCAACCCGAGTGGTGGAGCCCTGGTGGCCAACCCGGCCATGGCGGCCGGACTCGCCCGTTTCGCCGAGGCCGCCGAGGCGGTTTTCGCCGGACGAGCCGATCGTGCGGTTGCTCATTCGACGAGTGGGCCGTGTCTGCAGCAGAACTTGGTGTGTGTGATGGAGGGTGACTGACATGGCCGAACGATGTGCAGTGGTCGGAGTCGGTCAGACGAATCACTCGTCGTGCCGAGCCGACGTGTCGATCGCCGGACTGGTGCGAGAGGCCGTCGATCGAGCGCTGGCCGACGCCGGTATCACCATTCAAGACGTCGATGCCGTGGTGATCGGCAAAGCACCTGATTCGCTCGAAGGTGTGGCCATGCCCGAACTGTGGCTGGCCGATGCGCTGGCTGCTCACGGCAAGCCGGTTTTCCGCGTTCACACGGCGGGCTCGGTGGGCGGATCGACGGCCATCGTCGCCGCTCAGCACGTGATGGCCGGAATCCACGGAACCGTTCTCACGATCGGCTTCGAGAAGCAGAGCGACGGCAACGCGATGTGGGCGCTCAGTGTTCCGATCCCGTTCGGGATGCCGGTGCACGCCGGTGCGGGTGGCTACTTCTCGCCGATCGTGCGTGGATACATCGCTCGCTCGGGTGCCCCGTCGCACATCGGCGCCATGGTGGCCGTGAAGGATCGAACGAACGCGTGCAAGAACCCGTACGCGCACTTGCACGAGCCCGACTGGACGCTCGAGAAGGCTCTCGAGACGCCGATGCTCTGGGATCCGATTCGTTTCATCGAGACCTGTCCGTCGAGTGACGGTGCGATGGCCCTCGTCATCATGAACGAAGAGCGGGCCGAGAAGATGTCGGGTCCGAAGGCCTGGGTGCATGCGACGTCGATGCGTAGTGAGCCGACGGCCTTCGCCGGTCGTGAACAGGTGAGTCCGCGGGCCGGTGAGATGTGCGCCGAAGACCTGTGGCGCAAGGGTGGCATCACGAATCCGGCCGAAGAGATCGACGTGGTCGAGATGTACGTGCCCTTCGCCTGGTTCGAACCCATGTGGCTCGAGAACCTCGGATTCGCCGCCCGTAACGAAGGATGGCGCATGGTGGAGGACGGTGTCACCGAGATGACGGGTTCGTTGCCGGTCAATCCGTCGGGCGGTGTGTTGTCGTCGAATCCGATCGGGGCCTCGGGCATGATCCGCTTCGGCGAGGCATGCATGCAGGTGATGGGCAAGGCCGGGGAGCACCAGATCGAGGGGGCGAAGAAGGCAGTCGGCCACGCTTACGGCGGCGGCAGCCAATTCTTCGCCATGTGGCTCGTCTCCTCCCTCAAACCCTGACCCCACAATTCGCCCACTCTGAAGCACAATGCCCGCAGTGGGTGCACTGCGCTTCAGGGTGACGACTCGTGCACGGTTGGAGGGGGGTCAGGGGTCAGGTGCGGGTCCAGTTGGGGGAGCGCTTCTCGGCGAAGGCTCGGGGCCCTTCCTTGGAATCGTTGGTCGAAAAGATCGGCCACCCGATCTCGAACTCCCGCTTCAGCCCGTCCTCTTCCGACATGGCCGCCGTCTCCTGCACCGATTTGAGGATCGCTTCCACGGCCAACGGTCCGTTGGCGGCGATCATCTCGGCCAGCTCCATCGCCTTGTCGAGCGCTCCGCCATCGGGCACCACATGCCCGATCAGGCCGATCTCCTTGGCCTCGGCTGCGGTGTAACCCCGGGCGGTGAGCAGCATCTCGAGCGCGTTCGTGTAACCGATCTGGCGTTGCAGACGAACGGTGCTTCCACCCACGGGGAACAGTCCGCGACGAGCTTCGAACACGCCGAAGGTGGCTGACTCACCGGCCACTCGGATGTGAGTCGCCTGGAGGATCTCGGTACCACCAGCCACGGCGTAACCCTCGACGGCGGCCACCAACGGTTTGTGCAGCCGGTAGTGCCGTAACAAGGCCTTCCAGTGCAGATCGGGATCGGCGGCCCATCGCTCCTGGTACGGATTCGGTCCGGAATCGTCGTTGGCCCGGGCCTTCAGATCCATTCCGGTGCAGAACGACCCTCCGGCCCCGGTGAGAACGGCACAGCGCAGGTCGTCGTCCTCGTTCAACTGCACCCAGGCATCAGCGAGGCCGACGATCATCGCCGGACTGAGAGCGTTCTTGGCTTCGGGTCGATTCATGGTGACGACGAGGACGTTGCCGCGCTTCTCCACCAGAAGATGTTCGGTTGATGCCATGGTTCCTCCCTGATGAGCGGGTCTTCCCCTCTACTTGTACTACGGCACGTGGACGACGGACGGTACGGGTGGCCAGTGATCGGCCGTGATGCGCGAAACTCGGTCCATGGGGGCAACCACTTTCAATCTCGCCGATCTCTTCGAAGCAGCCGTCGACGAATGGCCCGATCGTGAATACATCGCCGACGAACGGCAGCGACGCACCTTCGCCGAGATGGACGCCCGCGCCAATCGCCTCGCTCATCATCTGCTCGCCGAAGGAGTCAAGGCCGGCGATCACGTCGGTATCTATGCACTCAATCGCATCGAATGGGTCGAATCGCTCTGGGCGATCTTCAAGATTCGTGCCGTCTGGATCAACATCAACTACCGCTACGTCGAAGACGAGTTGGCCTATCTGTTCGACAACGCCGATCTTTCG
This sequence comes from Actinobacteria bacterium casp-actino8, assembly GCA_001510455.1. The sequence goes on from LFFH01000029.1 coordinate 6,591, forward strand.
TATCTGATCGTCGAGCCCGAATACGCGGAGAGAGCGCGCGGCGTCGCGCCCGATCTGCCGCAACTCGTCATCGGACCCGATTACGAAGCCGCCCTCGCCGCACACAGTGGCCAGCGCGATTTCGCACCTCGTTCCGATGACGACATCTACATCCTCTTCACGGGCGGTACGACCGGCATGCCGAAGGGTGTCGTGTGGCGTCACGCCGACGTGGTCATGGCCCTCGGCGGCGGTATCGACGTCTTCACCGGCGACAAGATGCAGAATCCGGAAGGATTCGTCGAGAAGGGTCGTAACGGTTTCGCTCTGGTGAGTTACCCCTTGCCGCCACTCATGCACGGCGCGTCACAGTGGAGCGTCATGAGTCAGAGCTTCCTCGGCAACAAAGTGATCCTGCGCGCCAAGTTCGATCCGGCCGAAGTGTGGCGCACCGTGCAGGAGGAGAAGGCCAACCTCATCATGATCACGGGTGACGCCATGGCTCGGCCGCTCCTCGACGAATACGAGTCCTCGAAGGACTCCTACGACCTGTCCTCACTTTTCGCGGTCTCGTCGAGTGCCGTTCTGTTCTCGCAGACGTGCAAGGACCAGTTCCTCGATCACTTCCCGAATCTCGTGATCACCGATGCGGTCGGTTCGAGCGAGGGCGGGGCGAACGGCATCACTCAGGTCGCCAAGGGCGGCGCAGCCGAAGGCGGGCTGCGCGTGAAGGGTGGTCGTGACTCCACGGTGCTCGACGACGATCTGAATCCGACACCTCCGGGTGTGATGGGTCGTCTGGCCCGAACCGGCAACATCCCGCTCCGTTATCACAAGGATCCGGAGAAGACCGCCGCCACCTTCGTCACCGGACCCGATGGAACCCGCTACAGCATTCCGGGTGACTTTGCGATCATGAACGAGGACGGCAGCATCACTCTCATCGGTCGTGGCTCGGTGTGCATCAACTCCGGCGGCGAGAAGATCTTCCCCGAAGAGGTCGAGAACGCACTGAAGGGTCATCCCGAGGTGTTCGACGCCGTGGTCGTGGGTGTGGCCGACGATCGCTGGGGGGAAAGAGTCGCGGCAGTGGTTCAGGCCCGACCCGGAACCACCCCGAGTCTCGAGAGCATTCAGGAACACTGTCGCAAGCACGTGGCGGGTTACAAAGTGCCGAGACAACTCACCTTGGTCGATCAGATGGTGCGTTCACCAGCCGGGAAGAGCGACTACCGCTGGGCCAAACAAGTCGCCACGGCCGACGCCACATGAGCAACGAACACACCGGCCCGCTCGCCGGGGTACGAGTGGTCGAGCTCGTCGGACAGGGTCCCGGACCTTATGGTGCGATGATCCTCGCCGATCTGGGAGCCGACGTGGTGGCGGTCGACCGCCCCGATGTCGCGGCTCGCGCCAATCGCGAGAAGCCGGCCACCAATCCGATGATGCGTGGCAAACGCGGTGTGGCCCTCGACCTGAAGAACTCCGACGACGTCGAACGTCTCCTGACCATGATCGATCGCGCCGACGTGTTCGTCGACCCGTTCCGCCCGGGTGTGTGCGAACGCCTCGGACTCGGACCCGACGTGTTGTGTGCCCGCAACGAACGCTTGATCTACGGCCGTATGACCGGATGGGGACAGCAAGGTCCGCTCGCCCGGGCGGCCGGTCACGACATCAACTACGTCGCGCTGTCGGGGGCACTGCACACGATCGGATACGAGGGTCAACCCCCGACCATGCCGATCAATCTCCTCGGCGACTTCGCCGGCGGAGGTCTGGTACTGGCTTTCGGCGTGGCGGCGGCTCTGGTCGAACGTCAACGCAGTGGTCGCGGTCAGGTGATCGACACGGCGATGGTGGACGGGGCGGCCATGATCCTCGGCCCGTTCTTCTCGGCCGTGGCCAACGGTTTCTGGGGTCCGCGCGGCACCAATCATCTCGACGGTGGTGCGCACTTCTACAACGTGTATGGCACCGCCGATGGCAAGTGGGTGTCGATCGGAGCGATCGAGCCGCAGTTCTACGCCGAATTCGTTCAGAAGCTCGGTGTCGCCGATGACGATCTCTTCTCTCCCGAACGACAGATGGACCGGTCGATCTGGTCGGAGGCCAAAGGGCGAGTGGCCGCAGTGTTCGCCACCCGCACACGCGACGAATGGTGTGCGGTCTTCGAAGGCGGGGATGCGTGTTTCGCTCCGGTGTTGGCACCCGATGAGGTTCCGAATCATCCGCACATGGCCGAGCGCGGAACGACCACGACGATCAACGGTGTGTTGCAGGCCGAGCCGGCACCGCGTTTCTCACGTTCGACGGCCAAGGCCGGTGAACCATGTCACCCGGGCGCTCACGACGTGGAGAGCGTTCTCGACTCGTGGTCGTGACCGGAGTCGATCGATGATCAGCGGTTGACGGTCGAGCCGTCGACCGACAACGACGCTCCGCTCACGAAACTCGCTCGATCGCTGCACAGCCACACCGCGGCCTCGGCGATCTCGGCCGGCTCGCCGAGATAACCACGACCGATTCCACGACTCACTATCTTCTCGATGTTCGGGTCACCATTGATGAATCCTTCGATCATCGGAGTGCGCGTCGTACCCGGAAGGATGGCATTCACGCGAACACCTTTGGCGGCGAACTCTTGAGCTGCGCACTTGGTGAGACCGAGCACTCCGTGCTTGGCCGCCGTGTAGTGCGGAAGACCCGGAGCGGCCACCACACCTGCACCGGACGAAGCGTTCACGATCGCCCCGTGACCCTGAGCAGCCATGACAGCGAGCTCGTACTTCATGCACAGGAACACGCTGGTGAGGTTCATGTCGATCATCTGCTGCCACTCGTCGAGATCGAGGTCGATGAACGAACCGAACTTGCCGGAGATGCCGGCGTTGTTGAAGGCGCAGTCGATGCGCCCGTAGGTGTCGATGGCCGCACGCACCATGGCATCGACGTCGGCTTCGCTCGTCAGATCGGCGCCGACGGCCATTGCTTCTTCGCCCCGACTCCGGATCGACTCGACCACCGCTTCGGTGGCGGCCACGTCCTTGTCGACGAGAACCACGGCGGCACCCTCGGCGGCGAAGAGTCGCGCCGCGGCTTCGCCGATTCCGCGCGCCGCGCCGGTGACGACGGCAACTTTGCCTTCGACCAGTCCGAGTCGGAGTGGAAACGCAGAACGCACGAGTTCGGTGGTCTGGTCACCGAGTTGAAGCCCGGCCGGTGTCGGATCGGGAACGTTGGGGGAGTTCTCAGTCACGGAGAACACGGTAGTTCGTCTACGGTGACGGCATGTTGACTTCCGGAGACGAGCGCGAGATCGTGAACTTGCTCTTCCGTTATGCCGAAGCCGTCGACGGAGGCCGATTCGACGACGTGTCGACGTTGTTCGAGGCGGCTGAGGTGTTCATGGGTGGCCCCGATCGACCGTCGATGCCCGGTTCGCAGGTCGGATCGATGATGGAGAAGTTGGTGATGGTCTACGACGGTGTTCCCAACACCAAGCACGTCGTGACCAACACGATCGTCGAGGCCGACGATCACGATCATGCTTCGACCCGCTCCTACTTCACGGTCACGCAGTGCGTCCCCGACGAGTTCCCTCTGCAAGTGGTGGCCTCCGGTCGCTATCACGATCGATTCGTACGGACCGCCGACGGCTGGCGTTTCTCGGAGCGCATCGTCCATTTCGATCATCGCGGTGACACGTCGTTCCATCTCCGGACGAATCGGAGATCGTCGTGACGGAGCCGATGACCGGACTCGTCGTGGGCGAAGGCTCACTCGCCGACGCGTTGCGGGCGAGGGTCACGGCCAGTGCTCCGGCGCGCGTGATCGTTCCACCGCTGGTGATCGAACGTCGCCGAGTCGTCGATCTCACCGACGATGACATCGATCGAGTGTGGGAGCGACCCATGCGGACCGTGATCGCCGAACTGCAGCAGGCGTACCGCGACGGTTGTCGCCACATCGTGATCGTGGTTCCCACCACCGGACAGTCGGGTGGTGCCGAACACGCAGCCGTGGCCGCCACGGCCGAAGCGACGCGCGTGCTCGTAAAATCGGCGGCTCGTCAATGGGGAGCGACCGGTGTGACGGTGAACGCGGTGGCACTCGCGCCGGAGGCCTTCGGAATCGACACCACGATCACCGGGCCGGTGTCGATCGCGCCACGGGCGCTCGAAGGTGACGTCGACGCGTCCGACACGATCTCGTTCCTGTGCAGTGGTGCGGCCGATCACGTGACCGGGCAGACGATCGTGTGCGACGGAGGGCTGTGGATGTGAGTCGCCGAGGAACATCGCTCATCGGCCGGGTCGCCGTCGTGACCGGCGCCGGACAGGGTGTGGGCGAGGGGATCGCTCGCCGATTGGCCGAGCACGGTGCCACGGTGGTGGTGGCCGCTCGACGCGCCGAGACCGGTGAGCCGGTCGCAGAGTCGATCCGCGCCGACGGGGGCGCAGCGGTCTGTATCGAGACCGACGTGACCAAGGGGGCCTCGATCGCCGCCAGCATCGCCCGAACGGTCGATGAATTCGGTCGTCTCGACATCGTGGTGCACAACGCGTTCACCGGCGCGGTTCCGCATCGCCTCGAGGACGCGGTCATCGACAAGCACTGGAAGGGAATGTCGCTGACGGCCGGATGGGCGAGCCTTCAATGCGCGCGTGAGGCTCACCCTCATCTGGTGACGTCGTCTCGCCGCCCGCCCGGTGAGGGTGGTGGTCGGTACGTCCTCATCACGTCTCCGTCGGGTGTGGAGGGCAGCGCCAACATCCCGCTGTACTCCCCGGCCAAGGCGGCCCAGCGAGCGATAGCGAAGAGCCTGGCCCGTGAATGGGGACCCGACGGGATCACGGTCAACTGCATCGCGCCGGTGGCGGCCAGTCCGTCGTTGATCACGGCCTTCGATCGCAACCCGGCTCTCCAGCAGGCGATCGAAGCTCGCACGCCGCTCGGTCGGGTGGGTGACATCACCGACGACATCGGATCGGTCGCTCTCTTCCTCGCCGGTGACGACTCGTCGTACGTGACCGGTCAGACGATCGTCTGTGACGGCGGATCCTTTCTCGGCCTCTAGGCCGGTGTGCCAAGATCACCTGAGTTCGTCGAAGGGGGAAACATGATCCGACTCGTGTCGATGTTGAAGCGCAAGCCCGGTACGACTCACCAGGAGTTCCTCGACTACTGGTTCGGAACGCACGGCCCGCTCATCCGCAATTGTTCGGCGGCCAAGTACGTGCGGCGGTACGAACAACATCCAGCCGTGTGGCCGCCCGAGGGAAGTCGTCAACCCGAACCCGACTTCGACGGTGTGACCATTCAGCACTTCGATTCGGCCGAGGATTTCTTCGCGCACATGGGCGAGCCCGACTTCCCTGAAGTCATGGCCGACACCGAGCGCTTCCTCGACACCTCCAACATCTGTTGGGTGATCACCGAGGAACCGACCGTCGTCATCGGCTGACCACGTGTACTCGGTGCCGGCTCTCGTCGGGTCGCGCGTGTGGCTCGAACCTCTGTCGTCGCAGCACGTCGAGTCTCTCGTGGCGGCCGCGTCCGAGGACCCATCGACGTACCGATACACCAACGTGCCGGACGGCCTCGATGCCATGGTCAGGTACGTCGACACCCTGATCGCCGACCGAGAGGGTGGCCGGGCGTTTCCGTTCGTCCAACGACGTTCGCTCGACGACACCGTGGTCGGGTGCACTCGTTTCATGAATCCGTTCCGGTGGTTCGGACGTGGCTCACCCGCTGACCCTTGCCCTGACGAAGTGGAGATCGGTGGCACCTGGCTGGCGGCCTCGGCCCAGCGAACGGGAATCAATCTCGAAGCCAAGTTGCTCCTCCTCTCGTACGCATTCGAGCACTGGGAGGTGCAGCGGGTCGCCGTGTGCACCGATGCCCGCAACGATCGGAGCCGACGGGCGATCGAAGGCATCGGAGCCGAACTCGACGGGATCCTTCGCCGTCATCGACCGAGCACGGTCCCGGGCGAGGAGGGAAACCTGCGCGACTCGGCCGTGTACTCCATCACGTTCGATCATTGGCCCCTGGTTCGCGACCGACTCGAATCTTCGCTGGCGGTCCACGAGATCTAGGGTTCGACGAGACGACTTTCTCCGGGGGGTGGAGGGTGAAGAAGTATCCGATCGAGTTGGGCACGTTGCTCTACACGATGGTCGAACCTCACAAGGGTCACGAGGTCGAGTACAACCGTTGGTACGAACGCGACCATTTCTACGGTGGGGTGCTGGTCGGTGAGTACTCGTTCGCCGGTGATCGTTTCGTGTGCACTGCCGATCTGAAGAAGCTCCGCTATCCGGTCGAGAGTCCGATGACACCCGACCCGATGTCGGCTTCGTATCTGGCGATCTACTGGGTGCTGAAGGGTCACCACGACGACTGGAATCGTTGGAGCGTCGACACGGTCAAGAACCTTCACGCGACCGAGCGAATGTTTCCCGAGCGCACGCACATCCACACCCAGCTGTACGACAACAAGTTCTCGTGCACACGCACGGACACCGGTACGCCCATCGAGTTGGCACTCGACCGTGGCTATGCGGGAATCGTCGTCAACGTGGGCGAGCTTGCCGATGGTGTCAGTCACGAACAGATGTGGACGTGGATGAACGACGAGTGGGCTCCGTCGGCACGCCAGCAGAACTGGGGACCCGACGTGTTCAATTACGCGACTCTTCTTCCCCTGCTCGACGATGCACCACCCGACGTGCCCCGAGTTCCGCGGGCCGATCGTCGTTTCCTGCAGATCCATTTCGTCGATCACGATCCGGCTGAGTCGTGGGATGTCGGCTACGGCCGTTTCGGTGCCGATCTCGAGGCGAGTGGTCTCGCCACGCATCTCTGGACGAGTCCGTTCAAGAACACGGTCTTTGGCACCGACACGTACACCGATCAACTCTGGTAGGAGCCATGGAACCCATCACTGGACAACGCATCCTCGTCACCGGCGTCACCGGATGGGTGGCCGGACCGCTCGCTGCGACACTCGCCGCCCAGGGCAACACGGTGTTCGGAGCGGCTCGTTTTCGTGACCCGGCCCAGCGCGAGCCGTGGGAGGCTCAGAACGTCAGCACGGTGAGCATCGACCTCGAGAAGGGTCGACTCGACGAAGTCCCGAACGATCTCGATCTGGTTCTTCATTTCGCCGTGGCCAAGAGCAACAACTTCGAAGAGGCGTTCGCGAGCAATGCCCACGGCTGCGCCGATCTGATGGAGACGGCGGCCTCCCGGAGTGATCGCATGACGTTCTTCCACTGTTCGTCGACTGCGGTCTACGCACCACACGATCACGAGCCACGAGTCGAGACCGATCTGCTCGGAGACAGTCACCGGCCGATGCCCGGTATGCCCACCTACAGCATTTCCAAGATTGCCGGTGAGGTGTTGGTGCAACACACCGCCAAGCGGCTCGGTGTGCCGACGGTGATCGCACGACTCAACGTGCCTTATGGCGACCAGTACGGCTGGATGCTCTTTCACCTCATGATGATGGAACGGGACATTCCGGTCCCGGTGCACGTCGATCAACCCACGAGTTACACACCGATCCACGCCGACGACATCGCCCGCAGCATGCCGTACCTCCTGTCGTACGCGTCCACGCCGGCCGAGATCGTGAACTGGGGCGGGGACCAGATCGTGTCGATCGAGGATTGGTGCGAGGAGATGGGACGACTGACCGGACTCACTCCCACGTTCAATCCCACCACGGCGACGATCGCCGCCATCATCCCTGATCTCTCGAAACTTCACGACCGCGGCTTCAACACGACGGTCGATTGGCGTGAGGGAATTCGCCGCCAGATCGTCGCCAATCGGCCGGAGTTGCTGAAGAACTAGATCAGCCGTCGATCTGCTCGTAGAGCATCGACTTGTGCATGATCAGATCCTCGGGATCGTCGGGCATCTCGCGATTGCCGTATGCGACCTCACGCGACGACGTACGAATCGCAATGGCCGCGAATCGCAGACTGGCGTAGGTGACGTACCACTCGAACTCGTCGATCTCTCGTCCTCCGGCCGACACGTAGGCCTGCTGGACGTCATCGGCTCGACAGAACTCGGGGAAACCTGGCATTTCGAAGATGTCGGCGAGCGACTGGAAGAACATGTGCATGAACACCAGCCATCCGACGTCGACGCCGGCCGGACCGGCGTTCACCATTTCCCAGTCGAGAACCGCGGTGGGAAGGTGGCCGTCGAACATCACGTTGCCGGGACGAGCGTCACCCCAGTTGATGACGGTGGGGCCGGGATCAGCGGGGCGGTGGGCGGCCAGCCAGTCGAGTGCACGTTCGATGATCGGCAAGCGAAGTTCGCCTCGGGCCCAGTCGTAGTAGGCGCGTTGCTCGGCGAGCAGACGCGTGAGGTCGTCGCCCCCCGGGGTGGGGAGGAACGACACGTCGAGGCCGTCGGTCTTCGCACGACCCAGATCGATCGAGTGGATCTGGGCCTGAATGGACGCAACGGTTCGGGTCAGACCACGTTGGTCGTCGATGGAGAAGTCGTCGAGGAAGCTGCCGCCGAA
>LFFH01000030.1 GCA_001510455.1 Actinobacteria bacterium casp-actino8
GGGTTCGGCGAGTTGCACGATGAGTCCCACACCCGACTTGCTCCCGAAAGTCGGTGACTTGTAACAGAGGGTCGACCAGGACGTGCCGCGATCACCGTCAGTGGTCCAGCGCACGTCACCGTCGTTCTCGGTGCCGTCACCTTCGGGGTCGAACGTGGTCACACCAGCGATCGACGGCGGGCCGGTCGGTGCGGCCGGTGCGGTGGTGGGCGCCGGAAGCGAGGTGGAGGAATCATCGTCTCCACCGGCGATCAACCGAACACCGAGAGCAACGACCGCGAGTGCGGCGATGGCGGCTCCGACCCAGACGACGGGGGAGACGCGAACCGGACGACGTGGCGTGGGAGTCGACTCCGGTCGCTCACTCCGAGGACGCACCGGTCCGGACGGGGTGTGCCCGACGGGACGAATGACCTTGCCTGGGGTGGGCGTTCGATCTCCACTCGGATGTCCGTGCGACACCTTGTCGCCCACGCTGTCTCCGGCGTGGGCGGTGCGTAAAGCAGCGCGAGCCTCGGCACCGCTCGAGTAGCGCCGATTCGGTTCCCGTTCAATCAAGCGGTGGATGGCGGCACTCAGTTGCGACGACACGTCGGTCCGAAGGGTTCCGAGGTCGGTGGCGTCGCGTTGAAGGCGAGCGAGCGCGGTTTCGGTGTCGTTCTTGCCGACGAAAGGAACTTTGCCGGCGAGACATTCGTACAGCACGAGACCGAGGGAATACAGATCGGCCCGAAGATCGAGCTCGTCACCCTTCACTTGTTCGGGTGAGAGGTACTTGGCCGTCCCCATCATGATGTTGTCACTCGTGAGGTCTTCCCCGGTTCCGAGCGCCTTCGCAATTCCGAAATCGGTGAGCATCACCCGACCGTCCCGAGTCACGAGGACGTTGCCAGGTTTGACGTCGCGGTGAATGATTCCCTTCGCGTGAGCGGCGTCGAGAGCCGAGCAGATACCACTACCGATGTGCACGGTCAGGCGGGGAGTGAGAGTTCGACGTTCGTCCAGAAGTGTGCGCAGCGACTTACCCTCGACGAACTCCATCACCACGGCCTGACGACCGTTGTCTTCGACGGCGTCGTATACGGCGACGATGTTCTGATGGTTCAGACTTGCGGCGGCGATGGCCTCACGACGGAATCGTTCGGCGACCGTCGAATCGGCGGTGAGGTGTGCTTTCAGCAATTTCACGGCCACCGTTCTCGACAACTGCAGATCGGTCGCCTTCCAGACGTCGGCCATTCCACCGTGCGCCCATGGGCGCTCGAGCTTGTACCGACCGGCAATCACCGAGTCCGGTCGAGGGGTGTTGTCCGACGTCGACATGTTCGATCGGAAACGCTAGTTGTGCAGGACTGTCGTTCAGGGGAATTGCAGAAGAAGACGAGTTCTCACACAGTGAAGAAAGAGACACCAATGGTTCCTCGACCGGCGTGCGTTCCGATCACCGCACCGATGTCACCAACGAGAATTTCGCCGTCGTAGACGTGTCGAAGTTGCTCGACGAAAGCATCGACATCCGAACAATCGGCGTGAAGCACGCTCAGATGGGAGATTCCGGGAGATGCCGCGTTCTGGCGAACCTTGTCGACGAGAAAGGCGATGGCTTTCGACCGGGTTCGTTGTTTTCCACCTTCCTCGACCACACCGTCACGAACTTCGATGATCGGCTTGATCGACAGCACGGAGGCCAACATGGCCTTGGCACCCCCGATTCGGCCACCCTTCTTCAGGTTTTCGAGGGTGTCGAGGGCTCCCCACACCTGACAACGCCCCACCAGATCACGGGCCAAGGATTCGACATCGTCGACCGATGCGCCGTCACGTCCGGCACGAGCGCAGGCCACCACGATCGATCCGAGCCCCATCGACACGGTACGGCTGTCGACGATCCTAACCGGAAGCAGATCTCCAACGGCGGCCGCACCGAGTTCGGCACTCTGGAGGGTGGCCGAGAGGGCGCCCGACAGCCCGATGATCACCACGCCGGTGGCTCCTTCGGCCGCCAGTTCGCGGATCGTGGCCTCGAATCGGCCCGGGGCCGGTGCTGCTGTGGAGGGCAACTGATCCTCGGACGCGCAACGAGCCCAGAACTGGCTCGTGGTCAGATCTTCACGGTCGACGAGTTCGTCGTCACCGAAACGGATGTACAGGGGTACGACACGGATTCCGAGTTCGTCGACGAGTGTGTCGGGTAGGTCGCAGGCACTATCAGTGATGATTCGGACACCCGGGGCGAATGAAGTCACGACACCACAGTAGTGGGGTGACGTGGTGGGTGTCCGACCGTTCTCCCTGCTCAGGTCGGGTGATCGTGGCTCGGATGACGCGACGTGCTGGCCAGGACTTCTGCTTGTCGGCGCCGGTACTGGGCTCGCCAGTGTCGGACCCACCACGTGGCGAGGAGCAGGAGCGCGACGCCGGTGACCACCTGTCCGAGTCCGGCCAGGGCGTTCACCCGGGCGGTGAAGACGATCGGATCGGTCAGAGCCAGGCCTCCATCAGGAGTGACGACTTGAATCGTGACCGGAAAGCGGCCGTTGGAACGTGCTTCCACGTCGATCTCCACCGGGGTGAGGGATCCAGCAGCCAGGACGACGACGGGTTCCCCGTCCGGGAAGAGAAGTTTCGGGGAGGCCACTCTCAGTCGAACACTCAGATCGGTCGGACCGTCGTTGCGCAGACTGAGGCGGAGCTGACTCGATCGTCCGCCGAGCGTGAACGTGGCCGGAGCCGGAGCCACCAGCCCGTCGGCAACGGCGGCTGTGTCGGTCACGATCACGTCGATGTATCTCTGTCGAGTTGGGGAATCGAGTCGGCGGTCGGGGATGACGTCGAGAAGGCGACGCCACGTACCGGGGCGATCATCACCGTCGGGAAGCAGTGAGGTGTAGGCGGCGATCCGACTCGACGTGAGCGAGTAGGTGATGAACCGGCTTTCGTCGGCGACTTCGGACGGGTCGGGCAGGACCAAGGAAATGGGTCGGCCGTCAGCGAGTGCCACAGCCGACCGGGACAAGGCTTCGTCGAGGTCGATGAGGGTGGCCAGACGTGAGGAACCGAGGGTGTCGACCACGGCAGTCAGTAGTTCGATCGACAACATCGAACCATCGTTGGTGGCGAGGACGAGGGAGCGTCCGTTCAGCGACTCTCCGCGGTCGATGATCTCTTGGCGCAACATCTTCAGATCGGCGAGGAGGTGTTGGGCCACGAGGAACGAATCACTCGTCGGTCGCCGGGCCGCGGCCGTGAGGAGATCCGACATCTGTTGATCGGCCAACTGAGCTTCGATCGTGCCGCGACCTTCGAGCTCGAGATCGAGGAGTCGGGTCGGGTCGAGGAAACCCAGCAACTCCATGCCGGCAGCCCGTTGCGCATCAGGGAGCAGCAAGACCGAGCGGAAACCGAGATCGCGCACCAATTGAGCCTCGGCAGCCGACGGGGCCCGATCGGTGACCCATGCGGTTCGTCGAGCCGTGGTGAGAGGCAATGAATCGGACAACGAGTCCTCGCCGAGGCGAAGTTGGTCGACGAAGACCTCCGTGAAGCGGGTTCCGACGACGTCTCGTGGTTCGACATCGGCATAAGGCATCGACAGATAGGACAAAGAATCGGTGAATTGAAGTGATGAGAGGAGTTGAGCGTCCTCGGCCGATGATCGAGACAGACCTTCCAACGCCTCGGGACGAACGGTGACGGTGAGAGGAAAGCCGGGAAGAGCCTCGGCGACTGTGACCAGATCGGCGAAGGACGACCGATCGTCGTCGGTGACCACGGTCGAACCGTCGGGTTGCAGAGTCAGGGAACCGTCGATCGAACCGAAGATCGATGTGGGCAGAGGGGCGGCGGTTTCGGGTTCGGTACTCCCCTCGGGGAGACGTTCCACGAACGTGACGATTCGATCGGTGACTTCGGCGCCGACGGCCAGGGCGATCGAGATCGGATGCAGCCCCGTCGCCGACATCTGCAACTTGTCAGGTGTCGACGTTCCGATTTCGATGGGCACGACGAGTTCGACGATCCCCGATGCGTCGCGGCGTCCTTCGATGTCGACGACGAGGGTGTCGACGTTGGACGGCAGAGTGCCATCGAGCACTTCGTGCAGTTCGCGACGCGATTGGACGGGTTGGTGCGAAGTGACGAGAAGCGACGTGGGAGCGCGGTCACCGAGAGAACTCGGACCTTCGACGAACACACTCATCGAGAACGACGAACCCTCGACTCCGGCCACGTACTGATCTTGCGACACGAGGGATCCGACCCGCACGAATTCCTCGGCGGCCACCGGTGAGGCGACGAAGGTGGTTCCGAGGACCACGAGCACCAGGGGAGTGATGCGGAGTGTCTTCACGTGGTTTCCGGATCGGTTGGCCCCGAGTCGGCGCGAAGGTCGAGTTCGAACACCTGGAGGGAATCGGCAAGGAGGGTGAAGCCGAATCGCGCGTACAGATCGAGAGCGCGCTGATTCTCGAAGTCGGTGTTGACGAGAACCTCGCGAACTCCGCGACGCTGCAACCAGCGCAGGCCGTCGAGGAGAAGTGACGTCGCAATCCCCTGACTCTCGTGCTCGGGTCGCACGGCCAGACGTTGAACGAAACCTGCCGACCCGTTTCGACCCGTGATCACGTAACCCGCCGGCTCGTCAGCGGAGGTGACGGCCAGACGTAGGCGATGTTGCGGTGTTGCGTGACAGGCATCGACGATGGCCGCCGAGTCGAGTTCCCAGCCGGTTTCGAAGGCCTCGTCATCGATGCGTTCGGCGATCGACAATTGTCGTGGACCGCGAATGGCGCGTAGTTCGTGCGCGGGTGTGGTGAACTCCGTTCGGCGCGAGATCGTCGCTTTCAGCAATGCGAGCGTTTGCACTTTGTCGAAGCCGTGTTCGACGAAGGCATCGGTCGCGGATGCGGCGAGGGCACCGGTTCGAACCCGCTGATAGTTCCAACGCCGAAGGACCTGGAGCCAGTCGTCGAGAGTCGTGAACGACGGGGATTTCGTGTGGTCGGTGAGAACGATCTGCGCGACACCTGGTTGATGGGGCCAGGTTCGCAATCGGGCACGGACGCGCCCGTCGTCGAGCATGCGAGGCGGTCCATCGTCTCGACGCAGTCGGAATCCGGCCATCACACCTGCGACGGTAGCGTTTGGTTCGATGTCGATCTTGTTCGCCACGCACGAGGCGTACCTCGATCACCTGACTGGTCCTGGTCATCCCGAGAGACCCGACCGATTGAACGCCGTTCTCGCCGGCGCACGTGATGCCGAGGTGGCCGATGGGCTCGTGCCGATCGAGCCCGAAGCGGCGTCACGGGACGACCTTCTTCGCGTTCACACGTCGCGTCTCGTCGATCGATTGGAGTCGACCGTACGTTCCGGTGGGGGTCGCCTCGACCCCGACACCGTGACCTCACCGGGTTCGTGGGACGCTGCGACTCTGGCGGCAGGAGCGGGTCTCACGGCGATTCGTCATCTCGAGGCCGGACGCGGCGACGCCGCCTTCTGCGCGGTTCGGCCTCCTGGTCATCATGCGACGCGTGACGATTCGATGGGCTTCTGCTTGGTGTCGAACGTGGCAGTGGCAGCGGCGGCCCTGGCCGACCGAGGTGAGCGAGTGGTGGTGCTCGACATCGATGCTCATCACGGCAACGGGACTCAAGACGTCTTCTTCGACGACCCTCGCGTTCTGTACGCGTCCGTTCATCAGTGGCCGCTGTACCCCGGAACGGGGTGGTACGACGAGATCGGTCGTGATGCGGGACTCGGATTCACCCTCGATGTTCCGCTGCCTCGGCGCAGCACCGGTGATGTCTACCGATTCGCGATCGACGAACTGTTTCTTCCGGCGTGCGAGGTCTTCGATCCAACGTGGTTGATCATCTCGGCGGGATTCGATGCTCATCGAAGTGATCCGATCACCGACCTCTCACTGTCGTCCGGAGATTTCTTCGACATCGTCGCACGAGTGATCGGCCTCGTTCCGGTTGGTCGGCGACTCGTGATGCTCGAAGGCGGATACGACTTGGATGCACTGCGGTCGTCGACGACCGCGTGTCTCGGTGCTCTCGTCGGTCGAACGTGTCGACCCGAACCGTCGACGTCCGCCGATCCTGACTCCTCGGGCTTCGCCATGGTGCGCACGATCGCCGAATGGCGACGTGAACGCGATCTTCCGACCACCTGAACGACAGTTCGTCGTAACCTGCCGTTGTGATCCCCGAGCGCTTCGCACCCGTCCTCGCCGAGGTGGCCGATCTGGCCGCGTTGTTCCGGGCCGGTGATCGGCGCTTGTACCTCGTGGGCGGAACGGTCCGGGACCTGTTGCTCGGTATCGACACCGCTGATCTCGATTTCGATGCGACCACCGATGCCCGCCCCGACGAGATCAAGAAACTGATCGCGCCTTGGGCCGACGCCGTCTGGACACAAGGGGAGAAGTTCGGAACGATCGGAGCTCGCAAGGGTGAGCGCGTGTACGAAATCACGACCCATCGCGCCGAGGCCTATCACCCTGACACTCGAAAACCCGATGTCGAGTTCGCTGACGCCATCGAGACCGACCTGTCTCGTCGTGACTTCACCATCAATGCCATGGCTCTCGAGGTGACGTCCGACGATCCGACGCTGGTCGATCCGTTCGAGGGAGTCGCCGACCTCATGTCGCGCACCCTTCGAACTCCTCTCGATCCCGACATCAGTTTCAGTGACGATCCGCTTCGCATGATGCGTGCCGCTCGATTCGTCGCCAAGTTGAAGATGACCCCGAACCCCGAGCTGGTGGAAGCCGTTCGCCGGATGAAAGATCGACTCGACATCGTGTCGGCCGAGCGGATCCGCGACGAGCTCAACAAGCTGATCGTGGTCGATTCACCGTCAGCGGGCTTGTGGTTCCTGGTCGAGACGGGACTGGCCGATCTCTTCCTTCCCGAATTGCCTGCCATGCGACTGGAGAACGATCCGATCCACCGACACAAGGACGTGCTCACTCACACCTTGGCGGTGATCGAGAACGTGCGTCCTGATGCCCGTGACGACTTCGACTTTCGGGTCACCCGCTTGGCAGCTCTGTTCCATGACGTGGGCAAGCCCAAGACCCGCGGCTATCTCGAGGGCAAGGGAACGACTTTCCACATGCACGACGTCGTGGGCGCCAAGATCACCAAGAAGCGTCTGGTCGCTTTGCGATTCCCGAACGACGACGTCGACAAGATCACCGAGCTCGTTCGACTTCACCTGCGCTTCCACACCTATGGCATGGGTTGGACCGACTCGGCGGTTCGGCGCTATGTGACCGACGCCGGTGAACTGTTGGCGGAGTTGAACGTCTTGACACGTTGTGACTGCACGACTCGTAACGAACGAAAAGCCGCGCGCTTGTCGCGACGAATGGACGAGCTCGAAGAACGAATCGATGCTCTGGCGACTCAGGAAGAGTTGAAGGCGATTCGTCCTGAACTCGACGGCGACCAGGTGATGACTCAACTCGGTATCGGACCTTCCCGGGCCGTGGGCGATGCCCTGGCCTTCCTCCTCGAGATCAGACTCGACGAGGGTCTGGTGGGTGAGGACGAGATTCGGCGTCGATTGAACGATTGGTGGGTGGCGCGCCAGGCGGGTGTCGCACAGGGCTAACCTGCCCTCGATGTCGCGTCGTGACGAGCCGAGTCGAATGGGGCGTGAGCGCGATTCGTTCGGGGCGAGTTCGTTCCGTGGAATGTCGACCTTTCGTGGTGGTCTCGTCGACCATCGAATGGCCCGCCGGGCAACCATCAACGAAGTTCAACGGGGGCGACTGGGTCGAGAAGAGGTGTGCGATGCGCATCCGGAGCTGATGCGCGCTGCTCGCTCGGTCGGTAAGCGAACCGAGGCGATCTGTCCGATCTGTGAGGACGACAACCTGGTTCTCGTGACGTACGTGTTCGGGCCACGGTTGCCGGCGCACGGTCGACTGGCCGCCGACAACGACGAGTTGGCCGCCTTCCATCGTCGCCCCGAGGAGTACACGGCCTACGTGGTCGAAGCCTGTTGTTCCTGTCGCTGGCACTACCTCGTGCGAGCCTTGCCCATCGGTGGCCAGCGTGGTCGCCGCCAGGTGGGGTGACGATTCCGTGGCCAAAAGAGACCTCACCGGTTCGTCGGGCTTGAGTCGCCTCGGTCTGTCGAATCGATCGTCTCGCAACAATCGTTGGTTGTCGTACGACGCCAGTCGACGTCTCCAGCGGGATGCGCTCACCGGCATCGTGATGGTGCTGGTGGCGGCGATGGGCCTCTTGTTGATCGGAGCCTTCACCGATTCGTTCGCCGTTCAGTTCGTGGACGGGGTTCCGGTGGCCGACGGCAAGGACTGCCAACTTCTTCAAGTGTTCTCACCCGATGACCCGACCACCGCCATGCGGCCGATCGTCGACTGCGGAGACGAAGCGAGTATCGGATTCTCCGGAGTGATCCGACACGTCCTGGTGGCCCTCGGTGCCGTCGGAGTGTTCTTGCTCCTGAGCGCGGTCTTCTCGCTCCTGCTGTCGTCCCGTATGCCTCAAGAGACGCTGGCGGTTCCGTTCTGTGTGGCGGCCATCTTGCTCGGAGTGATCGCTCTGTGGTGGGGACTGGGTGACATGGGAGGGCCGGCGCTCGTCGTGCAGGGTGATCGCGATCAGGCAGTGACCGGTCTCTTGCGTCGGGGATGGCAGTTCTCGACCGAGCGTGGCGCGGTTTCGGCGGGGGTGGGTCTCATTGCGGCGTCGATCGTCAGACTCACTCGCCCAGTCTGACCTGCGCTTTCATTGATCGTCGAGCCTTTGCCCCAGACATCGTTGACACACCCCTCGGCCAGACTTTCGAGGTGCCGTCGTTCCCGTCTTCGTCCCACACTCCTCGTCGGGTCGACCAAGGCCGCCGGTACACTTCCCGAGTCCATACAGACCCTGCTCCGCAAGGGGCCCCGAGCCGGAACCCCGGTTCGCGACCGAAGGGAGGTTCACGCAGAACATGCGTGCCTACGAATTGATGATCATCATCGATGGAACGATCGATGATGCCGTGGCCCAGCGATGGGCCTCCGACGTCACCAAGGCCGTGAAGGCCGCCGGTGGTGATGTGCCCGGGAAACCCGATTGGTGGGGCAAGCGCCGTTTGGCCTACCCGATCAAGAAGAAGGAAGACGGCTACTACGCCGTGTTCAACCTCGTCGCCCCCGCCGGAGCCCTCGATGAGTTCGAGCGCTCGCTGCGGATCTCCGACGACATCCTGCGCCACAAGTTGTTGCGTCTCCCCGATGCCGAAGCGGCTCGGCGAGGCCTGACAGCCGCCTGAGCGCGGTCGGTCACCGTCACACCGTCAGGAGGACACCATGGCATCCAACTCCATCACAGTCGTCGGGAATCTCACCCGCGATCCCGAACTTCGCTTCACCCAATCGGGGAAGCCGACCGTCACTCTCGGTCTCGCCGTCAACCGTCGTTATCAGGTGAACGGCGAATGGCAGGAACAGACCTCGTACATGAACGTCGTGGCGTGGGATCAGTTGGCCGAGAACATCGCCGCGTCGCTCACGAAGGGCAGTCGAGTGCTCGTCACCGGCCGTCTCGACGTGCGTGAATACGAGGCTCGCGACGGCGGCAAGCGCACGGCAGTCGACATCGTGGCCGATGAGATCGGCCCGTCGTTGCGCTGGGCGACCGCCTCGGTTGAGCGCACCCCTGGTCGTGGCGACGGCGGCGGCGGATACAGCGGCGGTGGCCGCTCGTCCGGCCCGGCTCCGGCTGCCGATTCCTATCCCGACGAAGAACCGTTCTGATCTCCACTACGTACGAAGGACACTTCCCTCATGAGTAACGCCAAGAAAGCTCCCCGTCGCGGTGCCCCCAAGGACACCGGACGCAAGATCAAGAAGAAGGCCAACATTTTGTCGGCCGAGAAGATCGAGTACATCGACTACAAGGACGTCAACCTGCTGCAGCGCTTCATGTCCGATCGCTCCAAGATCCGCGGTCAGAAGCTCAACGGCAACACCGTTCAGCAGCAGCGTGAACTGGCCACCGCCATCAAGAATGCTCGTGAGATGGCTCTTTTGCCGTACACCAAGCGCGTGGCGTCGGCCGGACGTGGGCCGCGACGTGGCCCGGCCACCGAAAAGGTTAGCGATCAGGTCGCCGAGGTCGAGTTGACCGACCAGGTCGAGGCCGAGGTCGTGGAGACCGCAGCCGATGCAGAGGGTGAGGCCTGATCATGAAGGTGATTCTTCGTTCGGACATCTCCGGGCTGGGTAAGCGCGGTGACATCGTCGACGTGGCCGAAGGTCATGGCCGCAATTTCCTCCTTCCCCGTGGTTTGGCCATCAAGGCCTCCGATGGGGCGCTCAGCCAGGCGGCGGCGATGCGCCGTCGCCGTGATCTGCGTGACGCAGCCGATCGTGAATCGGCTCAGACCGTGGCCACGGTGCTCGTGAGCAAGGTCATCGAGGTGGCCGCCAAGGCGGGTCCCGAGGGTCGTCTCTATGGCTCGATTCATGCCGCCGACGTGGCGGCGGCCGTCTCGGCCCAGGCCGGAGTCGAACTTGATCGTAAGAAGATCTCGGTGCCCGACCACATCAAGACCGTGGGCGAGTACTCGGTCGGGGCACATCCGCACCCCGAGGTCGAGTTCTCCTTCACGATCAACGTCGTCGCCCAGTGACGTCGCTCGGGGTTCGTCCACAGGATCCCGGCCGTCGTCCACAGGATCCTCACAGGGATGTCCCACTAGCGATCAACAGGCTGCATCGGGGAAGGTGGGTCCTGTGACCGACACCTATCCCTCGTCTGGTTTCTCGTCCGGCCGCTCGGCCCGCGGGAATGGCGCGCGTCCGATGGCAACGGACCGCGTCCCCCCGCACAACCTGAGCGCGGAAGAGTCGTTGCTCGGCGCGTTGTTGTTGTCGCGTGAAGCGGTCAACACCGTGAGTGAACTCGGGATGCAACCCGATGTCTTCTATCGGGCCGCTCATCAGCACGTGTTCGACGCCATGCGATCGTTGCTCGCCGGTGGTCAGCCGGTCGATGCCGTCACCGTGGCCGACGAACTTCGCAAGGCCGGATTGCTCGACGAGATCGGTGGAATGGACTTCCTTCTGCGTCTGCAGAACACGACACCTGTCATCGGGAACGTGCATCGCTACGCGAAGATCGTCAACGACACGGCGGCATTGCGTCGTCTGATCGGCGTCGCGAGTGAGATCGCCGAGATCGCATATTCCGAGCCCGACGACGTGGCCAAGGCTCTCGACACAGCCGAGAGCAAAGTGTTCGAAGTCGCCGATGATCGAGTGGTCGACTCGACGGCCGAAATTCGTGACATCCTGCGCCTCACCACTGACGAACTCGAACGGCGCTACACCGAAAAGATAGGTGTGACCGGTGTGGCGACCGGATTCGTCGATCTCGACAATGTCTTGCTCGGGTTGCAGCCGTCATCGCTCGTGATCGTGGGTGCTCGCCCATCCATGGGTAAGTCGGCGTTCGCTCTCAACATCGCGACCCATGTCGCCAAGAACACTCGCAAGCCCGTGCTCGTGTTCTCTCTCGAAATGAGCCACAGCGAAATGGCTCAGCGAATCCTGTCGTCGGAAGCCCGAGTCGACACCAAGAAGCTGCGAACCGGCAACCTCACCGGAAACGAGTGGAGTGACGTCAACAACGCCGTGGGTCGTCTCGAGGTGCCGTTGTTCCTCGACGACAATCCAGCCGTGACCGTGATGGAGATCCGGGCCAAGGCCCGTCGTCTGAAGGCCCGCTATGACGACCTCGGATTGATCGTCATCGACTACCTCCAGCTCATGGGAGGAAATACGCGAGCCGAGAACCGTCAGCTCGAAGTCAGCGACATCAGCCGAAACCTGAAGGTTCTGGCACGCGAATTGAACGTACCGATCCTGGCGCTCAGCCAGCTGAGCCGTCGACTCGAGGAGCGGTCCGACAAGAGGCCTCAACTCGCCGACCTTCGTGAGTCGGGGTCACTCGAACAGGACGCCGATGTGGTGATGTTCATTCACCGCGAAGAGGTCTACAAACAGGATTCGATGGATCCTGCGTTGCGAGGGATGGCCGATCTCATCGTGGCCAAACATCGTGCCGGAGAACTTGCCAATCTCAAGTTGGTGTTCCAGGGGGAGTTCACGTTGTTCCGCAGCGCGGCCCGGGGCATCACGAGTCGTCCCGACGAGCCGGGCGAACCGCAGTAGCTCTCGGTCAGCCGGACGGAAGCAGAACCGGATCGCCTTCGGGCTGCCAGATCTTGGCGCCGAAGATCTTTTCCATTTCGGGTTGCGGGTTCATGAGCAATTCGACGGCGTGCGTCTTTTCGTCCTCGGTGAAGTCGCGCACGGTATGGCAGAACTCGACCGTGTTGCCTTCCGGATCACGGATGTAGATCGACCGGCAGAACTCGTGGTCGACCTCGAGAACCGTCTGTCCACACGAACGCCATCTCTCACGGTGACGTTCCAGATCCTCGGCGGTCGGAGCGTCGAAGGCGAGATGATTGGCCCACCACGGCAGACCAGCGCTCTTGTTGAGGTTGGTTCCGAATTCGGTACCGATCGAGTCGTCGTGTATTTCCCAGAAGGCGATCATCCCTTGCTCACCCGAGGGCGACGTTCCGGTGGAATAGAAGAAATGCTTGCTCCAACCACCCTCAGGAGTGGGCGCTGTCACCACTTTCACGAGTTCGAAGCCCATGACGCGGGTGTAGAAGTCGTAGTTGGCGGCCGTGTCGTGAATGGCGATGGCGACGTGATGGAAACCCATGCGACCAGTCTTACCCGTTGAGTCGGTGGCCGGCGACGCCGAGGGGGAGCGAAACGGGCTCGGCTGGCAGAATGGCCCCATGTTCCTCGGTGAAGACCTGCTCGCTTGGCTGGTGTTAGCCCTCGGTGGTGCACTCTTCGTGGGGAACGCTCTGGCAGTGGTGAAGCCGCCGCCGGCCACCAAAGAAGGTGATTTGGCCCGTGCTCCCCTGGCTCGCAGTGTGGTGATGGCCGTCGTCGGGCTCGTGGCGGCCGTGTGGGCGCTGGCGTCGTTGATTTCGGGTTGAGGCTCTCGTGTCGGCCGATCGTCTCCAGCGTCAACTCGATTTCTTGGTGGAAATCGACCGGCTGAAAAGCATCGATCGTCAGACCAGGATCGCCGATGGTCGTCGCGAGAACACCGCCGAGCATTCCTGGCACTTGGCGATGTACGCCCTCGTTCTCGCCGAACACAGCAACGAGGACATCGACATCCTCCACGTGCTCGCTCTGTGCTTGGTGCACGACATCGTCGAGATCGATGCCGGAGACACCTTCGCCTACGACGTCGCTGCGAACGGTGACAAGGAAGAGCGTGAGCGCAAGGCCGCCGAGCGACTGTTCGGGTTACTTCCCGCCGACCAGGCCGAATACCTGTGGCGTTTGTGGGAGGAATACGAGGCGATGGAGACGCCGGAGAGTCGCTTCGCGAATGCCGTCGACCGTATGCAGCCGGCCATGCTGAATCATGTTGCCGGAGACGCGTCCACCTGGAAGGAACACGGGGTGACGACACCGCAGGCCGTGAAGCGCCTGTCACCGATCGGTGACGGCTCGCAGATTTTGTGGGCTCACACCCAGTCGATCATCGACGAAGCACGTCGACGCGGCGACATCCGCGACGTGTGAATCAGTCGTCGATCTCTTCGACGTCGACAACGTCGTCATCGACTGCGGGTAGCTCGGGGATTCCCTGTTTGGTGCGAAGGCGCTCGATCTTCTTGACTTGAGCATTGAGCTTCTTGAACCGGGTGCCATCGACATTGATGCTCTCGAGACTCGACTCGAGTTTGCGGAACGATTTCTCGACATCGTCGACAGCAGCGGTGTACTTCTCCCATTCTTTCTGGAAGAGATTGACGAACTGCATGATTTCAGCGGCCGTCTTCTCGGTATGGAACGCATCAGCGGCCTGTCGGATCACCACGAGGAATGCGTAGAGGGTGAGTGGCGAGCACAGAACAACTTTGCGAGTCAGTGCGTAGTCGATGAGTGTGGGGTCGCTCTCATGGACGAAACCACTGATGCTCTCGTTGGGAACGAACATGAGCACGTAATCAAGAGTGTTGTCGGAGCTCTTGTCGATGTAGTCGCGTTTGGCGAGGATGTCGGCGTGGCTGCGAACCGCCTTGACGAATGCGTCTTGGGCGACACTTCTCGCTCCGTCGTTGTCGGCCTGCACGTATTCCGCGTACTTGTCGAGGGGGAACTTGACGTCCATGTAGAGAACACGATCCGGCGGGATCGAGAAGCGGTAGTCGGGGCGGCCACCGCCATCGATGATGGTCTGCTTGTCGTAGTTGATTCCCTCGACGAATCCGGCCGCGCGAAGCATGTCTTCGGCCAGTCGCTCACCCCATTGTCCGCGTGCTTGTGAATTGGACAGAACGCGATTCAGATTCTCCGTGCGTTGGGTGAGAGCGGCAACGGCTTCCCCCATTTTGTCGTACTGATTCGTGTTGCGAGAGGCGAGGTCGTGAATGGCACGATCGATTTCGATCAGACGGCTACTCACCTGGTCTTGCACTTGTTTCAGACCCTGCTCGATCAACGATGCACGGTTGCCGATCTGTTCCCCACCTTTTTGGGTCACGAGGTCGGACGCCAATTTGATGGCTTCTTCACGGTCGAGGCGAGCCCGCTCATCGAGTTGCCGGAGCGCCTGTCCGAGGGCCTCGTTCACGGTGCGGGACACGTCGGCGCTGAGGGCGGCCGGATCGACGGGGGATGAGCCGGGCTGTTCGGCGGGAGGGGTCTGTTTCGTGCGCCATTGAATGCCCACGGCCACGACGAGCAGGACGATCACGATGACGAGGAGAACGGTGTTCATGGGTTGTCAACGCTCCGAGTACGAGTGGATGTGATCACGAGAGTCCTTCGATTCCGACGAGACGTCCATCGGCCACGGTGATGAGATACGAGCCCTCGATGACCACGAAGTCGTCGGATTCGGGTATCGAGTAGGCAGCGCGTCCCTGCTCGACGAGCC